>NZ_CP029145.1:628449-942674 GCF_003149515.1 Hymenobacter nivis
ACGCCATCCAGATGCAGTACTCCTACAAAGGGGAGATTTACACGCTGAACCTGATTGACACGCCCGGCCACGTCGATTTTAGCTACGAAGTGAGCCGCAGCATCGCCGCCTGCGAAGGGGCCCTGCTGATTGTGGACGCCTCGCAGGGCATTGAGGCCCAGACGATTTCCAACCTCTACCTCGCCATTGGGGCCGACTTGGAAATTATTCCGGTGCTCAATAAAATCGACCTGCCGCACGCCATGCCGGAGGAGGTGACCGACGAGATTGTGGACCTGATTGGCTGCAAGCCGGAGGATATCATCCACGCTTCGGGCAAGGCCGGCATCGGCATCGAGGCCATCCTGAACGCCATTGTGGAGCGCGTGCCGGCCCCAAAAGGCGACCTCGGGGCCCCGCTACAAGCCCTGATTTTCGACTCGGTGTTCAACTCGTACCGCGGCATTGAGGTGCTGTTCCGCATCAAGAACGGCGTGATGCGCAAGGGCGACAAGCTCCGCTTCATGGCCACGGGCAAGGAGTACGGCGCCGACGAAATCGGCATCCTGGGCCTCAACCAGGAGCCGCGCCAGGAGATGGGGGCTGGCAACGTCGGCTACCTCATCTCGGGCATCAAGGAGGCCCGTGAGGTGAAGGTGGGCGATACCATTACGCACGTCCACAACCCCACACCGGAAGCTGTTCAGGGCTTTGCTGACGTGAAGCCGATGGTGTTCGCCGGCATCTACCCGGTGGATACTACTGAATATGAGGAGCTACGCAGCAGCATGGAAAAGCTCCAGCTCAACGACGCCTCGCTGGTCTGGGAGCCCGAAACATCGGTGGCGCTGGGCTTCGGCTTCCGCTGCGGCTTCCTGGGTATGCTGCACATGGAAATTGTGCAGGAGCGCCTGGAGCGCGAGTTCAACATGACGGTCATTACCACGGTGCCGAGCGTGCAGTTCCACGCCACCGGCACCAAAGACCAGCTGCTGACCATCAACGCGCCGAGCGAAATGCCGGAGCCGAACCTGATAAAAACCATCGAGGAGCCGTACATTAAGGCGCAGATTATCACCGCTTCGGAGTACGTGGGGCCCATCATCACGCTGTGCATGGAGAAGCGCGGCATCATCAAGGGCCAGTCGTACCTGACCTCCGAGCGGGTGGAGATGACGTTTGAGCTACCGCTGTCGGAAATTGTGTTCGACTTCTTCGACAAGCTTAAAACCATCAGCCGCGGCTACGCATCGCTCGATTACGAGCTGATTGGTTTCCGTGAAGCCGATATGGTGAAGCTGGACGTGATGCTGAATGGCGAGAAGGTGGACGCCTTGTCGGCCATCGTGCACCGCTCCAAGAGCTACGACTGGGGCCGCCGCCTCTGCGAAAAGCTGCGCGAGTTGCTGCCCCGCCAGATGTTCGACATCGCCATCCAGGCTAGTATCGGGCAGAAAATCATCGCCCGCGAAACCATCAAGGCCCTGCGCAAAAACGTGATTGCCAAGTGCTACGGCGGCGACATTAGCCGCAAGCGCAAACTGCTCGAAAAGCAGAAGGAGGGCAAAAAACGGATGCGTACCGTGGGCTCGGTGGAAATTCCACAGGAAGCGTTTTTAGCGGTTCTGAAAATTGACTGATTTTGGGAAAACGCGGCTCCATTGGGGGCCGCGTTTTTTTGTTCATTTATAACATGCCAGAAGTCACCAGTATTACCGGCGATGCTTTGCGCGAGTTGCTCAATCAACTTGTGGGTAAAACTGCTTGGCGAAGCAGAGCGGGTAGTGGTACTGGCTCAATTTTTACCTTGCAGTTCGGCTCAGAACTGCTTGGTGATAAAACCCAAGGCGAGTTTTCCCTAATGGTTTATTGCGCGTGGCGGATTGTGAAGGGCAATCAAATACTGCTCAGTTGGCATGATGATTCTGATGCTGCGCTGGTCCCGGGACTAGCAATATTACACGAAGTGCAGGTAGTGGGTATTGAGCTTTCTAGGTGGAATGATTTTGCAATCCGCTTTGCAAATGGGCTGGAGCTTCAAATTATCAATGATTTGTCGCTGCTCCGTGATTTTGATTCAAGCTGGTTTATTATTCACAAAGGAGCAGTCCATTACAGCGTAACTCCTAACAATTTAATTCTAGTTGAATCTGCGATTTAATAATCGTTTCTAAGCAAGAGTACTTTCCGAATGGCTGATATCCACGTTGCCCCCCACCTCATCGACGGCAAGCAAACTGCCGAGGACATCAAAGTTGAAATTGCCGCTGCGGTGGTGAAGCTGACGGCCACCGGCCAGCGCCCGCCGCACTTGGCCGCCATCCTGGTGGGCCACGACGGTGGTTCCGAAACCTACGTGCGCAACAAGGTGCTGGCCTGCGAACGGGTGGGTTACGACAGCACGCTGCTGCGCTTTGAGGACGATATCACCGAGGCCGACCTGCTGGCCCAGGTGGGGGCCCTGAACGACGACCCGGCCATCGACGGCTTCATCGTTCAGCTACCGCTGCCCAAGCACATCGACGCCGAAAAGGTCATCGAAGCCATCCGGCCCGACAAGGATGTGGACGGCTTCCACCCCATGAACCTGGGCCGCATGGTGGCTGGGCTGCCCGCGCTATTGCCCGCCACGCCCTCCGGCATCGTGGAGCTGATGGCCCGCCAAGGCATCAAAACCAGCGGCCAGCACTGCGTCGTAATTGGCCGCAGCAACATCGTGGGTACGCCGGTTAGTATCTTGCTGGCCAAGAACTTGGAAACTGCTAACTGCACCGTTACTTTATGCCACTCGCGGACCAAAAACCTGGCTGAAATCGTGCGCCAGGCCGACATCATCGTGGCCGCCATTGGTCGGCCCGAGTTCGTGACGGCCGACATGGTGAAGCCCGGCGCGGTGGTGATTGATGTGGGCACGACCCGCGTGACGGACGCCAACAAGAAGAGCGGTTTCAGCCTGAAGGGCGACGTGAACTTTGCCGAAGTGGCCCCGCTGGCCTCGCGCATCACGCCCGTGCCCGGCGGCGTGGGCCCCATGACCATCGCCATGCTGCTACTAAACACGCTGCGCGCCGCCACGGGCGCCGTGTATCCGAAGGCGTAGCAATGGTGAGTTGGTGAAGGAGCGAATGAGTGATTTCTCTCTACATCGATTACTCATTCGCTCCTTCACCAACTCACCGTTCGTAAATTTGAGTGGCCGGGGGCCCCGGTTGCGCCCCGGGTGTTGACGCAAGTCGTGCCCTGTTTTATTAGTTGCTCATGTCCGCCGTTACCGATTTGCTCGCCGCTTTGCCCATCCTCCACACGCCCATCACCGGGGTCATCCTACCGGTAATGGAGCAGTTTTATACCATTCAGGGCGAAGGCTTTAACGCCGGGCGAGCGGCCTACTTCATCCGCCTGGGCGGGTGCGACGTGGGCTGCGTGTGGTGCGACGTGAAGGAGTCGTGGGACGCCGACGCGCACCCGCGCCAGGCCGTGGCCGAGCTGGTGGCCGCCGCCGCCGCGCACCCCGGCCGCAACGTGGTCATCACCGGTGGCGAGCCGCTGATGCACAACTGCGGGCCCCTCACCGGGGCCCTGCAAGCGGCCGGCTTCCAAACCTGGATTGAGACCTCCGGGGCCCACCCGCTCAGCGGCCGTTGGGACTGGATCTGCGTGTCGCCCAAGAAGTTCAGGGCCCCGCGGCCCGACGTACTGGCCCACGCCGACGAGCTGAAAATCATTGTTTTCAACGACAGCGACTTTGCCTGGGCCGAGGAGCACGCTGCCCTGGTGCCCGCCACCACGCGCCTCTACCTCCAGCCCGAATGGAGCCGCGCCGCCCGCATGACGCCCGCCCTCATCGATTACGTGAAGGCCCACCCGCGCTGGCAAGTATCGCTGCAAACGCATAAATACCTCGACATTCCGTAGTTTGCGGGCTATGCGACTACTGGGTACTTTTTGGGATAAAGGCCGGCGTTACGCGCTGGGCAGCGGGCTGGTTTTAGCAGTGGTCCTGAGCGGGCCCTTATCGGCACAGGCTCAGGGAATTGCGCCCCCAGTCATCACCAATACCAAGGCCCGTGGCCTCTATGAGAAGGCTAAGGCCCAAGCCAAAGACCGCGAGTTTAGCAAGGCCCTGGAGACGCTGGGTACGCTCACCCAGAAATTTCCGTCGCTCGGCGAGGGCTGGCTTATGAAGGGCTCGCTGCTGAAGGCTCAGGGCGACACCCGCGGGGCCTTGGTGGCCTACCGCGAGGGCTTGGCCAAGGTGCCGCCCGATGCCGCCCGCGCCACCCAGTACCTACTGCTCGGTGACCTGGCCCTGCAATACGGTGACTACGCCACCGCAGGCGTGGCCTACCGCCAGCTACTGAAAGTTGGCCCCAAAGTGGCCCGCCACCGCGCCGTGGCCGAACGCGGCCTGCGCACCTGCGTGTTTGCCGAAGCGGCCCTGAAGCACCCCGTGGGGCCTCCCCCCGCGCCACTGGGGCCCCCGCTGAACGGCTTCAAGTTTCAGTATTTCCCGACCCTGACGGCCGACAGCCGCTTCCTGCTCTTCACGGGGCGGCCGATGGTGAGCAGCGGCGAGGACCTGTTTGTGAGCCGCCGGGCGGCTGACGGCACATTCAGCCCGCCCGTCAGCATTGCCCCAACCATCAATTCGAGCTATAACGAAGGCGCAGGCACGATTTCGGGCGATGGCAAAACGCTGGTGTTTGCCTCCTGTGACCGGCCCAAGAGCGTCGGCAACTGCGACTTGTACATCTCGCGGCGCACCGGCAACACCTGGAGTCCGCCCCAAAACCTGGGCGCCGCTGTGAACTCGCCAGAGTGGGACTCGCAGCCCTCGCTCTCGGCCGACGGGCGCACACTGTACTTCACCTCCACCCGCCGCGGTGGCCAGGGGCAGGAAGACCTGTACGTGACCACTTTGCAGCCCGACGGCGCCTGGGCCCCCGCCAAAAACCTGGGGGCACCAGTGAACACGCCCGGCAAGGACATGGCCCCCTTCATCCACGCCAGCGGCACTACGCTCTACTACGTCACCGACGGACTAGTGGGCATGGGTGGGCTCGATGTGTTCCGGAGCGAAGCCGCTGCCGGCGGGACCTGGGGGCCCCCGGCCAACCTGGGTTACCCGCTGAACACGTTCGAGGACGAGGCCTCGATGTTCGTGTCGTCTGACAACCAGCGCGGCTTTTACTCGCGCACGCAAATGGGCGATGAAAAGCCGGCCGCTCCCGGGGCCCCCGCGCTCGAGCGGGGCGTGCAGCTCTTCGGCTTCGACGTGCCCGCCGAGGCCAAGGCCCGTGAAACCAGCACCTACGCCCAGGGCCGGGTGTTCGACGCCACCACCAAGAAGCCGATGCGGGCCGACGTGAAAATCTACGACGTGGACACCGACGCCCTCACACAGTTCGTGACCTCTGACCCGGAAACCGGCGAGTATACCGCCGTGCTCAACGAGGGCCACCGCTACGCCATGTATGCCGCCGCCGACAAGTACTTACTCAAAAGCCTGAGCTTCGATTACGCCGGCAAGCAGCAGTTCAACCCGTTCACGCTCGACATTTACCTCGACCCCGTGCGCGCCGGCCGCAGCGTGGTGCTGAACAACCTGTTTTTCGATACCAACAAGTACGAGCTGGAGCCCCGCTCGCGCACCGAGCTCAATCGCCTCATCGAGTTCATGCGCCAGTACCAGGATGTGCAAATCGAGGTATCGGGCCACACCGATAACGTGGGCACCGACGCGGCCAACCTCCAGCTTTCCGAGCGCCGGGCGCAGGCCGTGGTGGCCTACCTCACGGCCCACGGTGTACAAGCCGCCCGCCTGCGGGCCAAAGGCTACGGCGCCGCCCGCGCCCTGGGCCCCAACGACACCGACGCCAGCCGCCGCCTCAACCGCCGCATCGAGCTGCGCATCCTCTAGCCAGGAATCCCGGTTCGGGTACGATTCCTTGTTTCAGGCGGCGTATGCCCTTGCCGCTAAGCGGCGGTGCCAGTGCAGCCTGGTGGTACAGGCGTCCTGTTGCATCTATTTAGGGTTTTTACTTAAAGCAAGGCTTTAAGACAGTGAAAATAATTTGGCATTCCGTAAAGAAAGTCTTGTCGGTATGGATAGCTGCTAAAAAGTGGTGGCGTAAATGCTGTATTTTCGATTATGAAATATAAGATTGTTAATCAGTAGTTTATGGTTAATCCGTGAAATAGCTGAGTTAGAAACCGGCTGAAAACTAGGAAACTTGGCTGGATGAAAAATAGAATTACGTTTGGAGAACCTAAGCCGCCAGCCCTACCGGCTGGCGAGGGATACAAGCCGAAATTTCTCCAATACCTTTTTTCTTTCACCACCATGTACAACTTTTTCGCTACGTTTTGCCTAGTGGCCGGCCTCGGTGCTCAACCTGCTGCCGCGGCCCCGGCCGGTACCGATGATCCCGCCGCGTATTCGGCCGCCACCGTGGCGCGGGCCAACGGCCTGACCCGGGCCCTGGCCGGCCGCGTGCCCCTCGACGAAGCCCAGTACATCCGCATCCGGGCCCTGCACCTGTGCATGCTGGCCGAGCGCCAGGCCCTGGCCATCAGCCTGAGCGGCGCCAACCCCGCCGCCCGCGACCAAGCCCTGTCTGCCGCCCAGCAGCGCTACGAAGCCGCTCTGGCCGGCCTGCTGCGCCCCGCCCAGCTGGTGGCCTACCAGGGCCTGCGCAGCAGCTTCACCGCGCACCGGCTGTAATGCATGGGCCCCAGCGGTGATTGAGTTGTTTTAACCAGTCACTCAGCCGCAGCTCAACGCTGCCTTTAGCCCGTGAAAAAATTTGAATATCGCCTACTGGACGTCAACAGCGGCTTTTTCAGTGCCATTGATTACCAGCAGCTAACGGAACGGCTGAACGTGCTCGGCGAGCAGGGCTGGGAAGTGGTGACGACGGTCGAAACGGAGTTTACCCGCAACCAGGCCCGGGGCTTGCTCATCACCCTTAAGCGCGAAATCGCCTGAATGAGCCCCTGGGGGCCTAAAAAAGCCGTAGCCGGCTTGCCCTTGGGCAAGCCGGCTACGGCTTTTTTCAAGCAAAACGCTAGGGCTAGGCCCGCTCGCCGATGGCGGTGTAATTGCGCTCCAACTCGCCCACATAAATCTGGCGGGGGCGGCCGATGGGCTCCTTATTTTCGCGCATTTCCTTCCACTGGGCGATCCAGCCGGGGAGGCGGCCCATGGCGAACATCACCGTGAACATTTCGGTGGGAATGCCCAGGGCCTTGTAAATGATGCCCGAATAAAAGTCCACGTTCGGGTACAGCTTGCGCTCCACGAAATACTGGTCGGTGAGGGCGGCTTGCTCCAGCTCCTGCGCGATTTTCAGCAGCGGGCTGTCCTGCATGCCCAGGGCGTGCAGTACCTCGTCGGCGGCCTTTTTGATAATTTTGGCGCGCGGGTCGAAGTTTTTGTACACCCGGTGCCCAAAGCCCATCAGGCGGAACGAGTTGTTCTTGTCCTTGGCCTTGTCGATGAACTTGCTGGTGTCGCCGCCGTCCTTCTCGATGGCTTCCAGCATTTCAATCACTTCCTGGTTGGAGCCGCCGTGCAGGGGGCCCCACAGCGCATTGATGCCCGCCGACACCGAGCCGTAGAGGCTGGCATTGGCCGAGCCCACGAGGCGCACCGTGCTGGTCGAGCAGTTCTGCTCATGGTCGGCGTGCAGGATGAGGAGCTTGTTCAACGCACCCACCACCACTGGGTTGATTTCGTACTTCTCCGTGGGGAAGCTGAACATCATGTACAGGAAGTTGGAGGTGTAGTCGAGGTCGTTGCGTGGGTAGTTGAGCGGATGGCCCACCGAGTTTTTGTAGGTCCAGGCGGCGATGGTCGAGATTTTAGCCAGCAAGCGCACGATGTTCAGGTCGAACTCCTCGGGGGTCTGGTTGGGGCTGAGGCTTTCGGGGTAGAAGCCGGTGAGCGCGCAGGTGAGGCTGCTCAGGATGGCCATCGGGTGCGTGCTGGTCGGGAATCCGTCGAAAATCTTGCGCATGTCCTCGTGCACCAGCGTGTGCTTGGTGATGCGGTTGCTGAAGTCGGCCAGCTGGGCGGTCGTGGGCAGGGCCCCGTAAATCAGCAAGTACGCCACTTCGATAAACGACGACTTCTCGGCCAGTTGCTCAATCGGATAGCCGCGGTAGCGCAGAATACCCTCCTCGCCGTCGAGGAACGTGATGGCGCTTCTGGTGGCCCCGGTGTTCTTGTAGCCTGAATCGAGGGTGACGTAGCCGGTCTGTTCGCGTAGTTTGCCAATGTCAAAAGCTTTTTCGTGCTCGGTGCCTTCGATGACGGGGAGGCTGATGGATTGACCGTCTAGGATGAGTTCAGCAGATTCTGCCATGTGCGGGGAAGAAGGAATGAGGGAGTGGGTAAGAGGCGCGAAGCTACGGCCTGCGCGGCAAGCTGCCCGCCTTTTGTACCGTGTCTCTACTACAAAAGTAGCTGCGGCATGGGTTCCCTGGTTCAGGCCGGGCGTAGAACGGGCCCGGCGTGGCCCGGGGCCCCGGCCTACTTGCCGATGCAAAACTGGGTGAAAATGCTGGTTAGCAAATCATCCGACGAAATTTCGCCCGTGATTTCGCCCAGGGCTCCCAGTGCGTGGCGCAGGTCGGCGGCCAGCAGCTCGGTGCCCCGGCCGGCGTCGAGGCCGGCGCGCACGGCGGCCAAGTGCTCGGCCGCCACGGCCAAGGCCCGGGCGTGGCGCACGTTCGTAACGATGGTAGCCCCGGCGTGGCCGGCCAGGCCCGCGCCGCGCACGCGGGCCAGCAACGCCGTTTGCAACGCCTCCAGGCCCTGGCCCCGGGCGGCGGCCAGCCGCACAGCGGCGGTGCCATCCACCGCAAAGCCGTCGAAGCCAGCCAGCTGCTCGCCGCTGGCCAGGTCCAGCTTGTTGCCCACGGCCAGCACGGGCAGGGCGGGGTGCGCGGCCGTGAGGGCTCCAATTTCGGCTTGCACCTGGGCGGGCGTCAGCTCCGTGAGGTCAAAGAGGTAAAGGAGGAGGGCGGCCTGGCCGATGCGCTGGCGGGTGCGCTGCACACCGATGGCCTCCACCTCGTCGGCAGGGTCGTCGCGCAGGCCGGCCGTGTCCACGAAGCGGAAGCGCAGGCCGTCGAGGCTCACTTCGTCCTCAATAAAGTCGCGCGTAGTGCCCGGAATGGCCGATACGATGGCTCGCTCCTCGCGCAGCAACGCGTTGAGCAGCGTGGACTTGCCTGCGTTGGGCCGTCCGGCGATGACGACGGTGATGCCGTTTTTAATGACATTGCCCAGCTCGAATGAGCGCAGCAGCGCCGCCACCCGGTCGGCCACTTCGCCCAGCAAGGCCCTAAGGCCGGTGCGGTCGGCAAATTCTACGTCTTCCTCGCCAAAATCTAACTCCAATTCCAGCAGTGAGGCGAACGTGACGAGCCGGCCGCGCAACGTGCGCAGCTCCTGCGAGAAGCCGCCGCGCAGCTGGTTCAGGGCCACCTGGTGGCTCAGGGCTGAGTCGGCAGCGATGAGGTCGGCCACGGCCTCGGCCTGGGCCAGGTCCAGGGCCCCGTTCAGGAAGGCGCGCTTGGTGAACTCGCCGGCCTCGGCCAGCCGGGCCCCGCGACGCAGCAGCAGCGCCAGTAGCTGGCGCACCACGTAGTCGGAGCCGTGGGTGCTGATTTCCACCGCGTCTTCGCGCGTGAACGAGCGCGGAGCCCGGTACAGGGCCACCACCACTTCGTCGATCAGGGCCCCGCCGTCGGGGTCGCGGATGGTGCCGTAGTGCAGCGTATGGCCGGGCTGGGCAGCCAGATTCTTCTTAGAAAACACGCCGGCTATCAGGCCAACCGCATCGGGACCCGCAAGGCGCACCACGGCTAGGGCCCCTACGCCGGGCGGCGTGGCCAAGGCCACGATGGTATCGGAAAAAAGTGTCTGAACCACGGATTTATCGGATTGGGCGGATTTCGGGGACGATTGCCGGGGGCCGGTTGGGGGCCCCGGGCGGGCTGCCGGCTTTTCGCCGGCTGCCCGCTAATCGTTGAAATATTTATTAACCATCTTGCAGGCAGGTATTTTGACTCGGGCAAATAACGATTCAACGATTAGCGGGCAGCCGGCGAAAAGCCGGCAGCCCGCCCGGGGCCCCCAACCGGCCCCCGGCAATCGTCCCCAAAATCCGACGAATCCGCCCAATCCGATAAATCCGTGGTTCAGACTAAGCCGTTACGAACAAATTGCGGCTCACTTCGGCCGACACCAGGGCGGTGCGCTCCCGGTTCACACGCAGTTCCAGCGACTGGTCGAAGGCTACTTTGTCGAGCACTTCCACCAGGGCCCCCAGCTGGAGGCCCACCTTGTCGAGGTATTGCAGGAAGGGCCCCGACGTGTTTTTAACCGCCGTGAGGGTGGCGCGCTCGCCAGCTTCGAGGTCGGCGAGCAGGCGGTGGGAGGGGCGGCGCATGGCCCCGTCCTCGGCCGGAATGGGGTCGCCGTGGGGATCGAGGGCGGGGTGGCCCAGGAAGGCGTCGAGCCGCCGCATCAGCAGCGGCGACTGCACATGCTCCAACTCCTCGGCCACCTCGTGCACCTCGTCCCAGTTAAAGCCCAGCTGCTGCACCAAAAACACCTCCCATAACCGGTGCCGCCGGATGGTGAGCAGCGCCAGCCGCCGGCCCTCGTCGGTGAGCTGCACGCCGCGGTACTTCTCGTAATCCAGCAAGCCCTTTTCGGACAAGCGGCGCAGCATGTCCGTCACCGAAGCCGGGCGCGTGGCCAGGGCCCCCGCAATGCGATTGGTGCTCACGCCCGTCGCCGGCTCCGCTTCCGAGAGCTTGCAGATGGCCTTGAGGTAATTTTCTTCGGTGATGGTCATTTCATTTAATAGTTAATATTTATCATTTAACAAGCAAATAATCAATTTTTTAGCCCTGATTAACCGGCCTTTCGTTTTAGGCGCAGTTCAATTCGAGCGCGGGTTAAAGTGTTAACTGATAAATGTTATAGTCGTCACGAAGTAGGGTGCGGGGCTTGTCCCCGCCCGTCGTGGAACGAAAGCCGACGGAACCGTTCAAGGACGGGCGGGGACAAGCCCCGCACCCTACTTCGTTTTCGCATTCCACTTCGTGAGCAGTATAACTGTTAAATGAAAAATCACCACTTAATCAGCGCCGAGGCCCAGGTGAAGCCCGAGCCGAAGGCGGCCAGGCAAACCAGGTCGCCGCGCTTGATTTTGCCTTGCTCCACGGCTTCGCTCAGGGCCAGCGGGATGCTGGCGGCGGTGGTGTTGCCGTAGCGCTGGATGTTGCTGAATACTTTTTCGTCGGGCAAGCCCATTTTCTGCTGCACGTACTGGGTGATGCGCAAATTGGCCTGGTGCGGGATGAGCATGTCGATGTCGGCCGGCTGGTAGCCGTTGGTGTCCAGCGCTTCCTTGATGACCTGCGGGAAGCGCACCACGGCATGCTTGAACACGTTCTGGCCGTTCATGTAGGGGTAGAGGTCGGCGGCGTTGGCGATGACGTGGCCCACCCGGTCCTCCTTGTTCGAGCTGGGCTCCTTAACAATGAGCTCCTCGGCAAATTCGCCCTGTGAATAGAGGTGCGTGCTGAGGATGCCGTGGCCCTCGCGGGTGCTGGGCCGCAGCACCACGGCCCCGGCGCCATCGCCGAAAATGACGGCCACGCCTCGGCCGTTGGGCGTTTTGTCGAGGCCCGAGGAGTGAATTTCCGAGCCCACTACTAGTACCGTATCGTACATGCCGGTGCGTACAAACTGGTCGGCCACCGAGAGGCCGTAGATGAAGCCTGAGCACTGGTTGCGCACGTCGAGGGCGGGGCAATTGTTCGTCATGCTCAGCTCGCGCTGCAACAGCACACCCGAGCCCGGAAAGAAGTAATCGGGTGATAGCGTGGCGAATACGATGAGCTGCACGTCGTCGGGCTGGAGGCCGGCCATATCCAGGGCCCGGCGGGCGGCGCGGGCCCCCATGTTGGCCGTGGTGTCGGTGCCTTCCTCAAACCAGCGCCGCTCCTGAATGCCGGTGCGCTCCTGGATCCAGGTGTCCGAAGTATTGAGCAGGGGCTCCAGTTCGGCGTTTTTCACTACCCGGCTGGGCACGTAGTGGCCGACGCCGGCAATTTCGGAATGACGCAAAGTAGCCATGCAACGTAGGAAAAGGGTGGGATTGAGGAAGGAAACGTACGGTACTGCCCCGCCAAAAGGGCCGCAAAGTTGGCAGCTTATTCAGGATAAATGCAGCAGGGCCCATAATTTTTTGGCCTCACTGGCCCACAGCGCGCTGGCCGGGGGGCCCTGCGGGTAGAATGCCGGCCCCGCCGCCAGGGCCCCCAGCACGGCCGCGGCCGCCGCGGCTGGGTCGGCAAAATCGACGACCAGGCCCGCGCCGTGGGCCCGCACCGCCGCCGACCACAGCGGGTTGGGCGGCACCAGTAGTGGCAGGCCGTGGGCCAGGTACTCAAACAGCTTGGTGGGCTGGCATCGTTCCGAGCTGGGGTGGGGGCGGTAGGCCAGCAGGCCTAGGTGGGCCCGCCCAATGGCCGCCACCACGGCCGCGTAGGGCGCCGGCCGTGCCCCGCTTTCCAGCGCCAGCCAAGCGGGGTGCGCAGCGGCCAGTGCCGTAAGCTCTTGCAGCAAAGCCGGTTGCTGGCAGAAGCCGACGATGGTGAGGTGGGCCCCGCCGGGCCGGGCCGCGTGCAGGGCCCCCGCCAGGGCCACGGCCTCGCGTACGCCGTTTAGCTCCGAGAGGGTGCCCGAAAATAGCAGCCGCAGCGGCTCGTGGGGCCCCGGCAGTGGCCGGGCGGCGTGGGGCAGCGCTTCGCCCAGGGCGGGCTGGTACTTGTTTTCGAGCACCGCCACGCGGCCCGGGGCCCTACTTAAAAACGGCAGCTCGCCGGCGTAGCTGGCCTCGGCCAGCACGAGGCCAGCGGCGCGGCCGGCGGCCAGGGTTTCTATGCGGCGCAGGGCCCCGGCCAGCACGCGCCCCACCCACGGCGGGTACACGCGCTGGGTACGGATATTGAGCGCGAAATTTTCCTGGATGTCATAGATAAAGCGCCGCCCGGGGCCCCGTGCCTGCCACAGCAGCGTGAGGGGCAGTAGCTCCGGGGCGTGCACCACCACCAGGCCCGGCCGCAGGCGCCGCAGCAACTGCCAGTAGCGCAACTGGGCCCCCAAGCGGCTCAGCCCCAGCCGCGAGCCCTGGAAAATGGCGTGGGCGTGCAGCCGGCCCGCGGCGTCGGCCGCTCCGGGGCCCCGGCCGGCGCGGAGGCCCTGGCCGGCCACGTGCACAAGCACGTCGGGCCGCTCCAGCAGCGTAGCGGCAAACTTGCCGGCCATCCGCGGCTCATCGACGGGCTTGAGGACGGAGGCGAGCAGGACGGTGAGCGGCGGCATGGGCAAGCAAGGCAGAAAGGAAGCGCCGCTGCGCGGCCGCGGCGGCCAAAGATGCTAGTTTTGCTCCAGATTCACTTTTTCCGTTTTTATGTCATTCGATTCCGCCGCCGCGCAAGCCACCATCGAAGCTGCCTGGGCCGACCGCGCCCTGCTCCAAACTGCCGACACCAAAGCCGCCGTCGAGGCCATTATTGAGGAGCTCGACAAGGGCCGCCTGCGCGTGGCCACGCCGCCCGCCGCCGACGGCGGCGAGTGGACCATCAACGAGTGGGTGAAGAAGGCGGTTATCCTCTATTTCCCCCTGCGTCAGATGAGCACCCAGGAGGTGGGCCCCTTCGAGTACCACGACAAAATGCAGCTCAAAACCGACTACGCCGGCCAGCAGGTGCGCGTGGTACCGCCCGCCGTGGCCCGCTACGGCGCGTTTCTAGCTCCCGGCGTTATCCTCATGCCTAGCTACACCAACATTGGCGCCTACGTGGGCGAGGGCACGATGGTGGACACCTGGGCCACTGTGGGCAGCTGCGCCCAGGTGGGCAAGGGCGTGCACCTGAGCGGCGGTGTGGGCCTCGGCGGCGTGCTGGAGCCCGTGCAAGCGGCCCCCGTCATCATTGAAGACGGCGCCTTCATCGGCTCGCGTAGCATCCTGGTCGAAGGCTGCCGCATCGGCAAAGAGGCCGTCATTGGCGCGGGCGTCACCATCACTGGCAGCACCAAAATCATCGACGTGACGGGCGCCGAGCCCAAGGAGTATCGCGGCTACGTACCGCCCCGCTCGGTCGTCATCCCCGGCTCCATCCCCAAGCAGTTTCCCGCCGGCGAGTACCAGGTACCCTGCGCCCTCATCATCGGCCAGCGCAAGCCCAGCACCGACCTGAAAACGTCGCTCAACGACGCGCTGCGCGATTTCGGTGTGTCTGTCTAAACCGCAGATTAAGTGGATTTAACGGATAACAACGGATTGTAATAGTTGTTTATCTGTCGTCAAAAAGGCCACTCGATGAGTGGCCTTTTTAGTTGAGCTTTGAGACCGCAGGGCCGGGCTGTCGGCTCTTCGCTGGCTACCCGGTAATCGCTGAATCGTTGCGGTTGCGGGTAGGGCCCCTGCGCCGCTATAACGATTAGCGGACAGCCGGCAGCCCGCCTCGGCCCCCCCCGAATCCGCTCTTATTCGTTAAATCCACTCAATCTGCGGCTCAGGCAGTTTCCTTCAGCTTTTCGCCGAACAAGGCTTTCACCTTGTCTACTTTGGGCTTGGCTACGAACTGGCAGTAGGGCTCGTGGCCGTGCAGGTTGAAGTAGTTCTGGTGGTAGTTCTCGGCGGGGTAGAAGGTGGGGGCGGCCGTAATCTCCGTCACGATGGGGTTCGGGAAGGCGTGGCCGTCGTTGAGCTTCTGCTTATACTCCTCGGCGAGCTGCTTTTGCGCGTCGTTATGGTAGTACACGCCCGAGCGGTACTGGGTGCCTACGTCGTTGCCCTGGCGGTTGAGGGTGGTCGGGTCGTGGGTTTTCCAGAAGATTTCGAGCAGTTCCTTGTAGCTGATAACGGCCGGGTCGAAGGCAATGTCAATCACCTCGTTGTGGCCCGTCAGGCCGCTGCACACTTCCTTATAGGTAGGGTTAGCGATGCGGCCCCCGGCGTAGCCGGATACCACTTTCTCCACGCCCTTCAGGTTTTGGAAAACGGCCTCGACGCACCAGAAGCAGCCGGCGCCAAATAATGCATGTTCAGTCATGGGTCAGGAAAAGCGCGCGGGTTGTGAGGTGCGCTGCTGGAGTCTCAACGCAAATTAGGGCCCCGGCGTTCGGTTATGGCGTGTACGCTCCGAGTCCGCGGGGTTGGGCGGCGGTCGGGCGCCCGAATCAAATAGCACAGCCTATCAGACCCGCGTTGCGGTACGTTATCGTTGCGGTACGTTATAAGGAGCCATCCCACAAGCGGTTTTGCCAGGTAGTGCAAGCCTATGCAAAGGGCAGCATAGCCTTTGCACAAGCTGGTTGCGCCCAGCGCTTGCCATTGGCCGCCGGTGCACTGCGCGCCCCGGTCCGGAATGTCCCGCTGCTGGCCGCCCAGCATAGAGGGCCTCGCCACACGCACGCTCACCCATTGATTGCCAATCGTGCCTGAATGGAGCATGAAGTTGTGTATTTCGAAGAATCACCACGCCGCAACACTACTTGCTTATTTACAGATTTCTCAATGATTTAACGACATAAAACTTTGAAAATCAATATTTAACACTTCATAAATACGCTGCTAAAAAATAAAAATCGGCGAAGCGTAGGGGTAGGAGCGGGGCTATGCATCTTCCTAGCAAGGGCGCGCTCTTAACCACCGTCCTCCCTCTCCGAGACCATGCCCGACCCAGCAGGAATGAATCGCCAGAATTTTTTGCAACTCTTTGGCCTGGGAGCCGCCGGCTTGCTGGCCTCGGCGTGCCTGAGCGGGTGCAGCAGCGCCGGCAGCGACCCTGCGCCGACCGCCGCCACTGGCGTCGACTTCGCGGTGGACCTCACGGCCGTGACCAGCACCCCGCTCAACGATGCCGGCGTGGGCTATATCTACGGGGCCAACCGGGCCGTCATCGTGGCCAAAACCACGGCGGGTACCTACGTGGCCTTCCAGGCGCCGTGCCCGCATCAGGGCACCAGCGTGTACTTTGACCAAGCGGCAGCGCACTTCATTTGCCCCAACCATAACGCGGTGTTCAACCTGAGCGGGGGCATTATTAGCGGCCCAGTGTCGTCGGGGCTCAAGCAGTACGCCGTGGTGCAAACGGGCACCAGCCTGCACGTAACCGGCTAGCCGGCTGGTATCTGCAAATTATTAAACCTCATGTTGTTAATGGCTTTCACTTCTGCAATTATGCGCCTGCTTGCCCTTCCTTTTGTCGCGCTGCTGGCCGCCGGCAGCGCCCACGCGCAGGCCCCCGCCCCGGCCTGGACTTCGGACCTCGCCGCCGCCTTGGCGCGGGCCAAGGCGAGCCAACAGCCGGTACTGGTCGTGTTTTCGGGTTCCGATTGGTGTAAGCCCTGCATGATGCTCAAGCAGGAGGTATTCGACCAGCCCGAATTTGCGCAGTACGCCCAGGGCAAGTTTGTGCTGGCGCGCTTCGACTTCCCGCGCAACAAGAAAAACCGCCTCGATCCAGCCCAGACCAAGCGCAATGAGGACGCCGCCGCCCGGCTCAACAAAGACGGGGTGTTTCCGGCCGTGGTGCTGCTCTCGCCCGAGGGCAAGGTGCTGGCGCGCACCGGCTACCGCCCCGGCGGGGCCACCGCCTACGATGCGTACCTGAGCCAGCTTCTCGCCAAAAACTAAGCGTATGCACTTGCTAATGAATTGCCTGGCTGCTTGGCAGCAGCAAGCGCGGGCCGTGCTGCTGGTGGGGCTGTGCGCGGGCGGCAGCCTGGCGGCGGCCCGCGCCCAGGGGGCCCCCACGGTGGCCGCCGCCCGCCCGCCGCGCGCCTACACCCGCGCGGCGCACCTGATGGGCTCGCACTTCACCTTCACGGCCGTATCCAGCGACGACTCGCTGGCCTGGCGGGCCCTGCGCGCCGGCATGCGCGAAACCGGGCGTATCGACCGCCTTTTTTCCTATTGGGATTCGACCTCGCAAGTGGTGAAAATTAACCGAATGGCGGGCATCCGGCCGGTGGTGGTGGACCAGGAGGTGTACGACCTTATCGCGCGGACGCTCAAAATCTCGCAGCTCAGCGGCGGGGCTTTCGACATTACGTTTGCCAGCGGCGACAAGATCTATCAGTTTGATAAAACGGAGCACGCCAGCCTGCCCGATTCGGCCACGGTGCGCAATTCGGTGCGGCGCATTGGCTGGCAGAAGGTGCGGCTCGACCCGGCCGTGCATTCGGTGTACTTGCCCGAAAAAGGGATGCGGATCAATCTGGCCGGCATTCTGCAAGGCTACGGCGTGCGGCGGGCTTCAGAAATTATGAAAAAAATGGGCATCGCCGGGGGCCTCCTCAACGGCTCGGGCGACGTGTACTGCTGGGGCAAGCAGGCCGACGGCAGCGGCTGGCGCATTGCCATCGGCGACCCGGCCCGGCCCCAGAGCGTGTCCTCCTGGCTGACGGTCAGCGATATGGCCGTGGTCACGGCCGGTAACTACGAGCAGTATTTCACGGTGGCCGGCAAATACTACGGCCACATCATCAACCCGCACACCGGCTACCCGGCCACGGGCCTGCGCTCGGTCACCATCATTTGCCCCGACGTGGAGCTGGCCGACGCCCTCGACGACGCCGTGTTTGTGCTGGGGCCCCAGGTAGGCCTGGCGATGATAAACCGCCTCAAGGGCGTGGACGCCACCGTGATTACCGACGACGGCCAAACGCTGGTTTCTAAGGGCATGCAACTTAACTCGTACCACAGCGCCGCCGCGGCGACCGTTGCCAAAACCCCCGTTACCCGATGAAACTCTCTGCTTTTTTCCGCCCGGTAGCCCTGGGCCTGCTGCTGGCTGGCGCCGGGGCCCTGCCCGCCTGCGTGTCGGTGGCCGCCTACCAAAAGGCCTACCTCAACGACGAGGACATGAAGCTGGCCACCAAGAAGGTCGAGACCCCGGAAGTTAACTTCGAAAGCTACCGCGAAGGCGCAGGCGGGGCCAACGGCGGCAAGGTGGGCGGTGGCTGCGGCTGTAATTAGAGCAGTTTCCAAATTAGCGCACGTAGCTGCGGCGTTAGCGTGTACCACTAAGTTGTGCTTAGTCTTGCCCCAGGTGCCCTTAACGCGAAACCAAGTACAGCTTAGTGGCACAGACGTGCACCGTAACTAGGTACACTCACCTAGAAACGGTACTGGCGTAGTATTTACAAGCATATTAACTGCTTATTCATGAGATTTTTACTGGTTGCTGGCCTTGTGCTGGCGCTGCCTATGTCAGCCCTGGCCCAGGGCACGCCCACCTCCAACCGCCTCGATGGCTCAGGCCCGCCGGCGGCAGCCTCGGCGGCGCGCCTAGCGCCCGCGTCGGTGGGCGAAACTGACGTGGACTTTATCAGCAGTTACTACCAGCAAAACGGCGACCACGGGGCCGTGGAGGGTGGCATTGGCACGCAGCACCTCACCGACGTGTCCCCGACCATCATCCTGAATGTGCCGCTCGACTCGGTGGCGCGCCTCACGGCCAACGTGGGCTTCGACTACTACGCCTCGGCCTCGACCGACCGCATCGACCAGGTGCTCTCGTCGCCGTCGTCGCGCGATGTGCGCTACCACCTCGACCTAGGCTACTCGCGCACGCTCAAGGACAAGCGCACCATCCTGGGCCTCGGCGGCGGGGCTTCCAAAGAATATGACTACCAGTCGTTTAACCTGGCCGGTTCCTGGACGCACGGCTCGCGCGACGGCAACCGTGAGCTGAGCATCGGCGGGCAGGTGTACAGCGACCAGGTGACGCTGATTTTGCCCGTGGAGCTGCGCACCGGTACCACCGGCACAGGCAACCAGAAGCACGGCTCGGGCTTTGATAACCGCCAGAGCTATAACCTGAACATCGTGTATTCGCAGGTTATCAGCAAGCGCCTGCAACTGGCCGTGAGCACCGAGCTGGTGACCCAGCGTGGACTGCTAAGCACCCCGTTTCACCGGGTGTACTTCTACAACAGCGCCCCGGAACTGGGCACGCCCGGCCAGCTGGGCACCGCCAAAACCGAGCTGCTGCCCCGCCTGCGCACCAAGTACCCCGTGGGCCTGCGCCTGAACTACTACGCCACCGACCTGGTGCAAATCCGGGGCTTCTACCGCTTCTACAACGATAATTTCGGTATCCGGGCGCACACTTTTGAGCTGGAAGCGCCGGTAAAGGTGACGCCGTTTTTCACGCTCTACCCCTTCTACCGCTACCACACCCAGACGGCCGCGACTTACTTCGCGCCCTACCTGGCCCACTCCACCGCGGACGAATTCTACTCGTCCGACTACGACCTGGCGGCCTTTACGGCCCAGAAATTGGGCCTGGGCTTCCGCTACGCCCCACTCTACGGGCTCAGCCGCTTCAAAACGCCCTTCGGGGACCGGGTGGCCAAGTTCAAATCCATCGACCTGCGCTACGGCCACTACTGGCAAACCACCGGCCTCACGGCCAACATCGTGAGTGTCGATTTCTCCTTCGTCATGCCCTAAGTCGGGGCCCCGCGGCGGCAAACAGCGGCGCGCTGCGGCAGGAGCCAGCACGCAATGCCAAGCTTTGATAAACTGCTTATCCTGAATATTTTATAAAAAATTAACTGCATTCCCACGCCTTTTTGCCTGTGCGCAGCCGTTGCGCCCAAATAAAAACGGGGGCCGCGTGGGGGTAGCGGGGGCCCCGCGCCTCTTGTTGATGCGCGCGCTGCCTGGCAACAAGCCGCGCGAAGGGACTCGGAGACCTTCCGGCCGTAATTAATTCATCGTCAAGTACATGGGTTATGCAAAGCACTTATTTTTTGGAATATGCGCGGCCCACGGCGGCCGGCTGGCGGCCCGTGTGGCCCTGCACTGCGGCGCCGGTCCGCTACCTGCCGGCGCTAGCGGTCCGGCCCTGCGGCCCGGGCGCTGAGCTGCCGGGGTGGTCGTACGGGCCCGAGGCGCGGGGCCCCCTTGCCGCGCCGGCCTGGGGTAGCGGGCTGGCCCGGCAGCAGGCGGTGTACGAAGAGCTGCTGGCGACCCACGAGCTACCTGCCCCGGGGCCCACCCACCGCCCACCCTCCGCCCGCAAAATTGCCCGTGACCTGCCGGGCTGGGCCCCGCCTCATGCTCCCATTGCAACTTAACAATCGTCTGGATAGCTACTTACTCTAGCTTATTCTCTGGTTGAGCGCTCCCGCATCCGGCTCGCCGCTGGGTACGGGGTTGCTCAAAGGGGACCCCCGGTGGCCGTCGTGGCGCGGTGGCTAAGGCCGCATAAGGCCGCCAGACAAGGTAGGCGGTGCCTAAAATCTTAGGCCCAGCTGCACCCCGGGCCACAGGCGCAGCAGCGGTTGGTCATCGAGCGATTCAAACCACAGCCACTGGTCTTGCCCCACGTGCCAGCGCGGCCGTGCGCCCAGGGTGCGCCGGGCTGTGGCCAGGTTGAGGGTGGGCCCGCCCACCAGCTGCCACCGCCCGCCTTGTTTGAGCTGCCAAGCCAGCTGCGGGCGCAGCTGCGTGAGCTGGGTCCGGCCCACGCCGTCATCGTCGCCGTTTAGCCACCACAGTAGCAAATCGAGGCTGGGGGTGAAGCGGCCCCGGGCCCGGCCGGCTGTGCCCAACCCCACGCCCCACGCCGCCCCGTGGTGATGGCCGGTGGGCGCCAAGGCCGCCCCGAGCACGAGGTAGGCCGGGCGCACGCCCACTTTTACTGTTGCGCCCAGGGGCATGCTTTCGCTGGCCCACACCTCGCCATGTAGGTAGGTCCAGCTGCGCAACCCTGCCAGCAGGGGTGCGGAAGAAGGAACGGTGGCAATATTTTTTGCCACGGCGTTGCGTGCAGGATAAGGACTGGCCAGGGCCCCGGGGTGCGGGGCACCGAGCGGAATCGAATCCAGGGCCGCAAAAACGGGCCGCGCCCGCAACGGCTCCAACGAGTCGGGTGCAGCTAGCAGCGCCCGGCGCGCGTCACCGGCGGCCCGGGGCCTTGCCTCCGTGTTTTCCGCCGCGGGCAGGGCCTCAATTGCCCGCCGTGTCGGCGGTACGGGGGGGGCAGGGCTCTGGGCGAGGAAAGCGGTGGTGGTGCGCGGGGCTCCAGGGGCTCCAGGGGTGCCAGGGGCCCCTGCGGAGGCCGCCACCTTGACCCCTGAATCCCCACCCCCGACACCTGAATCCCCACCCCTGGAACCTGAATCTTCACCCCCGGAACCAAGGCCCCGTACCACCGAACGCGGCCGTGCTCGCCCAGCGGGTAGCCTTGTGGAAGCCGCCAGGCTAGCGGCTTTAGTCAAGGGGCTCGTGGCTTTGTTGTGGATGGGGGCCCCCGCCGTGGTTATACTGCTGCCCGGTTCCGCCGCCAATGTGGGGAGGGCGGAGCCAGCCGCTAGGGCGCGGCGGTGCAGCTCGTGCGGTGGGTCAGCAGTGAGCGCCGGGGCCCCAGCTTTTTGAGTAGACTGCGGCTTTGTTGCGAAGCTGGTTGAGTAAGCAGGACCGGGACTTTTTGCCAAGAAGGCCGCTTGGTTGGACAGGGGCGGCCCGCTGCTGGCAGGGTGGCCGTTCACGGCCGTGACGCCGGCGGGCAGGGCCGCCTGGGCGGGCCACAGCACGAGTTGGCCATCGAGCAAGCCATAGGATAAATGGGTAGCGGCCAGCATCTCGCGCAGCACTACGCCCAGTGGGCGCGGCGGCCCCGCCGCCAGCCGGTAGCGGTGCCCCACCGGAATGAGCGAGCTGCTGTAGCTGAACGGCAGCCGGCTCTGGCGCGACAGTTCAGCCAGCACCTCGCCCAACGGGCGGTTGCCGGGCCTCAACGCCACCGGGCGCGCCAGCACCGCGGGCACTGCCAGCGGTGGGCCGGGTTGCTGCGCCCGCGCCGGCCCGCCGCTGGCCAGGCCGCCGGCCGCCAGCGCAAACACCACGCGGCCCGTGGCCCGCCAGTACCCAGGGCCCCCGCTCACGGCTGGGCAACTAGCGTAGCCGAATCTGGGGGGAGGTCGGCCCCGGCCATACCCCCGGCGCAGCCGGGGCCGGCCAGCACGTAGCCGCCGCTGCCGTCGGGGGCCAAGCGGCTGGCGGTGGCGGCGGCTAGCACGGCCAGTATCTGGTGGGGCTGCGGGCGGGCAAAGGTGCCGGTGAAGCGGCACTTGCCCAGGCCAGCGCTCAGCAGCGTCACGGCCGTGCCGAAGGTGGCGCGCAGCGTCTGGGCCACCTGGGCCACCGGCGTGTCGCGGAAGCGCAGGGTATCGGTCTGCCAGGCCCGGAAATTGTGGTCGGCCGTGGGGGTGCGGCGCAGTGTGGCGGCCACGCGGCCGGGGGCATCGGTGGCGCGCAGGGCGGCGCGGGTATCGGCCGTAAGCAGCACGCTGTCGGGGGTGGCGAGGTGCAGCAGCCACACCCGGCCGTGGGTCACGCTCACCTCCACCGAGTCTTCGGCCGCGTAGGCCCGCACGTTGAAGGCCGTGCCCGTTACGCGCACACGGGCCGTGGCCGTGCTCACCAGAAAGGGCCGGGCGGGGTTATGCGCTACCTCAAAATACGCCTCGCCGGTGAGCTGCACGGCTCGCGCGCCAGTGCTGGCCGGTGCACCCAGGCCCCGGTAGTGCAGCCGCGAATGGGCATTCAGCCACACGCGGCTGCCGTCGGGCAAGCGCACCAGCTGGCGGCGGGCGGCGCTGGCATAGGTCGTCACGGTGTCGTGCTTGTGCAGAAACTGCCCATCAGTCAATAGGTAACCCCCACCTACCAGCAGGGCAAGCGCGGCGGCCAGCTGCCACCACCTGGTTGCGGTTGGCCTGGCCCCCGGCCACAGCGGGCGCACCACCGGCGCAGGGATAGGGGCAGGAATGGGCGTGGCGATGGGGCCCGGCGCGGGAAGGGGGCTGAGGGCGAGCGCAGATACGGCGAGTGGCCCGGCCGGTACGGCCATTAGGAGCCGGAAGCGCTGCCAGGCGGCCTCCACATCGGCCGGCGAGAAGAGTACGGGCTGCGCGGCGGCCTCGCCCGCCCGCTCCCAGGCGCGGGTAACGGTGGCCAGGATTTGCAGGTGGCGCGGGTCGGCCTGCACCCAGGCGCGCAGGTCGGCGCGTTCGGCGGCCGAGGTTTCGGCGGCCAGGTGGCGGGCCAGCAGCGCCCAGGGGGCATCCGGCGGGTCGGGGTAGCGTTGCATCGTCAAGCAGGAAGCCGGGGGAAGAGGACGGGGCCAGGTACTGTACGGATACGCCACGGCGCCCCTACCCCCACGCGGCCCCCAAAAATAGCGGCCGGCGCGGGGCGGGCGGGTCCGCCGCCGGCACTCAGCGCCCGCAGCGCCAGCAGGTAGAGCAGCAGTCCGTACAGGTTTTTGAGCACGCCCGCCAGCTCGCGCCGCAGAATGCGCAGGGCCTTACCCATCTGGTTTTCCACGGTTTTAGGCGATATCTCGAGCGCCTCAGCAATCTGCTGGTAGCTCATTTCCTCGTAGCGGCTCAGCTCGAACACCACGCGGCACTGGGGTGGCAGGTGGGCCAGGGCCGCCGCCACGGCCGCGGTGGTTTCGGTGGCGTGCAGCTGGGCCAGGGCGTCGGGGGCCACGGGGGCGCTGGCGGGCGGGGCCTCGTCCCAGGCCACGTGGCGCTGGGCGCGCTGCTGGTAGCGCACGGCGGCATTGAGGGCCATGCGCGTGAGGTAGGCGCGGTGCGAATCGATGGCTGGCAGCGTGGCTAGCCCCTGCCATACCCGTAAAAATACGTCCTGCAAAATGTCTTCCACCGCTGCCCGGTCGGGCACCACGCGGTAGGCCACCGCCCCAAGTGGGGCGTAAAATGCCTTAAACAAGGCTTCCAGAAACGCTGCGGGGTCGGCCTGGCGCAGGTGCGTCAGGCGGGTATCCAGGGCAGCATCGTTAGGGGTCGCCATAGGGGGAAGGCCCGGGGAATAGAGTCGGGCGGAGGGCGAGCCGCCAGAAATTAACAGCTCTGGGGGAAGTGCTGTTCCCCGGGTGGCCGCTCTTTCCGCAAGCTAAGCAGTGAACGCCATCCGCCGCTAAGCCTGTGGATGGGGCCCCGGGCAACTACTACCAGTCCCGGCCCTGCTACTGCGCAAAACCAGGGGGGCGTTGCCCGGGGCTTCGCGCGGTAAAGTCTTTAGCTCCTGCTGCCTGGTACATCGCGCGGAGAGGGGGCCACCGCGTGCAGACTGCCTTCTTATTTAGCGCGTTTTCCAGGTCCGTGTACCATTTGGCCGCTGCCGGTCTGCCGGCTTTTCACTTCTGAATAAGTAGCTACAAAACAAGATTTTGCTTAAGGGAAAACCCTCATCTACTAGCTGGCAAGGCGCTTTTTGGTGGATAGGCTTTTTGAATAAGACATTTGGCCAGTGGCGGGCTGGCCGAAGTCATTTGGAAGCGTCAGGTCAAACAATTCTATTGGCCAGGTAGCCTTGAAAAACGCAGTTGCGTAGAGCAGCTATCACTAATATTAACCTCACCAGTCATGAAAATAGGAATTATCGGAGCCGGCCACATCGGCAGCGCCCTTGCCGTGCGGCTCACCAGCCTCGGCCATTCGGTGCTCATTGCCAACTCGCGCGGCCCCGAAACGCTGGGCGACGTGGCCCAAAAAACTGGCGCCACCCCCTCTACGGCCCGCGAAGCCGCCCAATACGGCGAAATCATTGTGGTCACCATTCCCCTGATCAACATCCCCGACCTGCCCAAAGACCTGTTTGAAGGCGTGCCCGCCAGCGTGCCGGTGATTGACACCAGCAACTACTACCCCCTGCTGCGCGACGGCCACCTGCGCGAGCTGGAAACCGGTACCCTCACCGAGAGCGAGTGGGTGCAGCAGCACCTGGGCCGCCCGGTGGTGAAGGTGTTCAACAATATCTACGCCGAGCACCTCGAAAAATCGGGTACGCCCATTGGCACGCCCGGCCGCATTGCGCTGCCCGTGGCCGGCGACGAGGCCGCCGCCAAGCAGAAAGTGATGGCCCTGGTTGAGGAGTTGGGCTTCGATGCCGTGGAAGATGGCAGCTTGCACGAGTCGTGGCGGCAGCAGCCCGGCACCCCGTCGTACGGTGCCGACTGGACCGAACCTAAGTTGCGCGAGCACCTGCGCAGTCTGGGTCACGAGCGCACGGCGGCCCAGCACGCGCAGTTTCTGGCCAACCACGCCGAGCAGGAAAAGCAGATGGCGGCGCAGGGCATCAAGCTAAAGTAGCTCAGTGCGGCGCCCGGCCCGCCGTTGGGGCCCCCAACCAAAAGAGCCGCGGCAGTTGCCGTGGCTCTTTTGGTTTAAGCAGGTGGGCGGTGCTGGCGGGGAAGGCGCTTTGCCAGCACCGCCCGCCACCTACCTATTAATTGCCTGCTGCATCTGTGCGTTGTAACGTTCTCCCTGAATGGCTACCTGACTGATTGCCTGCTCTAAATGCCGCAAATCATCGGGCGTGAGGATGACCTTGGCCGCGCCGGCGTTCTCTTGCAGGCGGGGTAGCTTGGTGGTGCCGGGGATGGGGGCGAGCCAGGGCTTCTGGGCCAGCAGCCAAGCCAGGGCCACCTGGGCCGGGGTGGCCTGCTTGCGGCCGGCAAGTTGTTTTAGCAAGTCGACGAGGGCCAGGTTGGCTTGGCGGGCCGCCGCCTCGAAGCGGGGCAGGGAGCTGCGAATATCGCCGCTGGCAAACGTCGAGTCGGCGGTGATGGTTCCGGTGAGGAAGCCCCGGCCCAGCGGGCTAAACGGCACGAAGCCAATGCCGAGCGCTTCGAGTGTGGGCAGCACGCTCTGCTCGGGCTCGCGCCACCACAGCGAATACTCGCTCTGCAAGGCCGATACCGGCTGCACCGCGTGCGCCCGGCGAATAGCATCGGGCCCGGCCTCCGAGAGGCCAAAATACTTCACCTTGCCTTCCCGAATCAGGTCCTGCACCGCACCGGCCACGTCTTCCATCGGCACGCTGGGGTCTACCCGGTGTTGGTAAAACAGGTCGATGCAGTCGGTGCCCAGGCGCCGGAGCGACTGTTCGGCCACGAGCCGGATGCGCGCCGGCTGGCTGTCGAGGCCCTGCGCCGGGTCGCCGTCTTTGAAGCCGAATTTGGTGGCGATAACTACTTGGTGGCGCATCGGGGCCAGGGCCGCGCCCACCACCTGCTCGTTGGCCGCGCCGTAGGCCTCGGCGGTGTCAAAAAAAGTGATGCCCAGGTCCACCGCCGCCCGGATGAGCCGGGTAGCTTCGGCCACGTCGGTGGCTGGGCCGTAGCCCCGGTTCAGGCCCATGCAGCCCAAGCCCAGGGCCGATACTTCGAGGCCGGCGGGCCCTAATTTGCGTTTTTCCACGTTGTGTGCTGGTTGAGGTGAAGCCCCGCCAAGGGCTGGCGGGGTAGCGGGCCTTGTACGGCAGGCGGCATCAATCCGGCCGGGGGGCGCCTGGCTGCACCCCAACTTGGAAACTGCTGCAAGCTTGCTTTATCTGGCAGGGAAGGGGAAGTGAAAAAGTCTTTCAAATCAAGTTGTTACGCCGTAAGCCAAGGCAATTGCAGCGTCAGCGGACAGAGCCGTTCTGGTGTTTTTCTCCCTCCCGGCTCTTTTTCGAAAAGCCGGGGGGGCGTCGTCGTCAGGGCCCGCCTGGTGACGCGGGAACGCGGGCTACCAGGCGGGCACTACGGTACCCTGACCTGAAAACCGCGCTAGCTGAGCCAGCTGGGAATAGAGCATCAATTTCTTAATTTTAGAAGAAAATTTCGGTTCTTTGTCAAATCCTGTGAATTCAAGCGGAAGCGACTAAAATTCGCATTCGCATATTCTTGAAATTAGATAATCCAAACGATATGCGTTGCATATACCGTAAATAGTTGTTCATGCCTTTGGTTACCACATTCGATACCCTCCCGTCGGTAAACGCGGCGATTGAATCCTGCCAATTAACCAGCGTTTTGGTGAATTTACTTAGCGAATCACAACGTAGTAATCTGGCTTGAGTTAACCATTCGACTAAACTGGTCTTTAACGCTGGTTTAGTCGCGGCCTCTTCCAGTAATTCATGGAATGACCCGTGTAGTTGATACAGCTTTGCTGGTAAAGGAGCTTTACAGCGGGCTTGTGCTAATGGCGCGCGCTCGTCTGCGCTACAGTGGCTGAATTGTTTAAATAATACCCACTTAAGGTGCTTAAAATCTGTTTCTGCCTGTTCCGTTTGGCGTAATTTTTTACGCTCCATATCCAAGAGCTGATTAAGCAATTTAACGACATGAAAACGGTCAATAACCGTTTGAGCCTGGGGAAAATAGTGCGCGGCTACTTGACGATACGGTACCCATATGTCGCAGGCAACCACTTGAATTTACTGACAAAATTAGGCGCCAAGCAATTCAAAAGGCGTAATTAGCGTCTCTCTACGGCGGTTAGGCAATACGGCCAGCTGAATCCCCCGCTCCAAGTCGGTTAAGACACCCATGTAGCTTTCCTTGCCCTTGCGGTGAGCTACTTTATCAATGCCCAACTGCCGTACCTGGGCGTAGCGCTGCGGCAAATCCACTACTTTTTCCGCTACCGCATAAAAAAGTCGCTCCACGATTTTAACACCCCTGTTTACCAATGCCGCTACTTGCGTGAAGGCTTGCTTTTCGCACATTTCGAAAATCTATTTGGCTTGTTGCCGGGTGTATAATTTGCCCGGCATTACCCAGTCCGAATGAGTGAAAAAATAGCGCTGACACGTGACGTAATACAATTGGGGAATGGTCAGATACAACTATACTTCTCGTTCAAAAACCTTTAGGTCCCTGAATTTGCACACGTCCGTTTGGTTAATTTTTCCGGTAGGCTGTAAATAAACCGGGCAAAGAGCCTTGATTTTTTTGAAACGACCATGCAGGAGTGGTTTCGTGGCGCTTTCTTCTACCTGCGTGATTTCTAACTCCGCAGACCTATCAGTTTCTCGTAAAAGGTCAATTCGTTCATAAATGACAAGTTACCCATTCCACGGGATTTGACAAAGAACCAAACTAATTAGTAACGGATACTTAAATAGGACTTACGCAGTCTTAGGTAGTAAAACAGAAATAGATGAATTTTACAATTGTTGCCGCAGCTATTCGGCCCACGGTAGGCAGGTGGCCTGGTAAATGGTGCGGCCGATGGCGCGGGCATATTACTGCAACGAGACCCAGGCTAAATAACAACAAGTTAAGTGATTGCGCTGCGCCTGGGCCTTGCGGCATTGGCATTTCCCGGAACCCGTTAATTGCTTGAAGCTCCGGTGAAACCCCTCCACCTGCCAGCGTACCTGTACGGCATCGATAACCATCTCCCGATTGAGACGGGCCGCCAGGTGATGGGTTATCACCCATTCAATGCGGCCGTCTATGGCAACCAGCTTGAAGAGTTTTATCCTAAACGGTACTTGTTGCAGGCGTACTTCCACGCCCCGGCTCCACCCCCCCCCGGCCGGCGGTTCGAGCGTGTCCAGCGACTGGGAACCCGTTTCTTTGCTCAGACGCACTAACCGATTGCTCTTCAAGGTGGTAAAAAACGTCCAACCAGCCCGCTCAATCACTTTCAGGTTCTCACTGCTGGCATACCAACTGTCAAAAAGCAGCGTCCGGGCCTGGATTTTTCCTTCCTCCACCACCTGTTTGAACATGCTTTGGAAATGGTCGTTTTTCATCAGCCCGTCTTGAGCAGGCGCGTACACGCGGAAGTCAAGGGGCATAAAATCACCCCTTTCACCGCTATTGTGGACTAAATTAACCAGCCCGATGCCCGTGACTAGCCCGTGTACATTCCCTGAATACTGTCGTTGCGCGACCTCAATGAAGCGACGATAGCGCTTATCCTGCACCCTATCGTCCACCAACAGAAATGCTTCGGGCGAGTCGGACAACAAAGGCTGTACCATCTCTCGTAACTGACTAGCAGAAAACGTATTATTACGCAAAAAGCGGTATACTTGGTCGTGGCTCACCTCCGGGAGGTGGGCTGCCAAATGCGTCCCCGTATAGTTGCGCGGGGTGTTGCAAAAAATCAATATAGGTGCGTTGAGTTAGCATAAAAGGTCGTTTTTAGCCCAAATTACGCCCTTTGCGTAAGTCCTATTAGCGTGTCTTTCAGGTCCGTGTACAGCCCGGTCCGCCGGCTTTTTCAGCCGGCGGACCGGGCTGTACACGGACCTGAAAACTGCTGCAACTCGCTCTGAAAGCTAGGGGCCCCGCCAAACCTGGTCGGGGCCCTACTTATCTACACCAATTTCAACATCATGTCCGCATCTCCATAAGCCAACTTGTCTGAGTCGGCCGGGGCTATTTGCAGGCCGTTAAGGAAGGCTCTGCTGGGAGCGTTGGGGACGTAGGGGTAATCGGCGGAAAACAGGATGCGGTCGCTGCCGAAGGTGGCCAGGGCGGCGTCGAGCAGCGAGCGGGTGAAAATACCGCGGGTGGTGAGGTACGCGTGGTTGCGCAGGGTTTGGGCAGTTTGTTGGCCCAACGGCCCAACGGCCCGGCGGCCCGGCGCGACGGCCCGCCCGGGGCCCCGGCTTCACCAAACCCAACGGCTGGGCCTAGTACCTTGCGGCCTTCACTTAATGCAAGCTTTGCATGGAAAAACTCGTGTTGCTGCGCCACGGCGAAAGCGTCTGGAACCAGGAAAACCGCTTCACCGGCTGGACCGACGTGGACCTGACGGAAACCGGCCGCCAGCAAGCCGTGCTGGCCGGCCAGCTGCTGAAAGCCAATGGCTATGCGTTTGATATGGGCTTCACGTCGGTGCTGAAGCGGGCCATAAAAACGCTCAACATCACGCTCGAAGAAATGGACCAGCTCTGGGTGCCGGTGCAGAAGTCATGGCGCCTGAACGAACGATTCTACGGGGCCCTACAAGGCCTCAACAAGGCCGAAACCGCCCTCCAGTACGGCGCCGATCAGGTGCAACAGTGGCGCCGCGACCCCCACGCGCACCCGCCGGCCATCACCCCCGACGACCCGCGCTTCCCCGGCCACGACCTGCGCTACCAGCACCTCACCGACCGCGAGCTGCCCCTGACGGAGAACTTGGCCGAGACGATGGCGCGCGTAATGCCGTTCTGGACCGAGAAAATAATGGGGGCCCTGCACCGCAACCAAAAGGTAATTGTGTGCGCCCACGGCAACAGTCTGCGCGCCCTGGTGCAGTACATCGACCACCTCTCGGACGAGGAAGTGACCAACCTGGACATCCCCACCGGCGTGCCGCTCGTGTATGAGCTAGACGATAACCTGGACCGGATTCGGCACTATTATTTGGAATAGCTCTGGCGCTATTTATAAAGTATTTTGCGTATTACGAAATATGCTGTTCCACTCTTCAATAAAATTATTTAGGTTGTTGGGTTCGAATAATCTGCGGGAAAGCTTTGGCGAAAAATTATATTTCGAATTCTTAAATCTGATTTTTAGGGCCCCTAAAATTAGGAAATAACTTTCAATTATTTGAAAATTAGAATGTGAAAAATGTATTTCATTTTTGAAAATCCTGTTAATATAAATTCCTTTTTTGTTGAAAGATACTTCGGATAAAAACGATGTATAAGTGAGGTAAATAACTGCTAATAGACAGCCAAAGCTGATGAAATAACCATCGACTAATAATATTGCCAGCATTGCAAACGCGAATACTGCATCGACTGCTAAGTATATCCAAGACAGATTTACTGAACTACTGCTGATAAGTTCTTTTGCCATACAGATACAATCTCAATATGAAAGATTGCTTTACCGCACGCCGAGCCGGTTGCGCCGCCAGCCCGAGGCGGCTGGGGCCCCTGCGGTATCGGCAGCGGCGGGGGCCTGGGGCTGCTTGGTTTCGAGTAGCAGGGCCACTAGGGCGGCGGCTACCTGGGCGGTGGCCTCGTCGGGGGCGGGCGGCGTGAGGGCCCCGGCAGGGAAATGGTCGCGGATGAAGTTAGTGTCGAAGTTGCCGCTCACGAAGGCGGGGTGGCGCAGCACGTATGCCCCGAAGCCCAGCGTGGTTTCGATGCCCGTAATCTGATACTCCTCAATGGCGCGCAGCATCCGGGCGATGGCCTCGGCGCGGTCGGCCCCGAAGGTCACCAGCTTGGCAATCATCGGGTCGTAGTAAATCGGGATTTCCATGCCCTGCTCGAAGCCGTCGTCCACGCGCACGCCGGGGCCCTGGGGGCGCACGTAGGTGGTGAGGGTGCCGATGTCGGGCAGGAAGTTGTTCTGCGGATCTTCGGCGTACACGCGCAGCTCCAGGGCGTGGCCCTGGATGGTCAGGTCCTCCTGGCGAAAGGGCAGGGGCTGGCCCTCGGCGATGCGGATTTGCTCCTTCACCAGGTCGAGGCCCGTGATTTGCTCCGTCACGGGGTGCTCCACCTGGAGGCGCGTGTTCATCTCCAGGAAGTAAAACTTGTGGTTTTCGTCGAGCAAAAACTCTACCGTGCCGGCCCCGGTGTAGTTGCAGGCGCGGGCCACGTCCACGGCCGCGCGGCCCATCTGGGCGCGCAATTCGGGCGTGAGCACCGACGACGGCGCCTCCTCAATCACCTTTTGGTGGCGGCGCTGGATGCTGCACTCGCGCTCGAACAGGTGCACAATATTGCCGTGCTCGTCGCCGAGCACCTGGATTTCAATGTGGCGCGGCGAGCCGATGTACTTCTCAATGAACACCGCCCCGTCGCCAAACGCCGAGGTGGCCTCCGACACGGCCAGCTGCATTTGCTCCACAAACTCGTCGGCGTGGTTCACCACGCGCATGCCCTTGCCGCCGCCGCCGGCCGAGGCCTTGATGAGAATCGGGAAGCCCACCTGCGCAGCAATGGCCTGGGCGGCGGGCACGTCGGTGATGGCTTCCTCGGTGCCCGGCACCAGTGGAATGTCGAAATCGGCCACGGCGGCCTTGGCGGCCAGCTTGCTGCCCATCAGCTCCATGGCCTCGGGCGAGGGCCCCACGAAGATGAGGCCGGCCGCGCGCACGGCGCGGGCAAAGCCGGCGTTCTCGCTCAGGAAGCCGTAGCCGGGGTGGATGGCATCAACGCCCAGCGCCAAGCAGATTTCGATGATTTTGTCGCCGCGCAGGTAGCTGTCTTTGGAGGGCGGGGGCCCCACGCACATGGCCTCGTCGGCGTAGCGCACGTGCAGGGCCTGGCGGTCGGCCTCGGAGTAGATGGCGACCGTCTGGAGGCCCATTTCTTTAGCCGAGCGCAGCACGCGCAGGGCAATTTCGCCCCGGTTGGCGACGAGCAGTTTGGTAATTTTTTTCATGCGGCGGGTGGGAAACGGGCGGTGTGGCCGCAAAGAAAGTGGCAAACAGTCCGCCCGCCGCAAACTCTGCGGCGGCGACGGGGTTATTAGGCCCAAATTATGTACAACCGCATCTGGGGGTTATATTTGTGATTAAGCCCGTCTTGGCTAGCCACACCAATCTCCGGAGGGGCTGTTCCCCCGCGTTTTACACTCACCTTATTCCCGTTCCTTTAGTGGATATTTTCGACCGGATTTCGGCCAATCGTGGCCCGTTGGGTTCGCATTCACACTACGCCCATGGCTATTTTGCCTTTCCTAAGCTGGAAGGTGAAATCAAGCCCCGCATGATGTTTCGTGGTAAAGAAGTGCTAACCTGGAGCCTCAATAATTATTTGGGCCTAGCCAACCACCCCGAAGTGCGCCGTATAGACGGCGAAGCGGCCGCGGCCTGGGGCATGGGGTATCCCATGGGCGCGCGCATCATGAGCGGTAACACGAGCTACCACGAGCAGTTGGAAAGCGAGTTGGCTGATTTCATGAGTAAGCCCGATGCCTTGCTGCTGAATTTTGGCTATCAGGGGATTCTCAGTACGATTGATTCGCTGGTGACCCGCCACGACGCCATCGTATACGATGCCGAGTCGCATGCCTGCATCATCGATGGCGTGCGCCTGCACCAGGGCAAGCGTTTCGTGTACCCGCACAACGACATTGCCAACCTCGAAAAGCAGCTGCAGCGCGCCACCCGCCTCACGCAGGAAACCGGCGGTGGCATTCTCGTCATCACGGAGGGTGTGTTCGGAATGTCGGGCAACATGGGTAAGTTGCGCGAAATTGTGGCGCTTAAGGAGAAATACTCGTTTCGGTTCCTCGTCGACGATGCTCATGGTTTTGGCACAATGGGAGCTACCGGAGCGGGTACGGCCGAGGAATTGGGCGTTATTGACAGCGTGGACATAATTTTTTCCACCTTCGCCAAGAGTATGGCCAGCATCGGCGCGTTCGTGGCCGGGAATGAAAGCGTGATTGAATATTTGCGCTATAACATGCGGAGTCAGATTTTCGCCAAATCGCTGCCCATGCCACTCGTTATCGGCGCACTAAAGCGGTTAGAATTGCTGCGCACCCAGCCCGAGCTCAAGGAAAACCTGTGGAACGTGGTGCACGCCCTGCAGAGTGGCCTGCGTGAAAAAGGCTTCAACCTCGGTACTACCGAATCGCCGGTGACTCCCGTGCTACTGGCTGGTGAAATCTCCGACGCTACGGCCCTAACCTTTGATTTACGCGAGAACCACGGTATTTTCTGTTCCATTGTGGTGTATCCGGTGGTGCCCAAGGGCGTGATTATGCTACGCCTCATCCCCACGGCTACGCACACGCTGGCCGACGTGCAGGAAACGATTGTGGCCTTCGAGGCCATGGCCGCCAAGCTGGATAAGGGGCTTTACAGCAAAGCCATGACCCCGGCCCAAATAGCCTAAAAGCTCTGCCACGGCACATTGCGCCGGTCGTCCAAGTGGGCGGCCGGCGCGCTTGTTTTAGCACTATGCCAAGATGGGTGACTGAGTGGTGAATGTCAGCGTTGGCAGCTTTTCAACTAAAAACTGCTTTCCTGCGTAATGCGGGGACATTGGAAAAATAGCGAAAAGTTGCTTGCATTTGAAATCCCTGTATATTAGGGCCGTCTAAATGCTTCAACCTGTTTCTTTTCCCCAATCCAACCCCCAAACTTCCATGAACAACTTTGCTAAACTGAAAGACCTGGTACTCTCGCTGGAAGGCGACTTCGACAAGTTCTACGACAAGCACAATGCTGCCGCCGGCACTCGCGTCCGCAAGGGCATGCAGGAGTTGAAGACGATGGCCCAGGAGTTCCGCACCGAAGTGCAGAACATGAAGAACACGGCCGAAGCCCCCGCTGCGGCCCCCAAAGCCGCCGCCAAAAAAGCCGCGCCGGCCGCCGCCAAAAAGGCTGCCCCCGCTGCCGCCAAAAAAGCCGCGCCGGCCAAAAAGAAGTAAGTGGTGGGCCGCGTTGGCCACAAAAAAGGCCCCACCAGATGGTGGGGCCTTTTTTGTGGCCAACGCGGCCGGGCGTGGCCTACGTCAGTTCGACGAGGTAATAGTTTTTCTTGCCGCGCTGCACCACCAGGTACTTTCCGTGGAGTAGGGGCAGTTCGGTTACCGGCGCGTCGGGCGAAGTCGCTTTCTGGCCGTTCAGGCTCAGGCCGTTGGCTTGGATGAGCTTGCGCACCTCGCCGCGTGAGGGGAAGATTTGCTGGCCCGTGGCTTCGCTCAGCAGCACGGCCACGTTCAGGGCCCCGGCCTCTGCGCGGGGCACGCGCAGGTGGGGCACGCCGGCAAATACGTCGCGTAGCGTGGCTTCGTCGAGGGCCCCCAGGTCGCCGCCGCCGAAGAGCACCTGCGAGGCGCCCAGCGCCGCTTCGTAGGCCGCCTCGGAATGCACACGGATGGTGACGTCCCTGGCCAGGGCTTTTTGCAGGGTTTTGGCACCGGGGTTTTGGGCGTGCTGGGTTTCCAGGGCCTCAATTTCGGCCTGGCCCAGCAGCGTGAACACGCGGATGAGGCGGGGCGCGTCGGCGTCGTCGGCCCGCAAAAAGAACTGGTAGAATTGGTAGGGCGAGGTCAGGGCCGGGTCGAGGAACACGGCGCCGCTCTCGGACTTGCCGTACTTGGTGCCGTCGGCCTTGGTGATGAGCTGGCCGGTGAGGGCGTAGGCCTTGGCCTCGGGGCCCCCCAGGCGGCGAATCAGCTCGGTGCCGGTGGTGATATTGCCCCACTGGTCGCTGCCGCCCATTTGCAGGGTGCAGTTCAGCGACTTATACAAGTGGAAAAAGTCGTAGCCTTGCAGCAGCTGGTAGCTGAACTCGGTGTAGCTGATACCCTCGCTGCCCCCGGCGGCGGCGCCGTCTTCGGGGCCCCCGATGCGGCGCTTTACCGAATCTTTAGCCATCATGTAGTTCACGGTAAGGTGCTTGCCCACGTCGCGCAGGAAATCCAGAAAGCTGAATTCCTTGAACCAGTCGTAGTTGTTGACCATTAGGGCCCCGGTGGGCGAGTCGTTGAACTCCAGGAACCGCTCCAGCTGGGCGCGGATGCCGGCTTGGTTGGTGCGCAGCGTGTCTTCGTCGAGCAGGTTGCGCTCGGCCGACTTGCCGCTGGGGTCGCCGATCATGCCGGTGGCCCCGCCCACCAAGGCCACGGGGCGATGGCCGGCGCGCTGCAAGTGCATGAGCAGCATGATGCTGGCCAGGTTGCCGATGTGCAGCGAAGCGGCCGTGGGGTCGAAGCCGATGTAGCCCGACACGGGTGCGGCGCTGGCCAAGTGCTCAGCGGTGCCGGGCATGGCGTCGTGCAGCATGCCGCGCCAAGTCAGTTCGTCAATTAGGTTCAAGGCGTGAATGAGGGAATGGGTGAATGGGTGAATGGAAACTTGGTACACCCGCAAAACGTGGCCCTAAAGGTACTAGGCGGCTTTACCTTTGCCAGCAGGGAATGAGCGGGCTGCTTGTTCATTCATTCACTCATTCACGCATTCACCCATTGGTACAAGACGCCGACGCCATTTTCAAGCAACTGCGGCAGCGGCAGTTTCAGCCCGTGTATTTTTTGCAGGGCGAGGAGCCGTACTACATCGACGTGGTGGCCGACCTGATTGAGAAAATGGCCCTGCCCGAAGCCGACCGCAGCTTCAACCAAGCCGTGATTTACGGCAAGGACGTGGACGTGGCCGGCGTGCTGGGCCAGGCCAAGCGCTTCCCCATGATGGCCGAGCGCACAGTCGTCATCGTGAAGGAAGCCCAGACCATCGCTGATTTGGAGCAGGAGCGGAGCTGGCCGTTTCTGGAAGCCTACCTCAAAAACCCGCTCGCCAGCACCGTGCTGGTGCTCTGCTACAAGCACAAAACTCTCGACAGCCGCAAGAAGCTCGGTAAGCTGCTGGCCGGCAAAGACGCCCCCGGCGCGGTGTTGATGACGAGCAAGAAGCTCTACGATAGCCAGGTGCCGGCCTGGCTCACGGCCCACGTGCGGGGCCTGGGCCAGCAGATAACCGGGCAGGCCACCGCCTTGCTGGCCGAGTACATTGGGGCCGACCTGAGCCGGCTGGCCAACGAAATCGACAAGCTGGTGCTTAACCTCAAGCCCGGCCAGGCCATCGACGAAGAGCTGGTGCAGCGGCTGGTGGGCATCAGCAAGGAGTACAACATTTTTGAGCTGCAAAAGGCCCTGGTGCAGCGCGACGTACTGAAGGCTAACCGTATCCTGGGCTACTTCGCCGCCAACCCCAAGGCCAACCCGCTGATCCCCAACCTCACGCTGCTCTTCGGTTTCTTCAGCAAGCTGCTGGTGTTGCATCAGGCGGGCCCCCACCCGCCCGACGGCGTGTTCAAAAGCCTGGGCATCGTCAACAGCTTTGCCCAGAAGGAGTACCAGCACGCTATGAAAGCCTACCCCGCGGCGCGGGTCGTGGACCTCATCCACCTCATCCGCCGGGCCGACGCCCAGAGCAAGGGCATCGAAAGCGGCAGCATGGACGAGGGCGAAATCCTGCGCGAGCTGGTCTGGTTGATTTTGCACGCCGTACCGGCCGGCGTGGTGAGTTAGCGCGGGGCCCCCACGCCGGCTGGCAAGATATCAGACATAAAAAGTGCCCCTGGATTATTTCCAGGGGCACTTTTAGGTTTTGCTACCGAGCTGGTAGCCGTTACTCGTGCGTTAGCAGCAGCGACTGGCTGGTGGCGCCGCCGTGCACGCGTACCAGATAGGTTCCGACGGCCAGGGCGCGCAAATTCAATGGGTGCTGGGCCCCGCCCGCCAGGGAATACGCGGCCACGACGCGGCCGGTCAGGTCGAGCACTTGCACTTGGTAAGGGCCGGCAGGCAGGTTGCTCAGGTCGAGGGTAGCCGTGGCGCTGGCTGGGTTGGGGTACAGGCCAGCAGTGCCGCCGGTTTGAAACGCCACGGTGCGCACTGGCGAGTAGCTGGTTTCCCCGTTGGAATCAACCTGGCGCAGGCGGTAGTAGAGGGGCCGGCCGGCCAGCGCGTGGCGCGCAGCCCCCGCGTCCAGAAAGGCGTAGTCGAAGGCCCGGCTGCTGTTGCCCTGGCCGCGCACGGTGCCCACGGCCTCAAACGCGGTATTGTCGGCGCTGCGTTCCACCACGAACCGGTCGTTGTTGTGTTCGCTGGCGGTGGTCCAGCGCAGCTGGGCGTCGAGGCGCGCGGCCACGGCCGTGAAGCGGGCCAGCGACACTGGTAGCGGCACTTGAATGGTCACGTCCTCGGCCGTGCTGGAGCTGCTGCTGTAGTCGCTGCCGCCGGCCGTGCCCAGTCCCGTGTCGGTGGTGCCCGAGTAGTTCTGGCCGGGCTGGGCGGTGGCGTTGGCCGCAGACGTGCGCAGCGGGTTGTCGTAGCTGGCCTCGGCCGACGCCTGGTACGCAACCCCGTTCTGGGCCGACGCGTCGATGGTGGCCCGGAACGTGATGGTGAGCGAAGCCCCGGCCGGAAGAACGAAGCCTGTGAACGTGGGCTGGCTGACGCCGTCGGCGGGCAGGCCGTAGCCGGTGGGCGTGGCGGTGCGGCCGTCGGGCAGGATAAGCGTCGCGACGGGCGTATACGTGCCGTCGTATGTAAACAAGCTGCTGGCCAGGCGGCCCAGGGCGCTGACGCCGGTGGCCGTGCCGCCCGTGTTGGCGACGGTGAGCGTATAGAGGGCCGGGTCCACCGGGCCAGCGCTGCCCCCGGTGCGCGTAACGCCGGGCGTGGAAGTACTCAGTGCCACCGTGAGGGCCGGCAGGCAAGCCGCCGTGCCCGAGCCGCTAGCCGAGGCATCGGCGGCAAAGGCCCCGGCAGTACCGGTAGTGGCTCCAAAGGCCAGGGCCCCCGTGGTGGTGGTGCCGTTGGCCCCGCCGGCCGCCGACGACGACGACGCCACCGCGCCGTTGGTGAACACGGTGCCGCCGCCGCCGCCGCCGCCGGTCCCGTGCGCCGCGTCGGGCTGCGCGCCGTTCACATTGGCATTGCCGCCCTTGCCGCCGTGGGCCGTCACGGTGAGGGCCCCAAGGGTGCTGGCGTTGGCGGCCAGCACCAGTACCGCGCCGCCGGCCCCGCCGCCGCCGCCGCCGTCGTTGGCGGCGGGGCCAGCGTTGAGGCCGTTGGCCAGCACTTGGCCTGCGCCGGCCACGGCCCCCGTGCGTAGTAGCACAATGCCGCCGCCAGCCGCGCCACTACTGGCCAGGCCAGCGTCGTTGGCCGACCCCGCGCCGCCACCGCCGCCCAGGGCCAACCGGCCCGCAGAGGCGCCAAACGCGGCCCCGCCAATGCCCTGGGCGTTGTCGGTCATGTTGCCGGTGTAGCCGTAGCCGTAGCCGCCGAAACCACCCTGGCCACCGTTGGCGCCGCCGCCGCCGCCGGTGTTGCGTGAGTTGTCAGTGGGCGACTCGTCGGTGCCGCCGCCGCCGGCGTTGCCGGGGCCCCCGCGGCCGTTGCTGCCGCTGCGGTAGCCTTCCTGGCCGGTGCTAACCAGGGCCCCGCTGGGGCCGTCGTAGAGGTAGGCGGGCGTGCCGCCCGTGCCTTCGCCTTTGGCACCGCCCGTGCCCGTGGTAGTGGCGCTGCTCAACTGCCGAAAATCGGTATTGCTGTACGATGTCGTGCCCGTGCCTACGCCGGTGTACTGCTTGCCGCCGCCGCCGCGGAAGCCCCGACCGGTCATGGTGAGGCGGGCACCGGGGGCAAACGTGGTCGAGCCGGCCACGTCCAGGGCCAGCACGCCGCCGGCCGTGCCGTTCCAGGGGGCCCCGGCTACCGAGTCGGCCACGGCCAGGGCCGAGTACTGGGGCACGCGCACTACCTGGAAGCGCCGCTGCCCAGTGGGGTTGGCGGCGTCGCTGTAGTCAAGGTTATCGTAGGCGTTGGCCAGCGCCCGGTCCAGCACGAGGGTGCCGCCGCCGGTGGCCACAGCAGTGGTGGCCACCGCGTATTCGTAGAGGCCGGCCGTAAACTCTTGGCTGCCGTTCAGGCTGCCGTTGCCATTGCCATTGCCGCTGCCGTAAGCGGCGGAGTTGTCGGTATTGAAGGGCGCGCCTTGCATCTGCATCACCAGCACCAGGTCGCCGGCCGCGATGGGGGTAGTAGCTGCGCCTACGCCCGTCAGGGCCGGGCCCAGCACGATGCTGGCCGCGTTGCCGCTCGTTGTCACGCGCTGGCCCGCGAAGTAGGTGTTGGGGGCGGAGGTGGCCCCTAGGTTGCCCACGCCGTCTTTGCCGGGTGTGGCGCACACGCTGGCCACATTGGCCAGCCCGCTGATGAGGGTCGTGATGGAAGCAACGTTGTTGGAGGCCACCGGGTCGGGCTCGGTGGCCGTGTTGGCGGTGGTGCCGGTCACCGAGCCGCTCGCGGGGGCGGTAAAGCTGACCGTGTTCGTGGCCGGGGTGCCGCCCGCGGCCAGGTTGCTAGCGGTAAAGGTGACGAGGCCGGAGACGGCGTCGTACGCGCCACCGTTGCCCACCACCACACTGCCCAAGCCGGCTGGCAATTGCAGCGTCGGCGCCACGTTGGTGGCCGGCAGCGGGCCCAGGTTAGACGTGGTGACGGTGTACTGCACCCGCGCGCCGGGGGAGGCGGCCGTGGGGCCGCTGACGCTATTGGCTATGTCGGCCCCCCGCACCACGACGATGATGTTGGCCGGCGATGCCGTTTGGTCCACCATATCGCCGGCCGTGTACGGCAGCGTCACCGCCCCGGCGAACGTGCCGCTGGGCGTGAACGTAACGATGCCCTCCGGCGTCACCAAAAACGTGCCCTGGGCCAGTGTCAGCGAGCTTTGTACGCCCGGCGTGTTGAGGTCCAAATCGACGCTGCCCGCCTTATAGGGAGCGTAAGTAAAAGTGTCGTTGTTGAGCACATTAATCGACACGGGCTGGTTGTACGCGGTGCCGGCCACGTCATCTCTCAAAAAAGGTAGCTGCTGGACGGCCAGCTTGCGGATTTCGTGCACGTTGGTCCGGCCCCCCGTCGAGCCCGCAAAGCCTATCCGCAAATTTTTCGGAGGGGCGGGCACCACGAAGTCGCGCACGGCTGTTTCCAGGGCCGCCCCATGCTGGATGCGGACCGTGATGCGGTAGGTGCCGTTCACGGGCACCACGTCGATGTACACCCGGCGGTAGTCGGAGCTGCCCGCCTGGGCCCGGACCGTGGGCACGTCGAGTTTGAACGGCAGCGTGGGGCTGCCGGCCAGGTAGGGGTAGTCGGTGGTACTTTGGCCGTTGCCGGCCCCGCGAATGGCCACCGCATTGGGCGTTAGCTCGGGGGTATTGATGCCGCCGACCCGGCCTTCGGTAGCGTTGGAGTAGTTGCCGAACTCGTCGATGCCGATGCCAATGTACCCGAACGGTACTCCGTTGCTGACGGGGTCGCTGACTTTTTGGGCGTAGCCCAACGAGCCGCCCGAAGCCCCCGGTGTAAACGACGCCGCCGATGTGCGGTCGGCGTCCACCAGAAACACCGAAAAGCCGTCGGCCCCATTGCCGCCGTAGGCAAAAAATTCAAACGAAATGCTAAAGCCTGACGGGGCCAGAAATGAAGTCTGGTCAATCGCAAAGCCCGATTGGTTAGCCGTTGCCGAAGTCAGACGCAGGTAGCCTGCGCCGTTTGGGTCGCCGCCCGAGGCCGCCGTCAGCGTGGCGCTGCCGCCCAGCACAAAGCCCCCTGCTGTGCTGTTTTGAAACGATTCGGCACGTGGAAACTGGGCCTGGGCCTGGTATGGCTGGCCCCATAGCAGGGCCATAAGCAGGCAGCCCAAAGGCCAGGCAACGCCTGACGGCAGCCTGCAGGTAGTAAAAAGTCTGCTCATATTAGAAAGGAAAATCATGGTTTTATAATTGTACTAAAGCAATATATAATTTACCCAAAACCGTAATTTGCTCTAATTAATTGCAATATAGATGGTTTGCTGAAAAATTGCTGCTGCATATTCATTCCTTAGATTAAATAATTAATTACCCGGTCGAGTGCTTGGAATGGAATGGCTCAGTTTTTTTGTTTTTGCGGGGCATCGGGCTCGTCGGGCTCGCTGAGCAGATGCGTCCCAGCAAAAAAAAACGCCGTCCGGTGGGGACAGCGTTCGAGGGTCTGGGACCTGGTTTTGCCACTGCGGCGGGTATTGAGCACGGCCCGGTTTTCGAGGCCGTTCGCGTTAACGTCAGTACGAAGTAGCGGCGCATGTAGATGGCTTCCGATTAAACGCCTTGTCCGGATATCGTTCAACCCGGCGCGCGCGCGCCTCACAGTGCGGGATGGGCAGGAGCTTTGGGGCCCGTCAGCAGGGCCAGCGGGTAGGCAAACATGACCGGCAGCGGCGATGACAATACGTCGAGCACCCGGTGGCCGGTGAGCGCGGCGATGGGCAGGCCCGCCCGCTGCCCTAGCCACAGCAGGCCCGCGCCGGCCGCGTAGCCCGCGGTGTAAGCCAGCACGGCCGCCACAGTGTAGCGGCCGTGTAGCAGCAGGTGCAGCAGGGCCACGTTCAGCACAGCATAGAGGAGGCGGTAGCTGATGGCCACGGGCCAGCCGTGGGTGGTGATGCCGGGCACGGCCGCCGGGGCTCCAGCAGGGTGCCAGAGGTGGCCCAGCGCGTCAAAAACTTCTTCTTCAAACAGGCCCAGGCCCAGCAGCAAGGCCACTAGCGCGGCCACCAGCAGGCGGTAGGGCCCCGGTGAGCGGGCGACGCTAGCGGGCACCTTGCAGTGCCGGGGTAGCCACCAGCAAGCCGCTGGCGTTGCGTCGCGCCCACAGCATCCACAGGGCCCCGATGGCCCCATACACCACGAATGTGAAGGTGTAGTGGTGGTTGAAATCGACGGAATGGTACCAGTAGGCGTGGTTGAGGGCCAGCAGGGCCACGCGCCCCACGTTCAGGGCGTAGATGGCCAGGATGCCTGCCGGTACAAACCAGAGCTTGTGCCACCAGGGCCCCGGAAACGCCACCACGAAGCCCGCAAACAGCGCGTACATCAGCAGCCCGTTGCACGGGTCGCCGACGGACACGACCGGCTGGCCGTTGAGCACCACCAGTATGGGGTTGGCCGGGGCGGTGCCGGCAGCAAAGCCCACCGCCCGGAGCAGGGCCCCCGCGGCGGCCGCCAGGTTAGCCGACAGGGCGTGGTCGAGGCGGCCGTCGGGGCCCACCAGGCCGTCGTAGCCCAGCGCCCACAGAGCGTAAAGGGTAGCAAATACCAGCAAAAAGCGCAGCGCGGGTCGGTCCGGCTGCGAAGGGGAAGGTAGGGAAAGCTTCATAAGCGCGTAATTATCTAAGTTGTCAGTCAATATCAGCAATAAGTCTAAAAGGAAATACTGGCCATAAGCACCAAGGCCCGGCGGGGGGGGGTGGGCTCCACGGTTGGTGGGGTCCCCCCGGGCTCGGCGCAACGTAGCGGCAGCTATTTTTTGCGGCGGCGGCGCAGTACCCGCACGCCGTAGGCCACGCCGCTGGCCAGCAGCAGCGAGGCACCCCCGTCGAGGGGCACGGCCGTGGGTGGGGTAACGGGTGGGTCGGTAGGGAGGGGATCAGTGGGCGTGGGGCCGGTGGAGCCCTGTGCCCGGGCTTGCAGGGAAACACCAGCGGCCAGCGCCAGTACGGCGCCAACGGTGAGAGTGCGGAGCGAAACGAGGAATAAGATTTTCATAATCAGGAACAAAGCCCGTGGGAAGGAAAAAGCAGCTTGAACCCGGACCCCAGGGGCCCGGGCTCGTAGCCAATGGCAATTATTCGACGATGAGGCGTTTGTTGACGGTGCCTTCGGCTGTGAGCAGGCGCAGCGTGTACACGCCGCGGGCGACGCCGGGCAGGGCCAGCTGCGACATGGTGCCTGCGGGCAGTGTGGCGCGCAGCACTGTCTGGCCCAGGGCGTTTACCAGCGTGGCGTCGATGGCTTGGCGGGCCAGGGAAGCGGGCAGGCCCACCGACACCGTGCCACGGGCCGGGTTCGGGAACACGTTCACCTGCTTGCTGAGGGCTGCGGGGGCCGTAGCCAGCACGGCCTGCGTGGTGAACAGCACGCTGAAGCGGCCGGTGGCCGAAGCACCGGCCACCACCGCAAACGGGTAGCTGGGCTGCTGGGAGAGGTCGGTTACGCTGCCCGTGAGGGCATCGCGCAGGAAGGCTTTGGTGCCGGTGGGCAGGCGTAGCAGTTCGGCGGCGGCGAGGGTGTAGCTGCCAGCTTCGGTTCGCACTGAGAGCGGCACCAGCACATCGGCGGTGCCGAGGGCGGGGCGGGCGTCGATGGACAGCGCCTCGGGGCCGGCGGTGGCCAGGGCCATCGTGGCCCCGGCGGGGTTAAGCTTGTAGGCGTCGAGGGCGGCGTCGAAGCCGGCGGTAGCGGTGGCGTCGAAGTACACCACGGTCTCATCGGCGCGGCCGGCGGCGTTGCGCAAGGCCAGGCGCACGAGCGGCGCCGCGGTGGCATCACCCCGCTGGAAGGCCGGGCTGGCGTAGCTGGTCAGGCGGCCGCTGTTTTTAAAGGTAAGGGTCCCGGGGGTGCCGGCGGCGGCTACCCGCACGAAGAAGCCCTGGCCGGTGGCAATCTGGTCGGTGCCGCCATTGGTGCCCACGCCGTTCACGTAGCTGGCGTATCCGCCGGCGTACTGGCCGGTCGATTTCACCACGTACACGGCATTGAACAGGCCCGTAGCGCCGTCCTTATAGGTCGTGGTCCAGCTGATGGGCGAAGGATAGGGGTTGCCCAGCAGCTGCCAGCCCGACTCAGTTTGGCCGCCGCGGGTGAGGCCGGTACGGGCCACGTCGCCGTTGTTGAGCGTGCCCACGAAGTCCACCGTTTCCGAGGCGGGAATGTTCACAACGTAGCCTTGGCCGGGCGTGAGGGCGTCGGACAGGGCCCCGGGCGAGAAGAAGCCCTTGTCAAAATCCTGCGGCGTGGGGTTGCCGCTGGTGTTGATGCGGGCCTCGTCAAAGCCGAATACCTTGGGAAAGGGCCGCACCTGACTGGGGATGGCCGCGGTGTTGTAGGCCGGGTTCACCACGGGTACGAAGCCGCTGGTGGCCAGGTTGGCCATCGTGGAGCCCGTCACCGGCGCGGCGTAGTGGCGGTAGCCCGCGCCGCTGTTGATGCCGCCATCAATGTAGCGCTGCACTGTGACGGGGCCCGTGACGTTGCCGGCGGCATTCACCACTTGGGCCGAGTTGGTGGCATCCGAAAGCAGCGTGAACGACTGGCCGGCGACGGTGAGGTTGCCGTTGAGCAGCAGCACGCGGCGTACCGCGGCGGTGCCCGCCAGGCTGACGGGGGCCGTGCCCACGGTCAGGTTTTGGAAGGCCGAGGTGCCGGTGCCGCCGATGACCTGGGCGGCGGTGCCGGCCAGGGTGATGGTGCCGGAGCCCGCGCCGAGCAGCATGCTGCCGTTGTTGGTGAAGTTGCCGCCCACCGTCAGCGTCGAGCCGTCGGTAGAGGTGATGGTGGTGCCGCTGGCTAGCACTACGTAGCGGGCCGCCTGGCTGCCGCTTACGGCGGGTTGGTTGGGCATGCCGCCGGGAATGGTCACATCGTCCACGTTGGTGGGCACGCGGTTGGGCATCCAGTTGGCGGCGTTGGCCCAGTTGGTGTCGGCCGAGCCGTTCCAGGCGAGGGCGGTGCCGATGGCGATGAAAGCGGTGAGGCCGCTCACATTGCTGCCCAGGCCGATGTGGCCCACGGCGGCTGCGGTGCCCGCGGTCAGGTCCACAGTGTAGAGGTTGTCGAAGTTGGGGGCCCCAGCCGTGCCGCCGGGCGCCACGGCCAGGAAGGCCGCGTTGGTGGTGGTGCCGCGGGTGTTGAAGATGTCAAAATCGGCCCCGTCGGCGCTCATGGGGCCCCCGGCGGCGCCCACGGCCACAAGGGTGCCGTTATTGGGCGGGTTTTGGAGGTAAAGCTGGCCTGCTACGGCGTCGTAGTCGTAGAGGGCGGTACTGTTGGCGGCGCTGCTGCTGTTTGTGTAGGCGACGGCGCCCACCGTAGCTCCAGCCGTCAGGTTACCGTCCTTGAGCACGAGGGTCCCGTCATTAGGATTGAGACGGTAGTTGTTGCCGTTGGTAGCCACCACGCGGATACGGTCCACGGTGGGGTTGAAGTCGAAACCCACGCGGTCGGTGGCCGCGCCCAGGGCCAGCGGAATGGCTGCACCTGCGGCGGTAAGGCCTCCCGTGGTTATGTTCACAGCGTACACCGTGGCCGTGCCTGCCGTCGCGTTGTAGCCCAGGGCAAACAGCTGGCCGGTGGCGGGGCGAAAATCAATGCCCACTGTGGTTTCGCCAGCGGTAATGCCGCCGCCAAAATTCACCGCCGAGCGGATGTTCCCCGGGGCCCCCGAATCGAACGAAATCAAGTTGCCGCCGGCCACCGCGTACAGCAACTGCCCTACCAGCGCCGGCTGGGTAGGTGCGGCGATAACGACCGCAATGTCGCGGATGTCAAAGGGGGTACTTAGGGAGGCGGAAAGGATGTTGCGCTTATTGGTAGCGGCCCCGGTGCTCACGTCGAAGTCGTAGAAGTCGCTACTCGAAGTGCCGTTGGCAGCCCTTGCCTTTACATAAGTCAGGTAACCCTTGTTAGTGCCGGAAGTGGGGTCGTAATACACATCCACATTCGCCGCCACGGGGCTACCGAACTGGTTTCCGTCCAGCGTCACGGCCTTAGAGTTAGTCAAAATCCCGCCATTGGGCGGACTTTGGAACGATAGTAAGCCACTGTTCGGGGCAATGGCCTCTTGGTCACTGGCGCCCACGCCCGGGATGTCCAGTGCATAAAGAGCCGTGCTGGTACTGCCGGCGTAGGAATTGGTGTAGGCTACCGAGCCAATGACTGGTGCATACGCGTTGTTCGGCGCAGTATTATAAGTCAGTAGGGGAGGGCTGTCGAAGGCGGCGATGCCACCGGTGTTGGGGTTGAGCCGGTAGTTAGCTCGCATGCTGCTGCCCTCCACGCGGATGCGGTCCACGGTAGGGTTGAAATCGAAACCGATACGGGTGACGTTGGTACCTAGGTTCAGCGAGATGCCCGTGGTGCCAACGGCGGTGGCTATTGCCGTGGTGGGGTCCAGTACGTATAGCTGGGCATTAAAAACCTGCTGCGTTGCATCAAATGCAATGTTGGGGTCGTAACCTAGGGCGTAGAGCGTACCGGTGTTGGGGCGATAGTCCATTCCAACCAGCGTTTGTCCAGCCGCGACCCCCGTAATCAGGGTAGGAAAAGCGCCCGGAGTACCAGTATCGGCGTTGATGGGCAAAATGCCTTGCGCGCCCGCCGGTGCCCCGGCAGGGTAGAGTGGATCGGTATTCGGTTTAATTGCCTGGCTCAGCGTGCCCAGGCCGTAGATGGTAGGCGTTTGAGCGAGGGCCGGGGTGGTAGCTAGCAAGCCTAGCCCGAGGCCGAGGGTAGCGAGCCAGGGCCGACCTGAGAAATTTTGCGACGGTGAAAACGGTACGAATGTTTTCATGAAAAAAAGTTTGGGGATGGGAAACTAACAACTGCTACTACTGGCAAAATCTTATTTTATAAATCCTGGGTGCTACCGAACCAGGGATTTTAATACGCGTAAGGCGCTAAATTGTACGCAGTGAAGTAATATAAGGATGTGCTGTTAATCACCTGTTTTTATCCTTTTTTCATTAAATTTTTATTAAAAAATTTGTTCCCGCCCAACAGGCGCCGGCTAGCTGGGGCGCTTAGCCGCGCCCCGCTTTATACAACTTCGCGCCGTACACAAACACCACCACGTAGCAGATAATGGGTAGGTAGTAGGCGTGGGCCACGCTGGTGTTGGCCACCGGCCCCATCACGAAGCGCGGAAACAGCGCCGCGCCCACCACACCCATCACGATGAACGACGAGGCCAGTTGCTTGTGCCTACCCAAATCCTTGAGCCCTAAGCTATAAATGATCGGGAACATGACGCTGAAGAAGAAGTTGAGCCCGATGAGCGCCCCGAATGACACCCAGCCCCAGTGCTGCGCCACGATGAGGCACATGACGATATTGGCCACGGCCGCGAAGGCCAACAGGCGGTTGGGGGCAATGTATTGCATGAGGTAGGTGCCCAGGAAGCGGCCCAGCATCATGCCCACCAGGCTGAGGGAGAAGAAGTACGCGGCCACATCGTTGGCCAGGTGGGGCAGGCCGGGCACCAGGCCCACGGTGCGGCTGAGGAGCGTGCCCACCTGCCAGAACCCGTGGATGGCCGGCCCGGGCTTGAGGGCCATGTAATCGGTGCCATAGTTGATGAAAAACGCCCAGGTGCCGCCCTGCGCCGCCGTGTTGAAGAGCTGCGCCACGCAGGCCCACACAAAGTGTTTGTGCTGGAACAGGCTTTTGTCGGCCGCCAGGTCGGTGGGCGTTTCGTTGGGGGCCCCCAGGCGCGTTTCGGGCGTGTGCTCGGCGTTGAGCTGGGGCACTTTCACGAAGGCAAACAACAGCCCGACGCTGCCCACTACCACTCCGATGATGGTGTAGAGCACCTTCACGGAGGACAAGTCGCCGGCCGCGTGGTTGCCGCGCAGCACGAAGTAGCCCCCGATGAGGGGCCCTGACACCGCCCCGATGCCGTTGATGGCGTGCGAGAACGTGATGCGCCGGTCGGAGCTGGCTGGGTCGCCCAGGCCGTCCAGGAACGGGTGCGCCACGGCTTCGAGCGTGCCCAGGCCGCAGGCCAGCACGAACAGGGCCATGAGCAGGAAGGTGAACGAGGCGGCGTTGGCGGCCGGCACCATCAAAAAGGCCCCGGCCGCGTACAGGCTTAGGCCCAGGATAACGCCTTTCTGGTAGCCGAAGCGCTTCATGAACCAGCCCGCGGGCAGGCCCATCACGAAGTAGGCCCCGAAGGTGGCGGCCTGCACGTAGGCCGAGTTGGCCTTGCTCACGTGCAGCACCTGCTGGAAGTGCTTGTTGAGGATGTCGGTCATGGTGACGCCCAGGCCCCAGAGCATGAACAGCGACACGACGAAGATGAGGGTAACAACGTAGCGCCGCTCGGTGAACGGCGGCGGCGCCAGGGAAGGAGTAGCGGTAGAAAGCACCATAAAAGCGGGAAAGGAAGCAAAAAATGAAATGAGGCCCCGGTGAAGCCCCGGGCCGGCGGAACAAGCCGCAACGCCCCAAATGGTTTGCCGCCCGGCCCGCAGCAAGGCAGGGACTATGACTCTGTTCGGTATCCCCGCCCCGGGGCCCCGGGGCTTCCGCCCACCGGGGCGCTACTGTTCGGGGGTCGCGGCCAGCGGTTTCAGCTCGCCGAATACCGTCGGAATTAGCTCGGCCACGGTGGGGTGGATAAATACGTTGCGGCGCATGAAGGCGGCGGTTTGCCGGGCGTACATGGCCGTGATGATGCAGTGGATGGCCTCGTCGCCGCCTACGCCCACGATGCTGGCGCCTAAAATCTGGTCGGTTTCGGCGTGCACCAGCACCTTCATAAAGCCCTGGGTTTCGCCTTTTTCCACGGCTCGGCCCACTTTGGTCATCGGGCGCCTGCCCACCAAGGCGGGCGTGCCGGCGGCGCGCACTTCGGCCTCCGTGAGGCCAACTTTGGCGAAGGGCGGATCGATGTAGATGGCCGATGCGGGCAGGCGGTCGCTGACGCGGCGCGGGTCGTGGTCGAGCAGGTTGGCGGCCACGATTTCGAAGTCGTTGTAGGCCGTGTGCGTGAAGGCGCCGCGGCCGTTGCAGTCGCCCAGGGCCCAAATGCCGGGCACTGCCGTTTGCAGCTGCTCATCGACCAGAATGAAGCCGCGGGCGTCGGCGCGCAGGCCAGCTTTTTCCAGGGCTAGGTCGTCGGTGTTGGGCTGGCGGCCCATGGCCAGCAGCAGGTGCGAGCCGCGGCTGGGCGAGGCATCTTGTTTGCAGTTCACCCGAACCACGGGCTGCCCGTCTTCCTGGCCCAGGCTGATGCACTCGACCCCGAGGCGCAGCGTAATACCTTCGTTAGTAAGTATTTCATGCACGGCAGCGGCTACGTCCTCGTCGTCGTGCGGGAGTAGGCGCGGGCTGCGCTCCATGATGGTGACCTGCGCGCCCAGCCGCCGGAACATCTGCCCAAATTCGAGTCCTACGGCCCCCGCGCCCACAATGACGAGGTGCGTCGGCAACTCCTTCAGCGCCAAAATGCTGCTGCTGGTGAGGTGCGGCACCTGCCCGATGCCGGGCAGCGGCGGGCTGGCCGGCCGGCTCCCCACGTTCAGAAAAATGTGCTTGGCCTCCAGTACGTCGTCGCCTACTTGCATGGCGGTGGCCGATACAAACCGGGCGGTGCCCCGAAACACGGTGCAGCCGGGCATGTGCGTCAGCCAGTTCTCAATTCCGTCGCGCGAGGCCGCCACAATGGCGTCTTTGCGGGCCTGCACCGGGGCCAGGTCCACGGCGAAGTCGCCCACCGGCGGCAGGCCGTAGTCCGCCGCCTGGCGCAGGGTGTATGCGGCCTTAGCGCTGGCAATGAGGGCCTTGGTGGGCGTGCAACCGGTGTTGACGCAGGTGCCGCCGAAGTCCTGGCGCTCCACAAGGGCCACCGTCCAGCCTGCGGCCGTGAGCCGGCCGGCTAGCGGCGGGCCCGCCTGGCCGGCCCCAATAATCAGCGCATCGAAGGATTGGTTCATGAGGAGCGGTTTTGCGTGAGTGCCAATAACGTGAGTGCCAATAAACGGCCCGCGGTGCTGCGCCGGCCGTGCCCGCAAGGTAGAAAATTGCGCGCCGGGACCCCCGTTAGGGCCCCTGGCAAGGGCCCCCATAAGTAAAGCCCCTCCGGTGCGCGACCAAGTGGGCTTTTGAGGAAAATGGCCGGGCGGCCCCGGCAGCGCGGGGAATAGCGCCAACATTAAGCAAGGTTCGGCGTCCAAAAGCAACCGGGCGCCCCCAGTCGCCCGGCACGAAGCCGCGCCCCGGAGCCCCAGCGCAGTTTTTAAATCGGTGCACCCGGTGCTGTAAAACGGCGTGGCACGCCGTTTCCGGGCGAACGTCAAACCGGGTTTTGCGCTGCTTCCGTGTGAACGCCGAACGGAGTACCACGCCGTTCTACAGCGCCGGGTGCACCGATTCAAAAACTGCACTATCGCCGCAGGTAGCCGCCCAGGTCCGAGATGCTGGCAATGCCCAGGGCCCCGGCCTGCTGCTGCCGCATCAGCAGGCAGTAGGCGTTGTTGAAGCCCAGCGGCGCGCGCCACGCCAGGCCGTAGCGGCGTTGGAATTCGGCCTGCACGTACTGAAACACCGCTGCCGGCCGGCCGCCCAGCGAGTCGAGTACCGCCGCCGAGGGCTGGAGCAGCACTTGCAGGCCCGTGCCGGTGTACTCGGGATAAAGGTCGATTTCGCCGCCGCGCAGCGCCTCGAAGCAAATGGTGGTGCCCCCGAGGCCGGTTTTGGTGGCTACGCCCAGGTCGGTATTGCCGCGGATGAGGGCGGCGTACATCTCCACCAGAATGTACTGCTCGGCGAAAATCTTCGAGCCCAGGCGCACCACCGGGGCCCCGGGCGGCAGCGGGCGCGGCACTTTCCAGAGGCCCTTGCGGCGCAGCCAGGCCAGGGCCACGGCCCGCGGCGCGCGGTGCAGAAAATCGACCTGGTAGTTCAGGTTCGTCATGGCCGAGTCGGAGAGCTGGCCGCTGAGCTGGTCGAGCACGGGGCCCACCTCGGGGTGGGCGCGGAGCAGGGCGGGGCGCACCACGGGCGCGGCGAAGTAGGGCGGCAGGGCGTGAAGGTCGTCGCGCAGCACGCGCAGGCCGTAAGCCTGGATGCGCCCGTCGGTCGAGTAGCCGTCGATAACGTCCACATTCGCGGCGCGGGCGGCCTCGTATACCAGCGCTGGGGCCAGCACCACGCTGGGCAGATGCGTGAGTCCATAGGTGTGGGTGAGGCCCGGCAGGCAGTCGGCCCGCCCGATGAACTCCGGGCTGAAGCCCGCCCGCAACCGGCCCGCGGCCTGGGGCAGCCAGTAGCCGGCGGCCAGCACCGGCAAAGCCAGCAGCAGGGCCCCGCCCGCCACCCGCAGCCGCCGCGCCGAGAGCTTCTCCAGGGCCCCCAGGCCCGCATCGAAGGCCAGGGCCAGGGCGGCGGCCGGAATGGCGCCGGCCAGAATCATGGCCGGGTTGTTCAGCGCAATGCCGCCAAATATGAACTCGCCCAGGCCGCCGGCTGCCACGTAAGCCGCCAGCGTGGCTACCCCCACGTTGATGACGGTGGCCGTGCGGATGCCGGCCATTAGCACGGGCAGGGCCAGGGGCAGCTCCACGCGCCGCAGAATCTGGCCATCCGTAAAGCCCAGGCCCCTAGCGGCTTCTACCACGGCCGCCGGCACGCCCTGCACCCCGGCCACCGTATTGCGGATGATGGGTAGCAGCGAGTACAGCAGCAGCGCCAGGATGGCCGGGGCCGCCCCAATGCCCATCACCGGAATCAGAAAGCCGAGCAGGGCGATGCTGGGCACGGTTTGTAGCACGCCGGCCGTGCCCAGCACCGCCGGGGCCCAGCGCGGCCGCCGCGTCAGCCACAGGCCCACGGGCACCCCCACGGCCACGCCCAGCAGCAGGGCGGCGGCCGTCAGGGCCACGTGCTGCAAGGTCTGCTGGCCCAGCTTGCCGGCTTGTTCGTGCCAAAAGGCGAAGAGTTCGGCAAGGGTTTTCACGGGCGATGGGTGAATGAGTGAATGGAGGAATGAATGGGGTTGTCCAGGGACTCTTCAGGCTGTCATGCTGAGCGAAGTCGAAGCATCTCTACCGTTCACTACCTATGATTACTGCTGCGGGAGAGATGCTTCGACTTCGCTCAGCATGACGTTCAATCTTGAATTTCCGGACTCCCTAAACAGCGTCATGAGTGAATGGCTGAATTTCATTCACCCATTCCTCCATTCACCCCCCCCCCCCCCCGCTCAGTCGCTGCTGGAAGGCATCCAGGAACTGGCCCACGTGGTAGCCGTCGGCCAGGGCGTGGTGCACATTCACGGCCACGGCCATGCGCCGGGTGGCCCCGGCGGCGTATACCTGGCCGAAGGAAAGCTTGGGGCAGCTGTCGAGCCCCCCGAAGCTGCGGGCGTGGGTGAGGCCGGTGAAGCGCACCCACGGAATGGCCGAGCAGTGCAGCACGTCGGGCCGGCCGGTGCGCTCGGTCAGGTTGAGGCCGCCGATGGCCTGCACGGCCGCAATTTCAAGCTGGGCCCCGGCTACGAAATCGGCCAGGGCCGGCTGCTGCTCGATGAAGGAAAAGCCGAACGTATGGTCGGGTCGGCCGATGGTGGCCGAGGCGTGCACCCGGTCGTAGGCCACTACCTGGCTCGGTTCGATGCGGTGCCGGAACTCGGGCACTGCGTTGGCGGCCTCCACGGCGTGGTAGAGGTAGTAGAGGAAAAACGACATGCCGAGGCGCTTGGCTTCGGCTTGGGCCGGTGTGCAGTCCACGTCGGCCACCAGCCCGAAAAACGGCTCGTCAAACTTCGAAAAGAACTCGTAATGCTCGCGGCGGGGCCAGGTGGCCAGGTCAATGGGCTGCTTCATGGGGCGCAAGTTCGGTACTTTTGGGCCCTGGCTGGCCCGGTGCGGCCGGTTGGCCCGCTCACGCCCCTGTTTATTTAGGCCCCGGCCCCAGCTCATTGCCTTTGACGCCGCCGACCCGCCCTGGCCCAACCAGCCGTACTTCGACCACGTGGAAACCCAGCTGGCGGCCATCCTGGCCCGGTGCGGCGCGGCCGACGCCATCGGGGCCCAGCTCTACGCGGTGCAGCGCGCCAACCTGCACCTGTTCGGCTATGGTGCCAAATCCCTGATGCTGAATATGATTGAAACCGCCATCCAGCTCACCGACGGGGCCGTGACGGGGCGCGAGATTCCGTAGCTGCTCGACCTGGGTAAGCGCCTGCTCGACTTCCCCATCGAGCCGCTGCCCGGCGTGGTGGCGGTGCTGGCTCACCTGAATTAATCTGCCCGAAATAGCCCCGCCCGGACTACCCCAGGGCCCGCCCGAAGGCGGCCAGCAGCTGCCCCAGCGTCAGGGGTTGCGGGCCCCCGGCGATGCACAGGTGGCCGGTGCCAGTATCGCCGAGCAGCGCCACGGCGGCCTGCACGCTGGCAGTGCCGGGCAGTGTGGGGGCCCCGGCGGGCGCCGGCGGGCCGTCAAATTCCACGAAGGGCAGCACCTCGGCCAGCGTCGTCACGCGCATTTGCAGGGCCAGCCGCTCGGCCTGGAAGAAGCGGCGCACGAAGTCGTTAGCGGGCTGGAGCAACAAGTCGCGTGGGGGCCCCAGCTGCTGGATTTTGCCATTATTCAGCAGCATGATGCGGTCGGCCAGCTCGAAGGCTTCGGTCACGTCGTGGGTCACGAGCACCACGGTTTTGCGGCGCAGCTCATCCAGCTCGCGGAAGTCGCGGCGCACGGCGGCGCGGGTGATGGGGTCGAGGGCCCCGAAGGGCTCGTCGAGTAGAATCACGGGCGGGTCGGCGGCCAAGGCCCGGGCCAGGCCCACGCGCTGCTGCTGCCCGCCCGAGAGCTGCGCCGGCAGCATCCCGGCGAAGCGGGCAGCGGGCAGGTGCAGGCGCTCCAGCAGCTCGATGGTGCGGGCGGCGGTTTCGGCGGCCGGGCGGCCCAGCAGGCCGGGCACCACGCCAACATTCTGGGCAACAGTGTAATGCGGCAGCAAGCCCACTTGCTGGATGACGTAGCCGATGCCGCGCCGCAGGGCCTCGGGGGCCTGCTGGCGCACGTCGCGGCCGTTGATTTCGATGGTGCCGCCGTCGGGCTCGATGAGGCGGTTGAGGGTTTTGAGGAGCGTGGTTTTGCCGCAGCCGCTGGGGCCCAGCAGCACCAGCGTTTCGCCGGCGGCTACCTCAAACGAAAGGTCATCGACCACCACCTGGGCCCCGAAGCGCTTGGTGAGGTGCGAAACGCGGATGACGGGTAGGGGCGGAATATCGGGCATGAGCAGGCGGCAAGATACGGCGGCTCCTTGCCTGCCATTACCCGCATCGGCCGGGGCCCCGCCGGGCCACCCTACAAAAACGCCCCTGCCAGTGGGGATAGGGGCGTGGCAAAAGCGAAGCTAGCCCGGACGTTATTCCACTACCAAACGCTGGGTGCGCGTGGTGCCGCCGGCCGCGGCTTGCAGCAGGTAGAGGCCGGGCGTGAGGCCATCGAGCGCTACGGCGGGCCCGGCGGCGGTGCGTACCAGCCGGCCCTGCGCATCGAAAAAGCGCACGGCGGTACCGGCGGGCAGGCCCGGCAGCTGCACTTGGCCGTGGGCGGGGTTGGGGGCCAGCTGCCAGCCGGCGGCCGCGCTGGCGGCCGCGGTGGCCAGCGCGGTGCCGCCGAACGGAATGTAAATGGGCAAGAGGTTGGCATTGTCCTGCCCGAGCTGGCCCTGGTCGTTGTATCCCCACTCCCAGAGCGAGCCGTCGGCCTGGATGGCCGCGGTGAAGGAGCTGCCGGCTGACGTGCTCAGCCAATTGGTGCCGCTGCCGATTTGCAACGGCACCAGCTGCGCGGCCGTCGTGCCGTCTCCCAACTGGCCGTAGTAGTTGTTGCCCCAAGCCCAAAAGGTGCCGTCGGTGCGGATGGCCACGGTGCGGCCGTCCGCGGCACCCGCAGCCACCCGCAGCCACGTAGCAGCGGTGCCAACTTGCACGGGCGTGGTTTGGGCGGTGGTGGTGCCGGTGCCGAGCTGGCCGCCGCTGTTGCTGCCCCAGGTCCAGAGGGTGCCGTCGGTGCGCACCGCTACGGAATGGTTAGCACTGGCGCTCGCGCTGCGCCAGTTGGCATCGGTGCCCACCTGCACGGGGCCCTGGAACCGCTCGGAGTTGAGGCGATGCCCTTGCTGCCCGCCCCCGCCCGCCCGCAACCCCTGGCGGAACGGGTGCTCACCACGGACCGCGGGGCCCTGCCCCGTCAGCTCAACTGGTCCGGCACCGCTCCCTGCCCCCCTATCGGGTGCCGGGTAGAGGTCAACAGCAACGGCATCGCCCTCGGCGAAGGCACGGTACGCTTTTACTACTACGCCCAGGGCGAGCTTGGCTGTGTGGTGGCCTTAGACAACGTGCCGCCCTTCCTGGCCCTCGTGCTGAGCCCCGACACCCAACTCGCGCACTTCTGGGGCGAAGCGCTCGAACGACTCGACCAGGGCGAGGAGCCCGAGGAAGCGGATGAGGACGAAACCCGGGCCCGGGAGCAGGCCGAGAATACCGCCGCGGCCGAAACGGCCGCCGCCGCCGCCGCAGAAGCGTTTACCAGCCCGGGGATGCCCGGGGCCGGTCACGATGAGTTCACCGTTCATTGATGCGCCTGCTTTGCCGGGCCTTCCCCCTGGCCCTGGTGCTGTGCACCTTCGCAAGCTCCGCAATTTAGGCCCAGAACCCCGCCCGGAACCTGGACCGGGACCTGGCCGACGGGCGTCTGCTGCGCAACGTCGAAGACCTGGCTGATGTCACCAGCCGGGTCCTGCGCCTGCGGCCCGTGCGGTTTCAGCTGCAGTCCCCGGCGAGCCCCTTGCTGCTCGGGCCCGTGCGACTCGGCTTCGTGGCCCAGGACCTGGCCCGCGTCTACCCCTCGCTCGTTGTGCGCGACTACGACACGGCGGGCACCCTGCGCGTCGAATATGGTCAGCTTATTCCCGTGCTGACCCGCGCCTTTCAGGAACAGCACGAACTGCTGCTGCTCATGCAGTAGCAGATTCTACTCGAACAGCGGCAGGTGCTGGCCCTGAAGACGGAGATTGGCCGGCTCACTGTGGGCCTGGCCGTGGCTACCGGTACGCCTGCGGCCAGAGCGGACAAAACCCAGCTGCTTACGGCCCAGGTCGCTGACCCTCAGAGCGCCGTCCAACAGCTGCAACGCGTGCTGGCGCAGCTTACGCCCAACCGCTGAGCATAAGGACGTTGCCTACGCAGGCTTTTTGCTATCGTATTCAAGAAAAATAAAGGCCAGGTTAACGGCGATGAGGTAGCCAAAGGCCAGGTGGGCGTTCACAAATAAAAGGCCCAAAGCGGGCACGTAGGCAATCAACTTCTGAGCGACTGAGATCTTCAGTACAGTACGGGGCATGAGCCTTCAGTTTTAGGAGCGTAGAAGCCGTGAAGATAAGCAACTCACCTCAGCCAAGCCCGCCCCAAGGGCGAGGGCGTAATTAAGTAGCCTTTCCTGCCCTGTTCTTACTAAAAAAGCCCCCCGGAAGGGGGCCAGTGGGTTGGCGGTGCTCCCGTTGCCGGCCCACCGAGTTATTGCCCCAGGCCCAGAGTGTGCCGTCGGTGCGGATGGCCAGGGTGTGGTAGTAGCCAGCGCTGACGCTCTGCCAGTTGGTGGCCGTTCCTACCTGAACCGGCGTCGTTCGCAAGGTCGGGCCGCCCGCGGTGCCGGTGCCCAGTTGGCTGTAGTAGTTGCTGCCCCAGGTCCAGAGCGTGCCGTCGGGGCGCACCGCTACGGTGTGCTCGTAGCCCGCCGCGATGCGCTGGGCCCTGCCCGGGCCGGCAAACAGCCCCAGCACTAGCAGCAGAGCCCATAATCGCAAGGTAAAAAGTGGAATCATTTAAGCTAACTGAAAAAAAGGTGGTGGGAAATACTGAAACCAGCGCAGGTAAAAAACCTGGCGAACGTTGCAAAGCACCAGGGCGGCGGCTGAGTGCCGGCGGCTAAGGCTCCAGTACCTTCGGCCCGGTCCAAATACCCCTTTCCCCATGCACCACCGCACCCTCGGCAAAACCGAGTTTTCTGTTTCTGAAATCAGCTTCGGCACCTGGCAGGTGGGCGGCAAGTGGGGCGAGCCCTTCTCCGACGCCACCGCCGACGCCATCCTCGACGCGGGCGCCGATGCCGGCGTCAACTTCATCGACACGGCCGACGTGTACGGCGACGGGGCCAGCGAGGCCGCCGTGGGCCGGCTGGTGCGCCGCCGCTCCGAGCGCATCTTCGTGGCCACCAAGTACGGCCGCCGCCTCCAGCCCCACACCAACGAAGCCTACCAGCCCGCTGCCCTGCGCGGCTTCGTGGAGGACAGCCTGCGCAACACAGGCCTCGACACCCCCGACCTAATGCAGTTGCACTACCCACCTACTGACGTGTTCTACCGCCCCGAAATATTTGAGCTGTTCGATAAGCTGCGCGAATAGGGCAAAGTGCAAAACCTGGGCGTGAGCGTGGAGCGCATGGAGGAAGGCCTCAAGGCCTTGGAGTACCCCAACGTAGCCACGCTGCAAGTCATCTTTAACCTGTTCCGCCAGTGCCCCGCCGAGCTGCTCTTCCAGGAAGCCAAGCGGTGCGACGTGGGCATCATCGTGCGGGTGCCGCTGGCCAGCGGGCTGCTCACGGGCAAGTTTGGGCCCCAGACCGAGTTTACGGCCGACGACCACCGCCACTTCAACCGCGACGGCGCGGCCTTCGACAAGGGCGAAACCTTCGCCAGCGTGGACTACGCCACCGGCCTGGCCGCCGTGGAGGAGCTGAAGGCCGCGGTCCCCGGCGCGGGGGCCCTGGCCGCGGCGGCCCTGCGCTGGGCGCTGATGTTCGACGAAGTGAGCTGTGTGATTCCGGGGGCCTCGCGCCCCGAGCAATTGGAGAGCAACCTGCGCGCCGCCGACCTGCCCGCCCTAGAAATCGGCCAAATGGCCGCTGTCGCGATGTGCACCAGCGCCGCATCCGGTCGTTGGTGCACCAGCTGTGGTAAGGTAGGGCCCCAGGCCGTCATGCTCATCTGGCGTCCGCGCAGTCGAAGCATCTCTACCGCGTAAATATACCCATGCGATTGGGTTAGCGGCGCGGGAGAGATGCTTCGACTGCGCGGACGCCAGATGAGTATGACGTCTTTTATTGCGTAGCTGAACTGCTCGCAACACACCAAAAACCACCCGGCGCGCGTTGGCCCGGGGCCCGAAACGGCCTGTCTTGGCCTTGCGCGCCATTCTTGTCTACTTTTGAGGCCTCCCGGGCCCCTCGCGGCCCCTTCACGCTACCATTTCCCGATGAAGCTATTTTCCCGGCTGGCGCTGGCCGCCACGCTCACGGCGGCGGCCCCGGCGGCCGCCCTGGCCCAGCAAACCCAGGTGTTTGCTAATGACGAGCGGTTTTTCCAGGAAGGGCTCGAACTCTTCGATCGCCAGCAGTACGGGGCCGCCCAGCTCGCTTTCCAGCAGTACCTGGCCGTGGAGCCGCGCCGCACCGGCCGCCAGGAGCCCCTGGCCCGCGACCGCACCGCCGACGCCGAATATTACTACGCCGTGAGCGGCCTTTACCTGCTGCACCCCGACGCCGAGGGCCTCGTGCTGGCCTTCGTGGCCGCCCACCCGGCCCACCCGCGCGCCGCGGTGGCCTATTTTGAGCTGGGCAAGTTCTACTTCGACCAGCAGAACTACCCGCAGGCCATTGCCTACTTCCAGAAGGTGGCCCCCGCCAACCTCAGCGACGGGCAGCGGGCCGAGTCCGACTTTAAGCTGGCCTACAGCCACTTCCAGCAGAAGGACTACGACCAGGCCCGCCTGCTGTTCGACCGCAGCAAGCAGGTCCAGGGGCCCTACCGCTACGCCAGCGCCTACTACGCCGGCTACCTCGGCTACCGCGCTGGGGCCTACGCCGCCGCTCGCGCCGACCTGGCCGTGGCCGAGCAGAACGACGACTACAAGCCCGTAGTGCCCGCCATCATGACGCAGATTTACTACAAGGAAGGCGACTACGACGGCCTGATTGCCTACGCCACGCCCCGCCTGCGCCAAACCCCGCCGCCCCAAAATGCCGACGAAATCCAGCTGCTGGTGGGCGACGCCTACTACCAGAAAGCAGATTATAAGCAGGCCGTGGGCTACTACGACCAGTTTGCCGCCGCCCGCAAAAACAAGATTGAGCCGGCGGTGCAGTATAAAATCGGCTTTGCCAACTACAAAACCGGCGACTACAAGGGCGCCATCACCAACCTGCGCGCCGTGGCTGCCCGCCGCGATACCCTGGGCCAGAACGCCGCCTACCACTTGGGCCTGAGCTACCTGCAAGCCGGCCAGAAGCCCCAGGCCGTCACGGCCTTCGAGGCCGCCCGCCAGGGCCCTGTGCAAAAGGACGTGGCCGAAAACGCCACCCTCAAGCTCGCCCAGGTGCAGGCCGAGCTGGGCAACCAGGCCGAAGTAGTGGCCGTGCTCCGGGACTTCCGCCGCAAGTTCCCGCGCTCGGCCAACCAGGCCACCGTGGACGACCTGTTGAGCACCAGCTTTCTGGCCTCCACCGACTACGCCGCGGCCATCGACTACCTCGAAGGCCTCGACGACCGGGGCCCCAAGCTGAACGCCACCTACCAGCGCGTGACCTACGCCCAAGCCGCTACATTATACAACGCCGGGCAGTACGACCCGGCGCTAGCGCTGCTCGACAAGTCCTTGAAATACCCTTCGGACGAGGCGCTGCGGGCCGCGGCGCAGGTGCTGAAGGGCGAAATTTACAGCGTGGGCCAGCGCTATCCCGAGGCTGCCACGGCCTACGCCGCCGCCGCCCGCACCGTGCGCCAGGGCGGCGTGGCACCCGACGAAGTGGCCTTCGAGCAGCGCGCCCGCTACGGCCTCGGCTACGCCTACTATAATACGAAGCAGTACGCCCAGGCCCGGCCCCAGTTCCAGGCCTACCTGGCGGCCGACGACGCCAGCAAAACCCGCGACGCCAACTACTACGACGCCACCCTGCGCCTGGCCGACCTCAGCTACGTGGCCAAAAGCTACGCGCCCGCGCTGGCCGGCTACGACAAGGTGATTCAGGCCAACGCCTCTGATAAGGACTACGCCTACTACCAGAAGGGCGTGACGCTGGGCCAGATGGGCCGCCGCGCCGAGGCCGACCAAACCCTGGCCACGCTGCTGCGCACCAGTCCCACCTCGCGCTACGCCGAGCAGGCCGCGTTTCAGCAGGCCCAACTGGCGTTCGAGGCCGGCGACTACCAGCCCGCGGTGGATGGCTTCACGAGGCTCATCAGCGGCCGGCCCAGCAGCCCGCTCGTGCCCCAGGCTCTGCAAAAGCGCGGCGTGGCCTACGCCAACCTGCAAAAGCAAGACGCCGCCGTAGCCGATTTCCGCCGCGTGCTGACGGATTTCCCGCGCTCGGACGCCGCCAACCAGGCCATCTACAGCTTGCAGGAAAGCCTGGCCGCGCAGGGTAAAACGGAGGACTTCGACGGGGCCCTGGCCGCCTTTAAGGCCCAGAACCCCGATAGCAAGGCTACCGAAAGCGTGGAGCTGGAAGCGGCCAAGTCGCTGTACCTGGCCGAGAAGTACCCCCAGGCCATCCAGCGCCTGGAAGGCTTCCTCAAGCAGTACCCCGACAACGCCCTGGGTGCCAACGCCCGCTACTACCTGGCCGACTCGTATCTGAAAACCGGTAACAAGGCCGAGGCCCTGCCGCGCCTGCGCGCCGTGGTGGCCGAGAACAAGAGCGAGTTTGTGAATAGGGCCCTGGGCCGCGCCGCCGACCTCGACCTCGAAACCCAGAACTACCCCGAGGCCATCCAGTTCTACACCCAGCTGCGCACGGCCAGTACCAACCGCCGCGAGGTAGCCAACGCCACCCTGGGCCTGCTGAAGGCTGAGTACGAAAGCGCCGACTACCCCGCCACCCGCCGCGTGGCTGAGGAGCTGCGTATCCAGGCTGGGGCCCCCGCCAGCGCCACCAATGCCGCGCTGCTGTACCTGGGCAAGGCCAGCTACCGCGCCGGGGCCCTCGATCAGGCCGCCACCGAGTTGGCCGCCGCCGTGGCCGCCGCGCCCGGCGACGTCATCGGGGCCGAGGCCAACTACCTGTTGGCCGACACCCAGTTCAAGCAGAAGCAGTACGACGAGGCTCTGAAAACGGCCCTGCGCAACAACAGCGACTACGGTAACTTCGAGCTGTGGCAGGGTCGGGCCTTCCTGCTGGTGGCCGATGTGTATGCCGCTCAGGGCGACAACTTCCAGGCCCGTGGCACGCTGAACTCCATCATCGACAACAAATTTCCGGTGGCTGAAATCGTGGCTGGCGCCCGCGAAAAGCTGGCCGCCCTGGGCCCCGACGATGCCGCTGCCCCAGCCAAAACCACCCCCGCCCGGCCCGCCAAGGCCGCGCCTGCCAAGCCCGCGCCGGCCCCCGCCAGGGGCGCGGCCGGGGCCCCGCGCAGCCAGCCGGCCGCGCCCCGCAGCGGTCTGTTGCCGGCTGCCACCCCCGCCGCCGGGGCCCCGGCCGATACGCTGCAACGCGCTGCCCCGGCCCCCGACAGCACCAGGCTCCGCTAGGCGCGAGCCCCATACTCTACTGTTTACTCAATTGCTAATGAAGCATTTATTAATTCGCCGCTTAAGTAAAGGTTTGCGCTTGCCGCTGGTGGGAGCGGGGGTGCTGGTTGCGGCCGGGGCCCTGTCCGCCCAGGCCCAGGCCACCAAGCCCCGCAAGGGCGGCACCATTCAGGAGGCGGAGATTGAGATTGTGAAGGACCGCGTGAACGAGCTGGGCACGGCCACCCGCAACTTCGATAAAGCTGCGGTGCCCGCCCCGCCCAAAACAACGCGCGCCCCTGCCTACACCTTTCCCGATTTCCGGCTGCCGCCCGACCGCCTCGTGCCCTCGGTGCAGGTGCTCACCATCAAGCAGGAGGAGCTGACGCCGCTCACCGGCAACTTACTCAAGGCGGGCATTGGCAACTATGGCACGTTCTACGGCCGCGCCTACCTGCACAGCGCCCGCAGCACCGACCACAGCTACGGCCTCGACCTCAAGCACATCAACTCCCTGACCGGGCCCGTGGACGGCCGCAACTCGGGCGTGTCGCAAACCAGCGCCGCCCTCACCGGCGAAATTTACCGCGGCAATGCGGCCTTCGGCGGGGCCCTCGACGTGAGCCGCGAGCGGTACAACTTCTACGGCTACACCGGGCCGGCCACCTCGCCGGTGCCTCAGCCCACGCCCGACGCCGGCGACCTTAAGCAGGTATTCACCCGCTTCGGGGCCCGGGCCTACGCCCGCAACCAGGCCCCCAGTGCCGCCCTGCAATACGACCTGGGCGTGGGCTACAAGTACTGGAACGACCATTTTTCGGCCTCCGAAAGCAACGTGCTGCTGAACGCCAAGCTCGGCTACGCCCTGAGCGACGACAGCCGCTTCGTGCTGAACGGCGACGCCTCCTTCATCACCGACAAGGACTCGGCCACCCGCTCGCGCAACTTCGTGCAGGTGACGCCGGCCTACGAGGTGAAGCGTGACCGCCTGAACCTGGCCCTGGGCCTCACCCTGGGCTACTCTTCCGACCTGCTCAATGGCGTGAGCCGCGGGGCCGTGTATCCGGCCATCCGGGTGGGCTACGCCGTGGTGCCCGAGCAGTTCACCGTGTACGGGGGCCTGGGCGGGGCCATCCAGCGCGTGACGCGCAACGACATCACCGCCGAAAACCCCTGGCTGAACCGCAACGTGTACGTGGCCGACACCCGCCGGGGCCCTACCGTGTACGCGGGCTTCACCGCCGCCCCGGCGCGCGGCCTGGCGCTGAACGGCCGCCTGACCTTCAGCCGCGACAAGAACCTGTACTTCTACCTCAGCGACCCCTTGCACCAGGATAAATTCAACTTGGTGTACGACGACGAGGGCACCACCAACGTGAACCTGCACGCCGAGGCCCTGTACGGCACGGGTGAAAAATTCCGCGTGGGGGCCCGGGCCGACTACAACCACTACGGCACCCGGGCGCTGGCCCAGCCCTACGGCCGGCCCGAGTTCCAGGCCACTATGTTCGGCACCTACAACGTATCGGAGAAGCTGCTGCTGGGCCTCGAAACTTACTTCTACTCGGCCAGCTACAGCGTCAGCTACGTCAACCAGGTGCCCGATTTTTACCGCGCCACGTCGCCGATTTACGACCTCAACCTGCGCGCCGATTACCGCATTACGTCAAATTTATCCATCTTTGCAATGGGTAATAACCTCGCCAACCGCCAATACCAGCGGTTTTACCGCTACCCCGTCAAGGGAATTAACATCATCGGCGGGGTGACTTACACGTTTTAAAGATTTAATTGTCGCTGGTTGAATTGTTGATTGTTAAGCGCTTACTGCCGGGCTAACGACCCGCGCTGGGAAGCGACCTTGAACAGCCAATCCTTGCCCCAGCCGCCGCCCAACGCCACTCTCTATGCACCTCGCCGACCACATCCGCCCCCTGCTCCGCGACCACGACTGCGTGATTATTCCGGATTTTGGGGGCCTGGTGGCCGACGCCGTACCAGCCCGCGTGCAGGCCAACCGCCACGCTTTAAGCCCGCCGGCCCGCCTCGTGGCCTTCAACCAGGCCCTTACCCGCAACGATGGCCTTCTCGTGGACGCCCTGGCCCAGCACTTGGGCGTACCCACCGCGCAGGCCCGCGAGGCCCTGCGCACCGCCGTAGCCGGCTTACAGCACGACCTGGACGCCACCAGCCGCACCGAACTGCCGGGCATCGGCGTGTTCCGCCGGGCTGCCGGCCGCGGCCTCTCGTTCGAATACACCGGCACTGATACGCTGCTGCCCGCCGCCTACGGGTTGCCCGAGCTGGCGGCGCGGCCCGTGCGCGCCGCGGCCCGCACCGGGGCCCGGGCCCCGCAGGTGCTGCCCGCGCCACGCCTGCACCCGTCCCGGCCCACCCGCCGCCGCGTGTTCAGCTACGCGGTCATCGGCCTGGTGGCCGGGCTGGTGGTGTCGGCCAACTACTTGTTTGCCCTGCACACGGGCTACATTCCCGTGGCCTGGCAGAGCCGCCTGCCGCTGTGGGCCAATGCCCGCCCCGCCACGCCGGGGCCCCAGCAGGCCGGCCTGGCCCGCCAAACCTGGAACGCAGTGCCCGTAGTCCCTACGGCTATCGTTGTGCCCACCGCTGCGGCCCCCAGCCTGTTGGCCGAGGCCAACGCCCTGGCCGCGACCCCTGAAATCCCCGCGCCGGTACCCGCCGCTAAAGCGGTGGCCGCGCCCATCACTGTTGCGAAAACCGCAGCTCCTGCGGCCAAGCCAGTAGCAGCCGTCGCCAAGCCTGCGGCGGTTAAGCCGGCCGTGGTAGCAGCAGCCAAAGTTGCGCCGGCCGCCGCCAAAGCTGCTCCGGTAGCCGCTGTGTTTAGCACCACAATTAATGCGCCCACGGGCCGTTACTACATCGTGGGCGGCAGCTTCCGCACGTTGGCGGCGGCGCAGGTGCAGCGGCAGGCGTTGGCCAAGCTGGGCCACCGCTCGCGCGTGGTGCTGCCCCGGTTCAGCGGCCATAAAATCAAGGTTTCCATCGACGACTACGCCGACAAGCTGACGGCCGAGCGCGAGGCCCAGCGCATGCGCACCCAAACCCACCTGGGGAAAGACCTCTGGGTGCTGGCTAATTAAAGCTACTTCGTACGAATGTCCATTTTCCTGTTGCAGGTTACCAACGCGGCGATATCAGCCGCCCCCGATTCTGTAAACGCGGCCGTGAACGCCGCTAACCAAGCCGACGGTGGGCTCTCGCTCATCGACCTGATTCTGAAGGGCGGCTGGATCATGCTGCCCCTGTTCATTCTGCTGTTCGTTTCGGTCTATATCATCCTGGAGCGCTACCTCACCATCCGCAAGGCCGGGGGGCAGCCCGAGTCGTTCATGAACGGCATCCGGGCCCTGATGGTGAAGAGCGACATCCAGGGCGCCAAGCTGCTGTGCGCCCAAAACCCCTCGCCGCTGGCCCGCATGGTCGAGAAAGGCCTGCGCCGCCTGGGCCTGCCGCTCACCGAAATCGAAGCCAGCGTGGAAAACGTGGGTAAGATTGAAATCGCCCGCCTCGAAAAGAATATCAATATCCTGGGCATCATCGCCGGCATCGCGCCCATGCTAGGCTTCGTAGGCACGATCATCGGCGTAATTAAAATCTTCTACGCCATCAACGCCACCGGCGACTTCGGCATCGCCCAGATTGCCGGGGGACTCTACACCAAGATGGTAACTTCGGCCGCGGGCCTTATCGTGGGCATCATCGCCCACGCCGGCTACCACTGGCTCAGCATCCTGGTCGAGCGCATGGTGTTCCGCATGGAAAACTCGGCCATCGAGTTCATGGACATTTTGCAGGACAATTAGTGAATGAGTGAATGAGCGAATGAGTGAGGTTTTCGTTTCCAGCGTTACCTCGCTTACTGGCTCTTAACAACTCACTCATTCGCTCATTCACTCACTCATCGCATGAATCTTTCCCGCCGCCATCGCCTGACCTCGCACGTCGAAACTGGGTCGATGAACGACATCATGTTTTTTCTGATGCTGTTCTTTCTCATCGTCAGCACGATGGTGAACCCGAACGTCATCAAGCTGTTGCTGCCCAATGCTAAAAGCAGCAAGCAGGTGATGAAGCAGCCTATCACCGTATCGGTGGATGCCGCGGGGGCCTACTTCGTCAACAAGAAGCCCGTGCAGCCCACCGAGCTGGAAACGGAACTGACGGCCCTCATCGGCAAAAACAACCTCGACACGCCCACTGTGGTGCTGCGCGTCGATGTCTCGCAAAACGTGCAAAAGCTGGTTGACATCCTGGAAATTGGGAACCGTTTGAAGATCAAAATGGTGATGGCTACCCAGGCTCAGCAGGCTGCTAGGAAATAGCTTGGCTTTAGCTGATACCTATCAGCAGTTAGCTCTCGTTTAAGAAGCAGTAAACCACAAGCTAACAGCTGACAGCTAGTAGCTAACCGCTCAAAAGCAATGGCCCTCGATTATCCCGAACAGCACCGCCGCGAGGCCCTGATTGGTACCGTGGCCATCCACGTGGCCCTGGTGCTATTTTGCCTGTTCACCGTATTCAGGGGCCCCAACCCGCCGCTTGATGAGATTGCCACGCCCGGCGGCGGCGGCTTGGAACTTAACTACGGCGTGGACGCCGCCGGCAGCGGCGACGTGCAAACCACGGCTACCGCCAACGCCTCGCCCAACCGCCAGGACAGCCGCCCGCCCGCCGCCGCGCCCGAGCCCCGGCCCGTAACAGCCGTGGCCCCGGCCACGCCCACGCCCCCGGCCGCCGAAAAAATCATCACCAGCGACGCCGAGGAAAGCCCCGTGACTGCTCCCGTGGTGGCCACGCCCGCGCCGCCCAAGGTGGAAGTAAAGGAAGTGCCTAAGCCGGCCCGCAAGGTGGCCGTCACATTCTCGCCCAAGGGCACGGCCACCGGCGGCGGCAACGGCGTGAACGGCAGCAGCACCGCGCCCACTGGCAACAGCAACGGCGACCGCCCCGGCACCGTGGGCGACCAAGGCGACCCGCGCGGCTCGCTGAACGCTAAGGCACTGTACGGCAGCGGCAATGGCGACGGCGACGGCTCGGGCGGCGGCAGTGGCCGGGGCCGCGGCAACGGCAGCGGCGACGGCTTGGAAATGAGCGGTTGGGCAGCGGCGGCGGTGCCCAAGGTGGCCGCCGTGGATGATAACTCGGGCATCGTACGCTTTCGCATCAAAATCGATGAAAACGGCGAGGTGGAAGGCGTCACCAAGGTATCGGGCAACGTGTCGCCGGCCCAGGAAAAGCTGTGCCGCGACGCCCTGCAAAACGCCAGCTTCCGGCGCACCAATAACGGCAGCGGCGGAGCCACGGGTTTCTACACGTTCAAAATATCGGTGCAATAACCTGCCATTTAGAGCAGTTTCCAAGCAAGTGTATAGGGCGGGCTACCGGCTTTTCGCCGGCTGTCCGCTCGCCTTTCGCGCCGGTAGTTCTACCGACGAGCGGACAGCCGGCGAAAAGCCGGCAGCCCGCACCCAATAAGCTGTACACTGACTTGGAAACCGCTCTAAAAATTAACATCTATCATTTAACAGTTGGACTCTGACCGTTTGATTGACTGTAGATTGTTAAATGATAAATGTTAATTGTTAAATGAACTACGAAGAAACTCTGGCTTTCCTTTACGCACAACTACCCATGTACCAGCGGGTAGGGGCGGCGGGCTTCAAAAAAGGGTTGGGTAACACCGAGGCCCTGCTGGCGGCCATGGGCCACCCGGAGCGGCGCTTCCGCAGCGTGCATGTGGCGGGCACTAATGGCAAGGGCAGCAGCTCGCACCTGCTGGCGGCGGTGCTGCAAAGTGCGGGCTACCGCGTGGGCCTCTACACCTCGCCGCACCTGCGCGCTTTTACCGAGCGGGTGCGCCTGAACGGGCAGGAACTGGCTCCCGAGTACCTGGTGGTGTGGGTGGAAAAGTGGCGCGGCCTATTTGCCGACGTGCAGCCCTCATTTTTTGAAATGTGCGTGGCCCTGGCCTTTTGCTACTTCGCCGATGAAGCCGTGGACGTGGCCGTGGTGGAAGTGGGCCTGGGCGGCCGCCTCGATTCCACGAACGTCATCACGCCGCTCGTGTCGCTCATCACCAACATCAGCTACGACCACCAGGCCCTGCTGGGCGACACGCTGCCCGAAATTGCGGGCGAGAAAGCGGGCATCATCAAGCCCGGCGTGCCGGTGGTCATCAGCCAAACGCAGCCCGAAGTAGCGGCCGTATTCGCGGCCAAAGCCGCCGCCGAAACCGCGCCCCTCACCTGGGCCGACCGCGTGTACGCCGTGGTGCCGGGGCCCGCCGGGGCCCCAGCGGACACGGCGGCGGGCACCCAGCTTTTCGACGTTGCGCGCGCCGGGGCCTCGTACCTGCCCAGCGCCGCCCTGGGCTTGCTCGGCGACTACCAGGCCCTGAACCTGCCCGGCGTGCTGGCCGTGCTCGACGAGCTGCGGACCCAGGGCTTTGCGCTGCCCGAGGCCGCCGTGCGCCAGGGCCTGCGCGACGTGGGGCCCCTCACCGGCCTGCGCGGGCGTTGGAGCATTCTGGGCCACGCGCCGTTGGTAGTGGCCGACACGGGCCACAACGAGGCCGGCCTGCGCCTGGTGATGCAGCAGCTGCTGCGCGTGCCGCACGAGCGGCTGCACCTGGTCATCGGCACGGTGAACGACAAGGACGTGGGGCCCGTGCTGGCACTGCTGCCGCCCGACGCCACGTATTATTTTTGCCAGGCCGATATCCCCCGGGCCTTGCCGGCCGATGAGCTGGCGGCCCGCGCCGCCGCCGCGGGGCTGGCCGGCCGCTCCTACGGCCCGGTAGCCGCCGCGGTAGCCGCCGCCCGTGCCGCCGCGGGCCCCGCCGACGTGGTGTTCATTGGCGGTAGCACCTTCGTAGTGGCCGAGGTGGCCGAGCTGTACCAATAGCCTGTAGCGCAGCTGTAGCTAAAGTCTGCGCTACGGCCGTTCAGCCGGCCCTATAACTTTCATCCATTACTCTGCTTACTTTCCTGCTTTGCCCCGCGTCAAACTCCACCGCTTTGCTGACAACGCCACCCGCCCCGACGTCATCGAGCCAGGTAAATCCGAATTTGGGACCTTGGCGGGCCGCTGGCGGGCCGATTTCTTCCATAACGACCACCCGCTGACCCTGGAAATGGGCTGCGGCAAGGGCGAGTACACCGTGGGCCTGGCCCAGCGGCACGCGCAACGCAACTTTTTGGGCCTCGACATCAAGGGCGAGCGGCTGTGGTCGGGCAGCACCCGGGCCGCTGCCCTGGGCCTGGCCAATGTGGGCTTCGTGCGGGCCCAGGCCGAGGCCCTAACGGCGCAGTTCAGCCCCGGGGAGCTGGGCGAAATCTGGATTACGTTTCCGGACCCGCGGCCGCGCGACCGCGACATCAAGCGCCGCCTCACTTCGCCGCGCTTCCTCAACCAGTACCAGGAGCTGCTGGCCGCCGGGGCCCCGCTGCACCTCAAAACCGACAACGACGGCCTGTTCGACTACACCCTGGAAATCCTGGCCGCCCGCCCGGGCACGGCCGTGGAGGTGAGTACCCGCGACCTGTACGCCGAGCAGGGCCCCGGATTTGCCGAGGCCCAGGCCATCCAAACCAACTTCGAGGGCAAGTACCGCGCGGTGGGCGTGCCCATCAAGTACCTGCGGTTCCGGCTGAGTTAGGGCCCCAGGTCAGCCAGTTTTGCCCAGGTGTAAGATGCCGTTGCCCGGGCTCCGGGCCCCAAAACTAATACTCCGGCGCACCGCTCATTGGGCGGTGCGCCGGAGTATTAGTTTTGGGCCATTACAGGGTACTTAAGATGAATTTGGCGTTGATTACGTGTTCGTTGGCTTCGCTGAGGGAGTTGAACACGTAGCGCACGCGCCCTTCGCCGTCGAGCACGTAAGTGACGCGGCCCGGGAGCAGGCCCAGCGCGGCGCGGGGCACGGCGTACTTCTTGCGCAGCTGCCCGCCGTTGTCGCTGAGGAGCGGAAACGGCAGGTCGTACTTGGCGGTAAACTGGCGGTGCGAGCGTTCGGAGTCGGAGCTGATGCCGATGACTTCCGCGCCCAGGGCCGCAAAGTCTTGGTACTGGTCGCGGAACGAGCAGGCTTCCTTGGTACAGCCCGACGAGCCGTCTTTGGGGTAGAAGTACAGCACCACGGGGTGGCCGCGGTGCTCACTGAGCTTGAAGGTGGTGCCGGCGGTGGTTGGCAGGTCGAAGTCCGGCGCCAGGTCGCCCACGCGCAGGGCGTGGGCGAGGCCGTCGGCCAGAATCGGCCGCAGGTGCACGTTGAGCTGGAGCTGGTTGGGGCCCAGGGGTAGGGTGAGGTCTTCGCAGCCGCCGTAGCCCGCCACCAGTGTGTTGGGGGTGCGGGTGGGTAGCTCCAGCGTGAAATTACCCGCCGCGTCGGTACTGACCACCTGGCTCGTACCCTTGACCAGCAGCGTGGCCCCCGGCAAGGGGTTGCCCTCGGGGTCGAATACCCGGCCTGCCAGGCGGTAGGTCAGGGCCGGCGCGGAGGATCCCGTATTTCCCTGCATGGCGAGCAAGGCGGCGGACGGACGGGTTTTAACGGTTTGCGCCTGCCCGGCGAAGACGGTGCCAAGGGCAAGGACGAAAGCGAGCGAGTAGTTCATGGGGAGCGAAGAGTTGGACCACCTACGCTCCAGGTGCCGCGGCCAGTTTGCCGCCCCACTTGCCCACTCGGCCAACGGCTACTTATTCCTCGTAAAATGCTCGAATAACCAGGCGAAAGGCGCCCCGCCTTCGCCAAGCGATAGGGCCCAGTTGGGCCCCTGGGCGTGCAATTTGCCGTGCAGCTTGGGACCGCGGGGCCCCAACTGGGCCCTATTCCACTGCCTCCAGGGCCTCAAAAATCTCTTCCAAACCGGTGAAATCGCGCAGGCCGGGCTTGAGCTCGTCGCCGCCTTGCAGCACCAGGCCGGCCGGGCGCACGCCGTCGAGCAGGCCGGGCAGGTCGGCGGCGGCGAAGTCGCCGCCCAGCCACAGCGGAAACTGCCGGGCCAGGGCCTCCAGCTGCGCCTGCCAGCCCACGAGGTCGGCCCCAGCGGGCAGCGTGACCAGCAGGGCCCCGCCGGTGGGGGCGAAGTCGGCGCTGCGCAGCTCGTGGGCCAGGTCGGGGTCGATGAGCGCCTGCAGAGCGGTGAAGAGGTCGGTTTCGCGCAGCACCGGGAAGGGCAGGGGCTCGTGCATACCGGGGATGAAAAAGGGTGCGTCGTGCAGCAGTACCCGGTCGAGGCCGCAGGCGGCGGCCACGGCCACGAGCTGCGCGGGGTCGGCGTTGCCGAACTCGCCGATGAGCTCCACGCCCGCCACCCAGCCGGCCAGCTCCCGGGCCGTGGCGGGGTCGATGGCGCCGGGTAGCTCGGGGTCGAGGGTGAAGATGAGGCCGTCGGCGCCCATGCCGGCGCAGTAGCGCGCGTCGGATAAGTTGTTGATGCCGCGGACGAGGACGGGGATGCGAAGGGCCATGGTTTGAATGTGAAGAGGCGGAGGAATATGGCAGATGTGGTAAATGATACCGGGGCAAAGGTCGCACGGACAAATCTTCATTTGCCTATGCCCTTCACATCTGCCGCATTCACTTACATCCCTCACATCCTTTGCATTCCCCCACATTCTTCACATTTTACTATCCGCCGTACCTTTGCGTTTCGAACCGCAGCCAAACCATTCACCTTTCGGGTGCTGTTCAGAACCAAATGGAAAACAACCCCAAAGGCCGCGTTCTCGTGGCCATGAGCGGTGGCATCGACTCGTCGGTGGCCGCCGTGCTCCTGCACGAGCAGGGCTACGAAGTGGTCGGTATGACCATGAAAACCTGGGACTACGCCTCGGCGGGCGGGTCGAAAAAGGAAACCGGCTGCTGCTCCCTGGACAGCATCAACGATGCCCGGCAGATTGCCGTGGACCTGGGCTTCCCGCACTACATCATTGACATCCGCGAGGAATTCGGCGATTTCGTCATCAACAACTTCACCGATGAGTACCTGGCTGGGCGCACGCCCAATCCCTGCGTGCTCTGCAACACCCACATCAAGTGGGACGCGCTGCTACGCCGGGCCGACCAGCTCGGCTGCCAGTTCATCGCCACGGGCCACTACGCCCAGGTGCGGCAGGGCGCTGATAGTGGGCGCTTTATCGTGAGCAAAGGCCTGGACGACAACAAGGACCAGAGCTACGCGCTGTGGGGCGTGAGCCAGGCTAGCCTGAGCCGCACGCTGTTTCCGCTGGGCCAGATGCGCAAGACCGAGATTTACGACGAGGCCCGTCGCCGCGGCTTCACCGCGCTGGTGAACAAGCCCGAGAGCTACGAAATCTGCTTCATCCCCGACAACGACTACCGGGGCTTCCTGCGCCGGCGTGTGCCAGGCTTGGAGGCCCGCGTGGCCGGCGGCCGCTTCGTGGATAAAAAAGGGGTCGAGCTGGGCCGCCACGAGGGCTACCCGTTCTACACCATCGGGCAGCGTAAGGGGCTGGGTATCGCGCTGGGCTTCCCGGCCTACGTGACGGAAATCCGGCCCGATACCAACGAGGTGGTGCTGGGCAACTACGACGACTTGGCCAGTACGGCCACCGTGGTGGGCCAGCTTAACCCCGGCAAGTATGCCACCTTGGAGGGGCACGGCCTGGTGCCGGCCGTGGTGAAGGTGCGCTACAACCACGACGGGGCCCCCGCGTTCCTGGAAGAAGTAGGCGGCAAAATCCACGTCTATTTCGAGGAGCCCGTGCACGCCATTACCCCGGGCCAGGCGGCCGTATTCTACGAAGGCGACGACGTGCTGGGGGGCGGCTGGATCGAGCGCCACGTCATCGGCGAGGCGCCCGTGCCGTTTGCCCACGCCGCCGCGCCGGTGGCGTAGGGCCCCGGCAGGCGGCCACCGCGCCAAGATAAAAAAGCCAGGATAAAATAAGATTATTGGCGGGTTGCGGAAGAATTCTACGGGTCTTCGGCGGCCCGCCAATAACTTGCCGGCTGTTCCCGTTTATTCGCTGTTCTATTGTCTATTCTACCGATTGCTATGCGTTTACGCTACCCGCTCCTGAGCGCTGCCGGGGCCCTGTTGGCCTTGGCCGGGTGCCGCACCCAAGATTCGCCCGCGCCCGACCTGGGCAACACCTACTACCCCGTGGCCGTGGGCACCTACCGCGCCTACCAGGTGGTGGACACGACCTGGAATAACTACGTACGAACGGTGGGCACGCCCTACCAGCTGCGCGAGGCCATCACGGGCACCTACGCCGACGCCGCCGGCCAACTGGCCTACCGCGTGGAGCGCGCCCGCCGCGCCACCACTGCCGATGCCTGGGTGGCCGACAGCGTGTTTGCCCTGAGCGTGAGCCTCAACGCCGTGGTGCTGAACCGCGGCAACAAGCGCACCGTGGAGGCGGTATTTCCGGCGCGCACCGGCCGTATCTGGAACTTCAACGCCTTCAACAACAACTCGGCCGACACGGTGAACGCCGACACCCGCAGCTACCGCCGCGTGGGGGCCCCCTACACCACGGCGGTGCCCGGCGGCACGGCCCGCGCCTACCCCACCACGGCCACCGCCGTGGACACGGCCCTGAACAACACCAACGTGTACGAAGACAACCTCTACTACCTGCGCACCTACCAGCAGGTACTGGCCCAGGGCGTGGGGCCCGTGCTGCGGCGGCGGCGGCGCTTCATCTACACCGGCGGCACGAGCGGCGCGCTGCCGGTGCCGGGCCAGGTGTTCGCCGGCTACATCCACCGCGAGACCCTGATTGACGCCGGCAACCTATAAGCTGCGCTTTGGCTAATGCTATTTTTCTACTTGATTCTGTGAAGTATATGCGTGCGTTTTGGGTGCGGGCCCTGGCCCTGGTGGCAGCAGTGCTGATTGGCGAAACAGCTCCCGCCCGGGCCCAGGGCCCCGTACGCCGCCACCTGGTATATTTCCGCGATAAGGCCGGCACGCCCTACCGGGTCGACCAGCCCGAGGCGTTTTTGTCGACCCGCGCCGTGGCGCGGCGGCAGCGCCAGGGCATCGCTGTGGCCTCGCGCGACCTGCCCGTGAGTCCCGCCTACCTGGCCCAGGTGCGGGCCGTGCCCGGGACCCAAATCGTGTACCCTTCGCGCTGGCTGAACGCCGTGCTGGTGGCCTGCGACTCGGCCGTGCTGGCGCAGGTGCAGGCGCTGCCCGCCGTGCGCCAGGCCACCACTCTCAGCCGGGGCCCCCGCCCGGCGGCCCCGGTGTGGGCCCCCGCCCCGGCCCAGACCAGCCAGCAAACCTACGTGGTGGGCACCCGCCCCGACTACGGCCGCACTTTCGCCCAGGACCAGCTCATCGGGGCCGTGGCCATGCACGACGCTGGCTACCAGGGCGAGGGCATGCAAATAGCCGTCTTCGACGCGGGCTTTCCGGGGGCCAACGCGCCGGGGCCCCTCCAGCCGCTCTTTGCCGAGCAGCGCGTGCTGGGCACCCGCAACTTTGTGGACGGTGGCCAGCAGGTGTACCTGCGCAGTAGCCACGGCACTAGCTGCTTGTCGCTGATTGCTGGGGCCCAGGCGGGCGTGTTCGTGGGCACGGCCCCCAAGGCCTCGTTTCACCTGTGCATCACCGAAGATACGGGGTCGGAGCGGCCCGTGGAGGAAGCCAACTGGCTGGCTGCCGCCGAGTACGCCGACTCGGTGGGCGTCGACGTTATCAGCTCGTCGCTGGGCTACACATCCTTCGACCCACCCGCCGCACCCCATACTTACGCCGACCTCGACGGGCGCACGGCCCTGGGCTCGCGGGCCGCGGTGCTGGCCGCCCGGGCGGGGATGCTGGTGGTGAGCGCCGCCGGCAACGAGGGCGCTAACAACTGGCGCTACGTGGCCGTGCCGGCCGACGCCGACTCCATCATCTCGGTGGGGGCCGTCGACTCGCTGCGCCGCCACGCCAGCTTCAGCTCGTACGGGCCCACGGCCGACGGGCGCATCAAGCCCACGCTGGCGGCCATGGGCGTGGCCAGCGCCGTGGTCACGGCCAGCGGGGCCGTGGTGCGCGGCAACGGCACCTCCTACGCCTGCCCCGAGCTGGCCGGGCTGGCGGCGGGCCTCTGGCAGGCCCACCCGCGGCTCTCGGCCCAGCAAATCATCCTGGCCCTCACGCGCACGGCCTCACAGAACGGGGCCCCCGACAACGTGCTCGGCTACGGCATCCCCGATTTTGCGGCCGCCGATGCCTACGCTGCCACCCTGGTGCCGCCCGTTCCGCTGGGGCCTGTGCCCGCCCGTGTGCAGCTCTACCCCAACCCCACGCACACCGGCCAGCTGCTGCTGGTGCTGCCCAAAGAAATGCAGGACAAGGCGTTAGAGATTAGCATCATCGACGAGCGCGGGGCCGTGGTGCGCCGCGTAGCACTGGCGCCCGCCGGGGCCCAGGAGGTGGCTCTCGACGCCGGGGCCCTGGCCAAGGGCACGTACCTATGCGAGGTGCGCGGCGGCGGCCAGCAGCAAACCGTGCGCTTCGTGCAGCAATAGGCGGGCAGCAGGCACGGGAATAGGACTAAATAATAGAAATATAGTTCAATATCGTGGGCGTGGGGCGGGCCGTATTGACGGTTTATATGCTTCCCTACCCACCTTATGAAAGAGTATTTTCAGCATTTCCAGCGCCTGGCCCGGGCCGGCGCCTACGCCGGGCTAGGCCAGCAGCCCGTGCCCAAGCCGGAGTTTTTCAACTGGACCGCTGAGATTTTTGAGGGCCTGCACGTGGCCGCCCACCCTGGCAAGGCCGCCCTCGTGCTGGTGGGCGACGAGGTGGGGACCCCGGCCCAAAGCTTCAGCTATGGTGAGCTGAGTGGCCGCGCCAACCGCCTGCTCAACTACTGGCAGGCCGCTGGCGTGGGCCCCGGCCAGGCCGTGTTGCTGATGATGCCGGTGGTGGTCGAGCTTTGGCTCACCTACCTGGCCAGCATTAAGGGCGGACAGGTGCTGGTGCCGGTGGCTACTATTCTTTCGGTGCCCGACCTCGTGTATCGCTTCGGCCGCCTGCTGCCCGCCGTGGTGATGGCCGATGCCGAGAACGCCGAAAAGATCGACCGTGCCGAGCAGATTTTGGGCCAGTGTATTGGGTTGAAGATGCTGGTGGGCCCTACCGAGCGCCCCGGCTGGGTAAGCTTCGGGGCCACCGACGACCAGCCCGCGGACGCTGCCGCCGCCGCCACCCGCGCCGACGACCCGCTGTTTTTGTTCTTCACCTCGGGTACCACGGGCCTGCCCAAGGTGGTGGTGCACACCCACTTCTCGTACCCGGTGGGCCACCTGAGCACCGCCGCCTGGATTGGCCTGCGGCCCGACGACGTGCACTGCAACGTATCGCAGGCCGGCTGGGCCAAGTTTGCGTGGAGCAGCTTTTTCGCGCCCCTGAGCGTGGGGGCCACGCTGCTGGTGCACCGGCCAGCGGGCAAGTTTGCGGCCGGGGCCCTGCTGCGGGTGCTGGCCCAGCAGGGCGTCACCACGTTTTGCGCGCCGCCTACGGTGCTGCGCCTGTTGATTCTGGAAGACCTGGCGCAGCACGCGTTCCAATTCCGCGAGTGCGTGAGCGCCGGCGAACCGCTCAATCCGGAGGTCATCGACGCCTGGCGACGGGGCACTGGCGTGCTGCTGCGCGACGGCTACGGCCAAACCGAGAGTACCGCCATGGTGTATAACCTGCCCGGAAGTACGGTGCGACTGGGCTCGATGGGCCGGCCCTCGTTTATGTACGATGTGGTGGTGGCCAACGACGAAGGGGTGGAATTGCCGGCGCTGGCCGAGGGCCACATCGCCGTGCGGATGCACCCCGACCGGCCCAACGGCATCTTCAAGGAGTATTTCGGCGAGCCCGAGCGGGCGGCTACCGTGTTTCGCCACGGCCTGTACTACACCGGCGACAAGGCTTACCGCGACGCCGACGGCTACGTATGGTTCGTGGGCCGCGACGACGACGTGATTAAATCGAGCGACTACCGCGTGGGGCCTTTCGAGGTCGAAAGCGTGTTGATTGAGCACCCGGCCGTGGTGGAAGCCGCTGCCGTGGGCTCACCCCATGCCATCAAGGGCTATGAAATCAAAGTATTTCTGATGCTGCGCCCCGGCGTGGAGGGCTCGCCAGCCCTGGCGGCCGAGCTGTTCGCTTTTTGCCGCGAACACCTGGCCCCCTATAAAATGCCGCGCATCCTGGAGTTCGTGCCGGAGCTGCCCAAAACCACCAGCGGCAAAATCCGCCGCGTCGAGCTGCGTGCCCAGGAAGCCCAGCACCGCCAACTGGGAGCCGCGCGCCCGCACGAGCACTTCTACGGCAAACTGGCTTCCGAAAGCAGCCCAACCTAAGGCCGGCCAGGCGAAGCCGGGGCCGGTAGCTGCGTCAGTTTTATGGGCTCTAATCCCTTTTGAACATGATTTCTTACGAAACACTCTTCGAAAACAACCGCCAGTGGATTGCGCAAAAAACCGCTGACAACCCAGCCTATTTCGCGGAATTGGCCAAAGCGCAAACCCCGGATTATCTCTACATCGGCTGTAGCGACAGCCGGGTGACGGCCGAAGAACTCATGGGGGTGGGCCCCGGCGAAGTGTTCGTACACCGCAACATTGCCAACCTGGTGAACAACATCGACCTCAACGTGATGTCCGTCATCAACTACGCGGTCAAGCAGTTGCGGGTGAAACACATCATTGTGTGCGGGCACTACAACTGCGGCGGCGTGCAAGCGGCCATGGTACCGGAAGACCTGGGCATCCTCAACCCGTGGCTGCGCAACATCCGGGACGTGTACCGGCAGCACGCCCCGGAGCTGAACGCCATTGCCGACCCGCAGGAGCGCTACAACCGGCTGGTGGAGCTGAACGTGCGCGAACAGTGCGTCAACGTCATCAAAACCGCTGTGGTGCAGTTGGCCTACCTGTCCGACGGGTACCCGGTGGTGCACGGCTGGGTGTTCGACCTCCACACGGGGAGCCTCATCGACTTGAACATCGACTTTGAAGGAATTTTGAAGGACATCATGGACATGTACAACCTGGCAAGCCACTCGCCCGCGGGCCCGCCTACTGCATGAACACCGGCCGGATAAGGTTCTCAAACGTGAAAATCTCGTCCCATTTGGCCTGGGTGAGCAGCTGGCGCTCGGTCACGGCGATGTCGTGCACGGATTTGCCGGTGGCCAGTGCCTCCTTAGCAATGCTGGCGCTGGCTTCGTAGCCCAGCACGGGGTTGAGCTGCGTGACGATGCCGATGCTGTTGTGCACCAGGGCCGCGGCGTGCGCAGCGTTGGCCGTGATGCCCACCACGCATTTCTCGCGTAGCGTATCGCAGGCGTTGGTGAGGTACGAAATGGAAGTGAACAGGGCGAAGGAAATGACCGGCTCCATCACGTTAAGCTGCAACTGGCCGGCCTCGGCGGCCATCGTCACCGTAAGGTCGGCCCCGATGACGTAGAAGGCCGTCTGGTTCACCACCTCGGGCACTACCGGGTTCACTTTGCCCGGCATGATGCTGGAGCCGGGCTGCAAGGCCGGCAGGTTAATCTCGTTGATGCCACACCGGGGCCCCGACGAGAGCAGGCGCAAGTCGTTGCAAATCTTGCTCAGCTTCACCGCTGTGCGCTTCAGCACGCCCGAGAGCTGCACGTAGGCCCCCGTGTCGTAGGTGGCCTCGATGAGGTCGCCGGCCAGCAGCAAATCCAGGCCCGTGACGGCGCGCAGGTGCTGCGTGACGAGGCCCGCATAGCCGGGCGGCGTGTTCACGCCGGTGCCGATGGCGGTGGCCCCCATGTTGATTTCGGAGATGAGCCGGCGCGAATCGTCAATGCGCAGCAGCTCCTCGCGCAGGTTGGTGGCGAAGGCGTGAAACTCGTCGCCCATGTTCATCGGCACAGCATCTTGTAGCTGAGTGCGACCCATTTTCAGCACGTTGTGGAATTCCGCACCCTTGGCGGCGAAGGCCTCGGCCAGGGCCCCCAGGGCCTCGCGGTAGCCCACCAGCTTGTTGTTGAGGGCAATGCGGAAGGCGGTGGGGTAGGCGTCGTTGGTGCTCTGCGAGCAGTTGACGTCGTTGTTGGGGTGGCAGTATTGGTAGTCGCCCTTGGGATGGCCCAGCGCCTCCAGGGCCACGTTGGCAATCACCTCGTTGGCGTTCATGTTCACCGACGTGCCCGCCCCCCCCTGGATCATGTCGGTCAGGAACTGGTCGTCGAATTCGCCCGCCGCCACCCGGTCGCAGGCCGCCACGATGGCATCGGCAATGGCCGGATCGAGTACGCCCAACTCCTTGTTGGCCAAGGCCGCGCCCTTTTTCACGTAGGCCAGCGCCTGCACAAATAGCGGCTCGGAGCGAATGGGGATGCCCGTGATGCGGAAGTTTTCCAGCGCCCGCAGCGTCTGGATGCCGTAATACACGTTGTTGGGAAGGGCGCGCTCGCCCAGGAAATCGTGCTCGATGCGGGAGGTGCTCATGCTAAAAAGGGGAGGGGAAGGGTAAAATAATTGGTGGTGCTCCAACGCAAAGGTGTGCTTCGTCGCGCAATTTCTGGTCAGGCCGCGCGGCGGGTAGCGAACCGATAGGGCCCCGGGGCCCCGGCCAGACCAGGCCATTGCGGCTTCACCATATTTGACCAAAATAATTAGCCAAATACTTTGCGGGTGCTAATATGATTGTGAAAAAAATCTGCTAAATTAGCGTTCCCGCGCACGAAATGCGGGTTAATCTGGTTAGTAAACCGTACTACTAATTCTGCGCATTATGCTGCAAATGATGATTACCAAGCGCATCGGGCGCCGCCAGTTCCACTTCACCGTGCAAGGCAGTAACTTCCATGAAACCGTGGCCGAGTACGACCGCCTGAGCTTCCCCGACGTGGCCGCCTGCGGCCTGTGCGGCTCCGACAACCTTGACCTGACGAGCCGCGTGGCCCAGGGCAAGTTCAAGTACACCTCCGTAAAATGCCTGAGCTGCCGTGGCGACCTGACCTTCGGCAAGATGGAGCGCGACGACCAGACCGTGTTCCTGCGCAAGAAAGACAGCGGCGAGCTGGACTGGCGCGCCTACGAAAAAGCGGAGAAATAGGCCCCCGCGCCCGGGGCCCCCAGGGATTTTCCTTGGGGCCCCCGCCCTTTCTACCACGCTACAGCAGCGCGGCAATGGCCTCGGCCACCCGCTCGCCGTCCATGGCGGCGCTCACGATGCCGCCGGCGTAGCCCGCACCCTCGCCGCACGGAAACAGGCCCCGCACCACCGGGTGCTGCAAGGTGTGCTGGTCGCGCGGAATGCGCACCGGGGCGGAGGTGCGGCTTTCCACGCCCACGATTTGGGCGGCGTTGGTGGCGTAGCCGGGTATTTTACGGCCGAAGCTGGCGAAGCCCTGGCGCAGGCGCTCGGCCAGCGGGGCCCCCAGCACGTCGTCCATCTGCACCGATACCAGGCCGGGCTGGTACGAGGTTTCGAGCAGCTGGGCGGAGGGTTTTTTCTTCAGGAAGTCGCCCAGCAGCTGGGCCGGGGCCCGCTGGGTGCCGCCGGCCGCCTGGCAGGCGCGCTGCTCCAGCGCCTGCTGGAAGCGTAGGCCGGCCAGGGCCCCGTACTGGGCCACGTCGAGGTCCTCCAGCTCCACGGCGGCCACGATGCCCGAGTTAGCGAAGCGCGAGTCGCGGCGGCTGGGGCTCATGCCGTTCACCACCACCTCGCCGGGGGCCGTGGCCGCGGGTACGATGAAGCCGCCCGGGCACATGCAAAACGAAAACACGCCCCGCTGGCGGCCCTGCACCTCGGTTTGCTGCACCAGGGTATAGGAGGCGGCCGGCAGCAGCCCGCGTTCGGGCCGGCGGTACTGGGCGCGGTCAATCAGCTCCTGCGGGTGCTCCACGCGCACGCCCAGGGCAAACGGTTTGGCCTCAATCAGTATCCCGCGCCGGTGCAGCAGCTCGTAAATATCGCGGGCCGAGTGGCCGGTGGCCAACACCGTGGCGTCGGCGGTCAGGGCCGCGCCGTCGGCCAGCACTACGCCGCGCAGCTGGTTATTTTCCAGGATAAAATCCGTCACCCGGGCTCCGAAGCGCACCTCGCCGCCGGCGTCGGCAATGGCCTCGCGCAGGGCCCGCACCACGTCGGGCAGCTTGTTGGTGCCGATGTGGGGGTGGGCGTCGACCAGGATATCGGGCGTGGCGCCGTGCTGTACCAGGCGGCGCAGCACGCGGCCCACGTCGCCGCGCTTGGTGGCGCGGGTGTAGAGCTTGCCGTCGGAATACGTGCCCGCGCCGCCCTCGCCGAAGCAGTAGTTCGAGTCAGGGTCCACGGTTTGCTCCTTATTGATGGCGGCCAGGTCGCGGCGGCGGGCGCGCACGTCCTTGCCGCGCTCCAGCACGATGGGCCGCAAACCCAGCTCGATGCAGCGCAGCGCGGTAAACAGCCCCGCCGGCCCGGCCCCCACAATCAGCACCGTGCGCCGGGCCCCGGCCACGCTCGGGTACTGAAACCAGGGCCCGAACAGCTCGCGCGGCGGGGCTCCGCGGTACACCTCGGCCCGCAGGCGCACCAGCGGCTGGCGGCCGCGCGCGTCAATCGAGCGGCGCAGCAGGTGCACAAAATCGGCCTCGCCGGGCCGCAGGCCGGCCTGGCGCAGGATGGCCTCGTAGCGGGCAAATTCGTCAAAGGCCACCTCGGGCGGCAGCAGTATTTCCAGTTCTTGTTTCACGGGGTGGGGCGGAAGGTGGTTATCCTTCTAACGGGTGAATGCGGGCGTAAAGATCGGCACCCGCGGCGGATTTTTGGGCCCCGGGCCAAACCAATAGCCGGGCTTGTATCTTGTGGGTCTATTCACTCCACCCACTTTTTTGTTCGTTTTATGCAATTCCGTTTTTTCGCGCCGGCCCTGGGGGCCCTGCTGTTCGTTTCGGCCGCCGTCCAGGCGCAGAACAAGATGCCGGAGGATAAATCTAAGCGGCCCAGCCCGCCGGCCACTGCCACGGCCGTCGTGAACGGTACTACCGTCACCATCGATTACAGCCGCCCGTCGCTGAAGGGCCGCAAGGCGTTCGGCGGGCTGGAGCCCTACGGCAAGGTGTGGCGCACGGGTGCCAACGAGGCTACCACGTTTACGGTGGATAAGCCGGTGAAAATTGAGGGTAAAACGCTGCCCGCCGGCAAGTACGGCCTCTTCACCATTCCCACCGCCACTACCTGGACGGTCATTTTCAACAAGGTGCCCAACCAGTGGGGTGCCTTCGGTTACAAGGTCGCCGACGACGCGCTGCGCATAACCGTGCCCGCCAAAAAGCTCGCCGCCCCGGTCGAGGTATTCGACATCGCCGTCAACAAAGCCGGCAAAGTGGCCATGAAGTGGGACAACACCGAGGTCGCCTTCACCGTGAAGTAGGGCCCCGGGCGTTCATTTCGACGCAAAAAAAGCGTCGGCCCGCAGGGGTCGGCGCTTTTTTTGCGTAGGGCCCCAGGGGGCACGTGGGCGCGGCTTGTAGTTACCGGACGGTCACCGTGTCGGTCAGGAACTTGGTGCCGTCGGTGGTGCGCGTGAATTGCACCAGGTACTTGCCAGCTTGCTTGGCTGTGAAGTAGTACGACAGGGCCCGGGGGGCGGGCGTTTCGCCGGTGCAGGCGCACTTGGCATAGTAGCCCACCGGCCGCACAAACAGGGTGGTGCTGCCCGTGCCCGCCGGCGTTTCCTGGAACTGCCGCAGCTCGATGCAGCTGGGCGTGCCCAAATCGACGGTGGTTTTGATTTCGAACGCCACGCCCACTTGGGCCGAGCCAGTGGTAGGCGCCGTCAACACGGCGGCAAAAAACTCATTTTCGGCGCAGGCGTCGTCATTTTTCTTGCAGCCGGCCAGCTGTCCGGCCGCAGCCAAGGCGAGGAGGAGTAGGGCCCCGCGGGTAAAATTTGTCCTCATAACAGGAAAGGAAATAATAATTGGTAGGGGATGGTACCGGTAGGGATTTGTGCCGCCGCAAGGATAAGGTCAATGCCGCTAACAAGTTCAAAAACGGGCGTGTTTGTTGTCTATCCATGGTTATGCAGCGGGCTGGGACCTGAGTAGCCCGAGCTGCTTGTTGCATAAAAAGAGCAGGTAAACGGCGACAACGTTGATCCCGAGCGTAACCAGGTCATGCTCCCGGTTTATTGTTATTTCAAGGCTTGAAAGGGTCAAATTGCACAAGAACTTCGGTGCGGCCGTCAGGTCCATTCCTAGCATAAACCCAGCGCCCGCCACGTATTTCAAGGCGTAGCCATTCACCGCAAAAGAGAAGATTTGCATGGCTTGGTTGATGGCGGACAGGCGCAAGCCCCGTGCGGGCTGTTGCAAAACTAGGGGCCCACAGTAAATGGAAAACCCTTCCCAAAGCACCATCGCAACAATAAGTAAATAGATGCCCGAAACATTCTGAACGTGCGCGACCATCCACGCCCACAAGGCAATTCCTAAAACTCCACCTGCTATTTGATAATAGGCCAGAAATTTGACCGCACCAACATACTGTTTATCAACATATTTGGTCAGTTGGATATTCCTAATCATATTGACTGCGGCGCCACCTCCGCCAGCACGTTTTCCACCCAACTTTTGCCCCAGTCTTCCAGCTCCTGGGCGCTCCAGAGAGCGGGGTAGAAGATGCGGCGCTGGAACTTGGGCGGCAGGTAGCTGCGCCAGTTGGTGCCGCCGGTGGCCGCCACGTCGATGGGGTCGCGCTGGAGGTAGCGCACGGCTGACTTGAAGTGCACCAGCGGCCAGTTCACGTTCACGCTCACGTCGAGCTGGCGCAGGGCCCGCACCAGGCGCGGGTGGCGCTGCTCGGCTTCGGGCAGGCGTTGCACCACGGCCCACACGTTGCGCTGCTGGTAGGCCTGGGCGTGGGCCACGAGCTGGGCCGTGTACTTGCGCTCGAACTCAATTAGTGTTAGGGCCTTGGCGCCGGTTGCTTCCACCGTGGCCCCGGTTTTCCAATAGATGCAGCCGAAGAGTTGCTGGTGGTCGGGGCTTTGGCCTAGGGCCAGGCGCTGCTCCTCGTCGGTGAGGTTTTCGAGGGCTGTGCTGGCGATTTCAATCAGGCGGTACTGCACGCTCTGGAAGCCCGAGGCCGGCATCAGGGCCATGCGAAAAGCCAGGAACTGCTGCTTGTCCATGCCGTCCACCATCACGTCGAATGAGTCGATCAAGTTCTCGAAGTAGCGGTTGATGCGGCCCACGCGCAGCACCACTTCGCCCAGCGTGGGCGCGGCCAGGGCCCCCAGCTGCTCGTACTCGCAGAGGCAGAGCTTGAAGTACAACTCCGTGATCTGGTGGTACATGATGAAGATGCGCTCATCGGGCAGCTTCGTGAGTGGGCGCTGGAGCGAGAGCAGCGTATCAAGCTCGATGTAGTCCCAGTAGTTGACGTAGTCGGCGTGGTAGAGGCCTTCGAGGTAGGCGGCCAGGTCCTGGCCGTCGGCGGCGTACTTGCTTTGCAAGCGGCGCAGCTGAGCCAGCACAGCGGGCGAAAATTCGTGGGAAGAAAGCGGGTCGGCAGGCATGGCAGGGGAGAAAGAAGGCCCAAAAATACCCCGCGCGTGGCAGCCAGCCCGCGGCGGCGGCGCAATGCCTGGTATGCAAAACCGTCTATATATAACCGGACCCCTGCGTACCTCGGCGGCCGTCCGGCCGTTGGGCCCTACTTTTGGTCTTGCTATGGCAGAAAAATCCAGTATTTTCGACATGATCGGCCCCGTGATGATCGGGCCTAGTTCATCGCACACGGCCGGGGTGGTCCGCATTGCGCGGGCCGCCATCCGCATTTTGGGGGCCGTGCCCACCGAGGCGGTGGTCACGTTCTATAACTCGTTTGCCCGCACTTACGAGGGCCACGGCTCTGACCGCGCCATTGTGGCCGGGCTGCTGGGCTACCTGCCCGACGACGTGCGCATCCGCACGGCCTTCGACCACACCGCCGAAGCCGGCCTGCACTACACGTTTCAGAGCGTGGGCAACGCCTCCACTATGCACCCCAACACCATCAAGCTCAACCTGCTCGACGGGACCACCGGCCGCCGGGTGGAGGTGGTGGGCCAGAGCCGCGGGGGCGGCGTGATCCGCATCGTGGAGGTCGACGGCTTCCCGGCCGACTTCTCCGGGGCCCTGCACACGCTCATCGTGGACGCCCGTGACGAGCCGGGCTCCATCGCCTTTATTGCGTCGGTGATTGCGCGCGACGACTGCAATATCGCCACCATGTTTGTGAGCCGCAAAGGCAAAAACGACGCCGCCCGCCAGTTTATTGAGATGGACAGCCCCGTGAAAGACCTGACCCTGGCCTACTTGCGCGCCCTGGGCTGGGTGCAGCACATCACCTACATCCCCACGCTGGAGTAGCCAACGCGGGTGTTCCGCACTGTTGCTAACAACTTGCTAAACTACAAGAAGATAAGTTATTCAAGCATTAAGATAAGTTATTTAAGCATTCGGCCTTGTAATGCGTTCTCCCCGGCGTTCGATTACCGGCCCGTTGCGGGTTATTCTCCACCGACCAGTTTTAGTACCGTTTGCAATGAAAACTACACACACGCTCCCGGGGCCCCGTTGGGTACCGGGCCTCCTGGCGCTGTTGGGCGTGGCGCTGCTGCCAGCCGGGCCGGTACGGGCCCAAACGCCCGCCGCCCCGCCGGCCTTGGGCACGGGCCCCCCAGCCGCCCCCGTGCCCACGAGCCCCTGGACGCTGCAAGCCGCCGTGGACTACGCCCTGGCCCACAACCTGAACGTGCGTCTCAACCAACTCCAAGCCCAGAGCAACGGCCAAGTGCTGCGCCAGAGCAAAGCCGCCCTACTGCCGACCGTCAACCTGAACGCCACCCAGGGCTGGAACTACGGCACCTACGTGAACCCGGTGACCTCGCAGTTCCAAAACGCCACCACCCGCTCCAACAATTTTGCGGGGCAGGCGCAGCTGGTGCTGTTCCAGGGGTTTCAGCTGCGCAACACCATCAAGCGCAACGTGCTCGACTACGAGGCCAGCCTGGAGGACACCGAAAAATCGCGCAACGACCTGAGCCTCAGCGTAGCCTCGCAATTTTTGCAGCTGGTGCTGGCCCAGGAGCTGGTGCTCGCCAACCAGACGCGCGTGGCCAGCGACCAAGCCCAGATTGACCGCTCCAACATCCTGCTCAAGGCGGGCAGCATCCCCGAAAGCACGCTGCTCGACAGCCGCTCGCAGCTCGCCACCGACGAGCTGAACGTGATTACGGCCCAAAACCAGGCCGACCTGGCCCGCCTGGCCCTGCTCCAGTTGATGAACATCGACCCGGCCGTGGCCCAGGGCTTTACCATTGAAGTGCCCGCGCTGCCCGACCCCGACCAGGAGGCGCCCTACGTGGTGGACCTCAACCAGACGTTCCAGATTGCCGCCGGCACCAAGCCCGAAATCCGGGCGGCCGACCTGCGCGTGCAAAGCGCCCGCCGCAGCACCGACATTGCCCGCGGGGGGTACTACCCCCGGCTTTTTCTCAGCGGCTCGCTCTCTACGGTCTTCTCGTCGTCGCAGTCGACGCGCATCTTCACGGGCGATTCCACTAGCGCCCAATCAATTCCGGTGTTTCAAAACACCCCCATCGGGCTCGTGCCCACGTCTTTCCAAGTCGTCACCGGAAAACAACCCAACTTCCAGACGCTGCCGACGCGCTTTTTCGATCAGCTGGGCAACAACTACGGCAAAGCCATTCAGTTTGGCCTGCAAATTCCGGTGCTCAACGGCTTGCAGGTGCGCACGGGCGTGCAGCGGGCCCTCATCAACGAGCGGTCGGCCGCCGTGCGCGCTGAGCAGGCCCGCCTCACGTTGCGCCAGGGCATCGAGCAGGCCTACGCCGACGCCCGCGCCGCCCAGCTCCAATACGCCGCCGCCACGCGCCAGGTGGCAGCCCTCACGCTCACCCAGCGCAATTCGGAAATTCGCTTCAACAACGGCCTGCTCAACGGCACCGAATTCAACATTGCCAAAAACAACCTCACTTTCGCCGTTTCCAACCAACTGCAATCCAAGTACACCTTCATCTTCCGCCGCAAGGTGCTCGAATTTTACCAGGGCAAGCCGCTCACGTTGTAACATTTAAAATTTGACAATTAACATTTAGCAACGGCCAAGCCAGTGGCGGCAGTTGCGGATGTTAAGGGTTGACTGCTAAATGTTGAATGTTAAATGATACTTGTTAAATGAAAAATAACCGTTTACTCTACATATTGGTGGCCCTGGTGGTCGTGTTGATTGGGGGCTTTGCCGTGGCCAAAAAACAGGGCTGGGTGGGCAAGCCCACCGGCACCGAGGTGCTCGTGGAAAACGCCGGCCCGGCCAACATTACCGAAAAAGTGAGTGCCTCGGGCAAGGTGCAGCCCGAAACGGAGGTGAAAATCTCGCCCGACGTGTCGGGGGAAATCATCGCGCTGTACGTGCAGGAGGGCGATTCCGTGAAGAAGGGCCAGCTGTTGCTGCGCATTCGCCCCGACAACTACCAGGCTCAGGTGAACCTGCAAAGTGCCCAGGTGGGTACCCAGCGCGCCAACGTGGGCCAGGCCGACGCCCGCTTGCAGCAGCTGATGGCCACCGCCAAGCAAACCGAACTGACGTATCGCCGCAACGCCTCGCTGTTCAAACAAAAAGTAATTTCGCAGTCCGACTACGAGGCCAGCCAGGCCGCCTACAACGCCTCGCAGGAGGAAATTAACTCGGCCCGCCAGGCCATCCGCGCCGCTCAAAGCACCGTTACGGCGGCCTCGGCCTCGCTGGAGGAAGCGCGCAAGAACCTGAACAAGACCACCATCTACGCCCCGGTGAGCGGCACGGTGAGCAAGCTCAACGTGAAGAAGGGCGAGCGGGTGGTGGGCACCACCCAAATGGCGGGCACCGAAATTATGCGCATCGCCAACCTCAACAACATGGAGGTGCGCGTGAGCGTGAACGAGAACGAGGTAACCAACGTGAACCTGGGTGACTCGGCCGAGGTGGAGGTGGACGCCTACGCCAGCCGTAACGAGAAGTTCCGGGGCATCGTCACCAATATCGCCAACACGGCCAAGGACGCGCTCACGGCCGAGGCCGTGACCGAGTTTGAGGTGCGCATCCGGCTGCTGCCCGAGAGCTACCGCCACCTCGTGCGCGTGGTGAGGGGCCAGACTATCGTGCCTTTCCGCCCGGGCATGACGGCCTCGGTCGACGTCATCACCGAGCGCAAGGCGCACGTGCTCAGCGTGCCGCTGTTTGCCGTCACCACTCGTTCCGACTCGGCCGTGGCCAAGTCCGAGGGCCCCAGCGGCGGCGGCGGCGGCATGGGCCGGGCCGGCGGCACGGCTACCCTGGTGGGCCCCAAAACCAGCCCCGACAAGCCTGCCATCCAGGAAGTGGTGTTCGTGGTGAAGGATGGCCGGGCGGTGCTCACGCCGGTGAAAACGGGTATCACTGACTCCAAGAACATTGAAATCCTGGGCGGCCTAACCGCCGGCACGCCCGTCGTCACGGGCCCCTTCCGGGCCGTGGCCAAGGAGCTGAAGGACGGCGGCCGGGTGGTCATCAAAGACGCCAAAACCCTGAGCAAGGAAGCCCTGGCCGAGCCCAAGCCGTAACGCCGGGCCCCGGCGCGCCGTTACCACGGTTGCGTTCCTTGGCCTTCCCCTGCGCCGCCGGCCCCTGCCGGGGGCCCCATCCTTCCTTCCCCACCCGTTCCCGTTGGAAAAAATTGCTATGCTCGGCGGCGGCTCCTGGGCCACCGCCCTCACCAAAATCCTGAGTGAAAACGGCGCCCGCATCGACTGGTGGCTGCGCGCCAAAGACGATGTGCAGCACTTGCTGCGCACCCGCCACAACCCGCGCTACCTCTCGTCGGTGCAGTTCGACCTGAACCGGGTGTACCCCGCTACCGACCTGGCCGACGTGGTGGAGGAGGCCGATTGGGTAGTGCTGGCCGTGCCCGCCGCCTTCGTGCAGCCCGTGCTCGACAAGCTCGGCCGCGACGCCCTGAAGCACAAAAAGGTCGTGTCCGCCATCAAGGGCATGATTCCCGGTAAAAACCAGCTCGTGACCGATTACGTGGCCGAGCGCTTTCGGCTGCCGCGCACCCAGCTAGGCGTTATCGCGGGGCCCTGCCATGCCGAGGAAGTAGCCCTCGAAAAGCAGAGCTACCTCACCATCGGCTCGCCCGACGCGGCCCTGGCGCAGGGCTTCTGCGAGCTGCTGCGCAACCGCTACGTGCGCGCTCACCCGGCCCTGGACCTCGACGGCATCGAGTACTGCGCCGTGATGAAAAACATTATCGCTCTCACCGGCGGCATCGCCCACGGCGTGGGCTACGGCGACAACTTCCTGGCCGTGCTGGTGAGTAACGCGGTGCAGGAAATCCGCCGCTTTCTGCAAGCCATTAGCCCGTTGCAGCGCGACCTCTCGGCCTCCGCCTATCTCGGCGATTTGCTGGTGACGGCCTACTCGCAGTTCTCGCGCAACCGCACCTTCGGCGGCATGGTGGGCCGCGGCTACTCCGTCAAATCGGCCCAACTGGAGATGAACATGATTGCTGAAGGCTACTACGCCGTCAAGTCCATCCACGAAATCAACCTCAAGCTCAAGGTCCACATGCCCATCACCACGGCCGCCTACCGCGTACTCTACGAAAAGGTATCCCCGCAGGTGGAAATGGAGCTGCTGAAGGAGCAGCTGCGGTAAAGACTGCTTCATTTATGACTGCTCCTTTTCGATCCTCGAATCCCTGCCACGGTAGGGATTTCTTTTTTTGAGGGATGATGAAAGGCTAAAGTTTGATGAATCACCTAAATTAGTTAAACGCTTTTTCTAATAGGTTCGGCATGACTGCTTTTATTAATCGAAAGCAAACGATTTTTTTAAATCAATTTGAAATTTTTAGGATTGTCTAACTCATAAATTAATGCGACTTTTTCTCCTTTTGTAAATCTTGGGAAAGCCATTGCCCAGCCAGAATAATCTATTTCCTCGATAGTTTCCCCTTGAGTAGTTTCAAAACGAATAACTGGTCGAAAAACCGATATGCGGCTTAGAATAAATTTATTGCGCACAACTGTTCCCTGTACCTGTACGCCATGTTCGCGTAGTTTCTGCCTTTGTTGATAATCCTTGGCGTAACCGCGAATGGCAAGAATGGCTATAAAGATCATCCAAACAATAAAAAACCAGTCCATCCTGTAAATCTATTAATATATGCCCAACTGGCTGCCCCTTGCCTTGCTCACGGCTCTATGCCTGGCGCTTTACAACTTCTTCATTAAGCTGGCCGCTGAGCATCTGCCGCCGGCCGTGGGGGCTGTGGTGCTGCAACTGGTGGCCGCGGCCCTGGGCGGCGCGTGGCTGCTGCGCCTCAAGCTGCAAGGGCAGCCGCTGCCCGTGAGCGGCAAGGGCCTGGGGCTGGCGGTGCTGGCCGGCCTGGGCGTGGGGCTGGCCGAAATCCTGACGTTCGTGGTGTTCCGGCGCGGGGTGCCGGCCTCCGTGGGCACGCCCGTGATTGTGGGTGGCTCGGTGCTGTTCACGGCCGTGCTGGGGCTAGTGGTGCTGCGCGAGGGCCTGAGCTGGCCGCAGGCGGGCGGCCTGGTGCTGGTGGTAGTGGGCATTGCGCTGCTGGCGCGCGGGCACTAGCGGGCCAGGGGGCTGGCCAACGGGCCTTTTAGTCGAATAGCGGGTCGTGGCCGATGGGTTGGCCCGGGGCGGGCAGCGCGTAGATTTCGTCTACGCCGTCGTGGTAAGCGGGGCGGGCGGGCAGGGGCGGGCGGTAGGGGCCCTGGTAGTCGGGCGGTACTACCACGTAGCGGTAGCGCACGCCGGGCTGGGCGCTGGTGTCGAACTGCCAGCGGCGGCCGGGCGTGCGGTAGTGGGCCAGGAACAGAAAGTGCAGCGACGACTCGTTGACGCCCACCAGTACGCGGCCCGGTGGCTGGGTGGCCAGCCAGTCGAACGCCCGCCAGATGGCCTCGATGTACTGGCGGTTGCCGTTCACCAAAAACTGCATGGTGTACGCCTGGTAGCCCACGAACAGCGCCATGCCCAGCCCCGCCAGCCGGGGCCCCCAGGGCCCCGGGCGGGCCCGCAGCACTGCATCGACCACGAGCCCTACCAACACGAAGAAATACAGCGCTTTGTAGAGTAGCACCCGTTCGGGTGGCAGCACCCGCTGCACCGCCAGTAGGGCGTAGGGCAGCAGCACAAACCACAGCGCGGGCAGGCCCAGGCGGCGCACCGCCGCCCGCAGATCGGGCGCCAGGGCGGCCCCCGCCTGGGCCCGCCCCCCGGCCCGCAGCAGCCACCCGAAGGCCCCGAGCCCGGCCCCGAACGCCAGGGCCCCCACCGTGCGCTGCCCGGCCAACGTGCCCTCCGTGAACCACGCGAAGGCTGGAAATGCCCGCACGAAATCCGCCCACGGCAGCGTCGCCACGTAGCCGTTGGCCAGCAGCAGGCGCCAGCCCGAGAGCAGCAGCAGCGGTGCGTACAGCAGCGCCGCCCCGGCCCCGATGCCCGCCCCCACGGCCACCGCGTGCCCCAGCCGCACCCAGTCGCGCCGCCCCAGAAATACCAGCCCCAGGTAGCTGCTGGCCGAGGCCACCACGTAGGCAAACGAGGGCACCGTATAGCAGCCCAAAATGCCGCTGATGAGCAGCGCGGCCCAGGCCACGCGCGGGCCCCCGGGCCGGGCCAGCAGCGCTACTAGCGCGAAAAAATGGACGCCCGCCAGCGTTATCAGCAGCCAGTAGCCGCGCCCGGCCACGGCGTTGTACATGCTCAGCTGGAGCCACGCAAACAGGGTGAGGGCCATCAGCGCCGCCCGGAATGTGCCAAACCGCACCAGCCCCGCAAACAGCGCCACCGTGCCTACCGTGGTGGTGAGTAGTACCGGCAGCCGCAGCGTAAACCACACGTTGGGGTTCACTTGGTAAAATAACCAGCTCAGCGTATTAGGCAGCACGTGGTTGTTGGGAATGGGGTAGTAGCTGCTCACCGCCAACAGCCCCGGGCGAATAAAAAAGTCGTAGGTCGCTACTTCTTCCGAATGGTAGGATTTTGTGATTCCGAAGAAAATGCGCGCCCCCAGGAGCAGCACCAGGCTCAGCCCCGCCGCCCAGCGCTGAGCCGGCGGCAAGGCGGTAAGCACCCGCCACGCGCCCGCCAGGGCCGCCCGGGTTTCGGTGCCCAGGGCCCCCAGCTGCAGCCGCCCGGCCTGGCCCGCGCCCACCACGGCGGCGGCCAGTGCCAGGGCGCCCGCTCCGGCTAGGGCGACGTGCTGGGCCAGCGCAAATTCGGCCGCCGTTACCCGCACGGGCAGGTAATCGTAAAATCCGTTGTGAAACGTAATGCGGCCCAGGGCCCGCACGTCGGCGTAGGTGGCTTGGTTGAGCACCAGCGCTGCGTAGGTGGCGCAAAGGGCCAGGGCGCCCAGCAGGAGCACTGCAAAAAAGCGGGCATTGCCGGGTACGGTAGAAGGAGCGGAAGGCAAAGTCAACGTAAAAAACAAGCAAAAAAAACGTGTCGTCCCGCCCTGGGCCCACAAAACCGGCCCTTATCGCGCCGGCGGCAGGACGTAAATAACGACGAGCGCGTCTTGGTACGCCGCCCGGTAGGGCAGGGCCAGCGACCAAGCGGGGCGGGGGGTGGGGCCCTGGGGCCACACCAGGTAGGGGTAGCGTACGCCCGCCACGGGCCGGGGGTGTAGCAGGCGGGGGGTGCCGTTCAGCAAAGCGTAGTGGTCAAACATGAGCTCGTGGTAGGGGGCGCCCACCACTGCGGGGCCGGGGGGCTGGGCCCGCAGCCAGCGGTAGGCGCTGGCCACGGCCAGGTCGTCGGCGCGGCTGGTGCGCAGCGTCGGTACCTGGTCGTAAAGCTCCCACCCCCGAAAGGCGAGCAACCCTACCAGCAACGCCAGCGGGGCCCACGCTGCCCAGTGGCCCCGCCACCGGGTGGCGGCCCAGTCAGCCCCCAACGCGGCCAGTAAGTATAAAAAGAAAGTGGCGTACATCAGCGCCCGGGCGGGTACAAATACGCGCTGCGCCAGGGCCAGCGCCACCGGTACCACCAGCAGCGCCCAGCTGGCCCATGCCAGCCACCGGGCCCGGGCCGGCCACTGCGCCGGGGCCCCGCGCCGCAGCGCCAGCGGCACCAGCGCCACCAGCGCCGCGCTCAGCAGCAGCCCCAGCCGCACCGGGCCCAATAGCATGCCCGCGGTTTCGTACAAAATGGCGGGCCCCAGGGCCCAAAAAGTGGCCAGTGGCTGTGCCACCACGTAGCGGTTGGCCAGCAGCAGGCCCCACCCCGACACGCATCCCACCGGCGCGTAAAGCACCGCCACGGTAGCCACCACCACCACGCCGGCGGCCACCAGCTGCCCCCAAAGCCGGTGGCGCAGGGCCGGCGGGCGGGCCAGGGCCCCTACGGCCAGCACGGCCCCCAGCGCGGCCAGGGGCGCGGCGAAGGTGGGGATTACGTAGAGCCCCGCCACGCTGCTGCCCACGAACACCGCCCATCCCAGCCGCCGGTAGCGGGGCCCGCTGGCCAGGCCCACCGCCGCAAAAAAAGCCAGTTGCACGCACCCCAGCTGCACATAGTACCCGCGGCCGGCGGCGGCGTAAATGATGGCCACTTTGGTGAAGCCGAACAAAGCCACGGCCAGGGTGGCGGTCCGGAAGTTGCGAAAATGCGTGAGCAGCGCGTAGCTCAGCGCCGTGCCCGCCAGGGCCGCCAGCAGCGACGGCAGCCGCATCACGAGCCGCGCCTGGCCCGGTAGTAGCTGCTCCAGTACCCAGGCCAATAGGTTGTAGCCCACGTGGTTGTTGGGCATTGGGTAGAAGCTGGTAACGGCCACCGCGCCCTCGCGCACAAACGAATCGTAGGACGCAATTTCGTCTGGGCTGGGCGGGTCAAGCAGTAGCCACGCCCCCCAGGTGAGCCCCAGCCCCAGCCACAGGGCCCCCGCCCCGGCCCGCTCGGCGCCCGAGAGCCGGCCCACCGTGCGCCGCAGCGCGGCCCCGGCCCGGCGGGCTTCCTGGCCCAGGCGGCGCAGCTCGCGGCGGTACGCGGCGTGCCGCAGCAGCGCCAGGGCCCCCAGCAGGGCGGCGCCCACCAGCGCCCATCCGCCGGTGCGGTAAGCGGCGTAGCGTTCGGGCGTGAGGGCCAGCACCAGGCGAATGGGGCCGTTGGGCACCACCTCGTAGTACGGCACCTGCCCCAACCGCGCCACGGCGGCGTAGGGCGTGGTCCCGTAAATGGCCATCAGTAAGGCGCTGGCCGCCAGCAGGCACCCGGTGCCCAGGAGTACGAAAAAGCGCATGAGGCGAAAAGAATCAGTGAACGGCCGCTACGCGCCGGGGAGGCCGGCCGGCAGGGCCCCCAGTCGCGCCAGTTCGGCCCACACCCGGTGCACGGGCAGGCCCATCACGTTGAAGTACGACCCCTCGAGGCGCGTCACGCCCACCATGCCCACCCAGTCCTGGGCCCCGTAGGCCCCGGCTTTGTCAAAGGGCTGATAATGGGCGATGTAGAAGTCGATTTCGGCCGGACTCAGGGGGCGGAAGTGCACGGTGGTCTGGTCCGAAAACACCACTTGCCGGCCGTCGCCGGCCCGCAGGCACACGCCCGTGAACACGTCGTGGGCCCGCCCTTGCAGGCGCGTGAGCATAGCGGCGGCCTCGGCCGCATTGGCGGGCTTGTTCAGCACGTCGTCCCCCAGGCACACGATGGTGTCGGCGGTGATGACCAGCTCGTCGGGGGCCAGGCCGGCGGCGTAGGCGGCGGCTTTGTGGGCGGCCAGGTACTCGGCTACTTCGGCCCGCTGCAGGTGGGGCGGAAAGTCCTCGTCCACGTCGTGCAGGCGAATTTCGTAGGCCAGGCCCAGGTCGGTCAGCAGTTGGCGGCGGCGGGGCGAGTTAGACGCTAAAATCAGGCGCATGGCAGCAATAAAAACGGCTCCAAAGTAAAAATAAAACAGCGGCAGCGCGAAGCGGCAAAACTACGCGCCGCGCTGCTTAGGGGCGTGGCATAGCATCCAAGCGCTGGTACACGCACAGCGGGCCAGTGCAGAGCTCAGCGCGGTAATGGTTGGGCGTTAACCAGGCTGGCGGCGCCTCACCGCGGCTGAGCACTAAGTAGTCGTAGCTCCCGGTGCGGACACTGGGCCGTGTTTCTGGGCCTTGCATGGCGGGCGGCGGGCGGTGCTGTAGCCAGGCTTGGTGCGCCAGGTACAAGGCGTAGCCAGGTACATCGATGAGCACACGCCGTGGGCGGCGGGCGATGAGCCACTCGGAGGCTTGCTGGTAGCTTTGGTCATCGCGCCGCGCCGCCGCTTGCGTTCGCACTTGCTGGGCCACACGAAACCCGGCGTGGCCTAGGCCTAGGGCACCCGCCAGGGCCCAGGCGGTTCGCCCCGGGCCCTGCCACCGGCGTGTTACTGCCTCCAGCGCTAGGCCGGCCAGCACCAAGGCCGGCCATACGGTATGGTACAAGGTGCGGCCGGGCGGCATTACCCCCTGCGCCAGCAGCAAGGGCACGGGGGCTACCGTACCCGCCCACGCCAGCCACGCCGCCGGCCGCCATGCGGGCGGGGCCCAGCGCGCCACCGCGGCGGGCCCCATGGCCAGTAGCCCGAGCAGCGGCCACACCAGCACCGCCCGGCCGTAAAGTAGCGTCACGGTGATGGGCACGTAATAGGGCAGGAGACGCTGCCAGAAAAAGGCAGGAGGCATGCGTGCCACGAAGGGGTTGTTCAGCAGCAGTGGCCAGCCCGTGAGCCAACCCACGGGCAAATAGAGTAGCGCCACCAAAGCGGCCACGCCCGCGCCAGCCACCAGCGCCTGGCAACGCAGCCGGGCCCCAGCGCGGCCCCTGCCTAGCACCACCAGCGGCACCATTGAACCGGCGAAAGGGTAGAGAAATGTCGGGATTAGGTAAAAGCCCGCCACGCTGGCCCCCATCCACACTGCCCAGGCAAGTCGGTGGCCGGCGGGGCCCCGCAGCAGCACCAGTGCGGCCAGCCACGCCGCCTGCACGCACAAGACCTGAGGCCCATAGCCGCGGGCTGTGACGGCGTATTCTAAGCTCATGGGCGAAAACTGGAAGAGTAGCGTAGCCAGCGCCGCCACGCGCCACGTGGTAAGGTGTGCTAGCGCCACAACCCCCCCCACCAGCCCCACCAGCCCCAGCCCAAACACGGGCAGGCGCGCCAGCAAGTCGGGGGTGCCCACCGGTGACCAGTGCAGCAACGGCCACACCAACAGGCTGTGAAGCACGTGATTGTTGGGTAGTAGGTAAAAGCCCGCTGCCACGGCCGGGCCCGGCGCCACGAAGTAATCTACCGTGACGAACTCGTCGGGGTTGAACGGTACCTGCCCAGCAAATACGTGCGCAAGGCGGCCACGGCTAGCAATAGGGCCCCGGCGGTCCACTGGGTGGTTGGGTTCTGCCGCCGCCAGCCCGCCGCCAGCGCCCGCCCAGCCCGGCGCGCGTCGCGGGCCAGGCGCTGTCTCTCGTGGCCCGCGGCCTTGCGCCAAAAGCCCAGTCCTAAGGCCCCTGCGGCCAGCAGCCCGAAGGCCACCCCGCGCAGCCAGGCGTAGTCCCAGGCGTTGTGGGCCAGGGGATGGGCGGGCCAGGGGGCAGAGGCCCGCCCGGCGGCGGCATTGGCCGCGTCCAGCGCTGTGGCTAGGGCCCCGTAGGGCACGAATCCGTAGAGCAGCACCAGGTGCAGTCCCACCAGCCCCGCGCCGGCCAACAACAAGAGCAGCAAAAAGCGCATACTGGTGGCGGGCCTACGCGGGCCCCGCGCCGGCCGCGGGGCCCTGGAAATACTGGTCGAACGCGTTGCCGGCCTCCTCGTCGGCGATGCTGCTGAAGAGGAAGCCGGCCAGGGTTTTGGGGTAGAAGAAGGTGGACTTGGCCGGCATCACAGCCCCGGAGTGGCACACGGCCTCCACCTCGGCCATCGTCACCTCGTTCACGATGAGCGCGGCGCGGGCCTCGCCGCGGTCCACCCGTTGGAGGCACTCAGCGAAGCTGCGCACGTAGGCCGCGCCCGGCCAGGCGCGTTGCGCGTTGGGGCCCCGCAAGCCCAGGGTTTTCTCCAGCACGAAGAAATGCAGCACCGTGAGGTCCAGGCCTTTCACCTCGGCCGTCGTGTCCCAGTCCAGTTGCGCGTGCGCTTCCGGCCGCAGGCGGATTTTGTAGGCCTGCCCGCCTAAGTACAGCCCGAAGGCCCAGCGCTTACCGGCAATTACCTCGGGTAAGTCCGTGGCTTCCTCCAGCGGCAGCACCGTGAAGTAGGGCCCCAGGCGGGCCAGAAACTCGGCGTTGGTCAGCGCGCCGCCGCCGGGGCCCCCGGGCAGTTCCAGCAGCAGGCGGTGGGTGGGCAGGATGCGCAGGTCGTCGCTGGCCGCGTTGGTGAGGTACATGAGGTGGTAGTTCCAGGGCTCGCGGCCGGTGGCGGCGGGCCCGGCCTGGGCCTGGCGGGCGTGGCGGTGGGCCAGTGAGCCCTCGTAGCGGTGGTGGCCGTCGGCCAGAATCACCTCACGCCCGGCCAGCACCGCCTGAAACCGCCGAATCACGGCCGCGTCCTGCACCACGGCCAGCACGTCGCGGGCGCCCTGGTAGTCGTCCTCGGTTTGGTAGAGGGGCGATTGCATGGCCTCGTCGAGGTAGGTTTCCAGTTCGAAGGCGTCGTCGCGGTACAGCCCGTGGGTGGCGCTGGTCTGGAACTCGGTGCGGGCCAGCAGGGCGGTGCGGTCGTGCACGCTGGCGGGCAGCGTGTTTTCGTGGCGCAGCACCACGCCCTCGGCCCAGTCGTAGGCCCGGATGTGGCACATGAAGCCCTTGCGGCAGTATTCGCGGGCGCTGCCCGGTAGCCGGAAGTACTGGTAGTAGGCGTAGATGCCGGGCAGCGCGTCCTGCCGGAGCACGCCCTCGGCTTCCCAGCGCCGCAGCGTGGCCAGGGCCGCGCCGGCCGGGTCGTCGCCCTGCGGTACGGCCAAGTGAATGGAGTTGAGTGGGTTGTGGTAGAGCGCCGCCCGCTGCCGGGCCGATACCACGTCAAATAGCGGCGACGCGTAATTGCCAATGTCGGCGCCTAGGGCCGGGGCGTAGCGCCAGCCGCGCAAGGGTTGGATTTCAGCCAATGGAATTCATTTCAGTTAACAGTTATCATTTAACACGCAACGTTCACCATTCGGCGGCCGCCGGAGCAACGGCTTCGGGAAGCAAAACCGGATTAATCAACCACGAGCCCACCCCCAAATACAGCTGCTTGCCAAGCGCTTGTTAAATGATAAATGATAGTTGCTGTACTCATCGCGCAGTAGAGTCCGGGGCTTGCCCCCGCCCGTCGTTGCACAATTGGCGCGCGGTTCGCGCAACGGCGGGCGGGGGCAACCCCCGCACCCTACTGCTTTTTCGCAAATTACTTCGCGACGAGTATAAATGAATTCACGGGGCCAGGCGCGAGATTTTCCAGGCCCCGTCCACGAGGTCGTACACCAGGCGGTCGTGCAGGCGGCTGGGGCGGCCCTGCCAGAACTCGATGCGGTGCGGGCGCAGGATGTAGCCGCCCCAGTGCGGCGGGCGCGGCAGCGGGTCCTGGCCGGTAAATTCGGCCTCCACGGCCTGCTCGCGGGCCTCTAAGGCTTCGCGGCTGCCGATGACCTGGCTTTGGGGCGAGGCCCAGGCCCCGAGCTGGCTGCTGCGTGGGCGGCTCTGGAAGTAGGCGGTCGACATGCTTTCCGGCGCTTTTTCTATGCGGCCCTCCACGCGCACCTGGCGCTCCAGGCCGGGCCAGAAAAAGCTGATGGCGGCCAGCGGCTGGCCGGCCAGTTCGCGGCCCTTGCGCGAGTTGTAGTTGGTGTAAAACAAAAAGCCAGCGTCGTCGGGCAGGCCCTTGAGCAGCACCACGCGGGCGCTGGGCTGGCCGGTGGCCGCGTCCACGGTGCTCAGGGTGAGGGCGCTGGGCTCGTCGAGGCGGGCGGCCACGGCCTCGTCGAGCCAGGTGCGGAACTGGCGCACGGCGTCGGGCTGGACATCGGCCTCGGCCAGGGTGCGCTGGGTGTACGATTGGCGCAGGTCGGCAAGCTCTTGGTCGGTCATGTTAGTTAACAGTTAATATTTGTCATTTAATAAAGCGCAGGGCGCGCGGGCCCCCGCCAGCAGTTGGGCCCCACCGCGGCCGCCCCTGCGGCGGAACCTGGCTACCCCGCCGGCGGTTGATTCTTAGCCCGGCAGCCAGTTGCGCCGTAAAAGCGGGCGCAAGGTACTATGGCCGGCCGGGGCCCTACGGCCACCGGTCCGGGCGCTGGGGCCCCGCGCGCGACTAATACCCTGTTAAACGATAAATGTTAACTGTTAATTGAAATGATCCCCGGCACGCTCCTCATCTCGCAGCCCTTCCTGGGCGACCCCAACTTCGAGCGCAGCGTGGTGCTGGTGTGCCGCGACGCGCCCGCCAGCGGTACCTTCGGGCTCGTGCTGAATCGCCCTACTGAGCTGCTGCTCAGTGATGTGCTGACCCTGCCGCTGGGGTTGGCCGGGCCCGCCGCCGCGCTGCCGCTCTTCGCCGGGGGGCCCGTGGAGCCCGACACGCTGCACTACCTGCACCGCCGCCCCGACGTGCCCGGGGCCGCCGCACTGGGCGACGGTGTGTACTGGGGCGGCGAGTTTGCGGTGCTGCTGGAGCTGCTCGGTACCGGGGCCCTGGCAGCGGCCGACGTGCGCCTGTTTGTGGGCTACGCGGGCTGGGGCCCCGGGCAGCTGGCCGCCGAGCGGCAGGCCCGCAGCTGGGTCACGCACCCGGCAAGCGCCGGGAAAGTGTTTACTTTGGCAACGGATGCGTTCTGGCGGGAGATTTTGCGGGAGAAGGGCGGACGCTTCCAGGCCTGGGCCAACTACCCGGTTGACCCACGCTTAAACTGAGCCGCCGTACTTTCGCGTCCCGTACCACCCGCTTTCAACCGCTCCCATTAGCTCCCCCCACCCGGTCCCGCGTTGTGGACCGGTCTTTCCGCCGTTGCGTATGTCAACCGAACAAACCCCCCAGGCCCCGCAGTCGGGCGGCCCCCAGCCCGGGGGCGAGGACCGCATGAGTATTCTCGAACGCCGCCTGGCTGAAATTCAGGCCCAAAACGACGCCGCCCCGGCTCCGGAGCCCGCTTCTAGCGTCGCTCCGGAGCCCGGCACGCCCGAAGCCGTCGCCGCCGCCGAAACCGCCCACCACGTGCCCGACCCCGTGACGGTGGACGGCGCCGACGTATCGGCTCCGCAGGCCCGCGCCGTGGCCCACTACGGCGACGCCGCCCCCGCGCCCGATGCATCGGCCCTGCCCGCCACGGAGTCGGAGGCCGGGGCCCCGGAAGCGGAGGCCACCGCTGCTGCTGAGGCCTCAGCGGCTGAGGCTGCCGCCCCGGCGGCTGAAGCTGAGGCCCCCCACGGCCACACCGTGGAGGAAATTGCCCCGCTGCCCACCGTGGATTTGCACAACGCCGAGGAGTTGCTCGACGCCCCCGAGGGCGTGGCCACGCTGCCTACTTCGTCGGGAACGCCCCTGGGCGACGCCCCCGCCGACCCTGACGCGCTGTCGCTGCCGGAAGTGCCCGCCGTAGGCGCGCAATCCGAAGCCAACGCTGCCGAAGCCGAAGAAGCTCACGCATTGTCAGCGGCCGAAGGGGCCCCCACGGCCGAACCCGCCGCGGAAGTGCCCGCCGCGCCGGTGGCCCTGGAGTCCCCCGACTTCACGGCCCTCGACCTGCCCGCCCAGGCCCAGTACCTGGTGCAGGAGCTGCGGGGCCCCAATGCCCAGCGCAACCGCAAAACCGTGCTCGACCTTGTGCGCCAGTACGAGGCCAACGTGGGCCACGCCCGCTCGGCCGCCCGCCAGAAATTTGCCGAAGGCGGGGCCGATGCCGAAGCCTTTGCCTTCCAGCAGCCCGAGGGCCAGATGGAATTGAACAGGGCGTTGCAAGAATTCCGCGAGGGCCGCGCCAAAAACGCCAAGGCCGAAGACGCCAGCCGCGGCGATAACCTGGCCAAGAAGCAGCAGCTCCTCGACCAGCTCCGCCAGCTGGTGGAAGCCGCCGAAACCAAGGACAGCTCGGCCAAGCTCAAGGCGCTGCAAGGCGAGTGGAAATCCACCGGCCCGGTGCCCCAAACCGACAGCCAGCCCATCTGGGATACCTACCACGGCCTGCTTGATATCTACTACAGCAAGCAGGGCCGCTTCTTGGAGATGAAGGACCTGGACCGCCGCCGCAACCAGGAGGCCAAGGAAAACCTCATCAAGCGCGCCGAAGGCCTGATGGCCCTCACCGGTATCAACAAGGCCCTCGACGAGCTGACCAAACTGCACGAGGACTGGAAGAATATCGGGCCCGTGCCCAACGACCAGCGCGAGCCGCTGTGGCAGCGCTTTATTGCCGCCTCCGACGCCCTGCACCAGCGCCGCAAGGAGTTTTCCGACGGCCGCTCGACTCAGGAGAAAGCCAACCTAGTGGTGAAAAAGGCCCTGCTGGAGCGCATCCAGCCCTTCGCCGAGTTCGACACGGACCGCGTGAACCTGTGGCGCTCGAAAACCGACGAGCTGCAGGAAATCAAGGCTGAGTGGGAAGCCGCCGGTCTCGTGCCCCGCGCCCAGGCCGACGCCCTTAACAAGCAGTACTGGGCCGCCTACAAGGCATTCTTCAACCGCAAGAACGACTTCTTTAAGTCGCTCGACAACGAAAAATCGGCCAACGTGAAGGCCAAGCAGGTCCTCATCGATCAGGCTGAGGAAGCCCAGAACAATCCAGATGCCGAGGCCGCCCGTGCCGTCGTCATGCGCATCCAGAAAGAGTGGAAGGACGTGGGCCGCGTGCCCGACAAGCTGGCCGACAAGCTCTGGCACCGCTTCCGCAACGCCTGCGACGCCGTGTTTGACCGGCCCAAGCACGAGGCCCGCCAGCGCGAAGAGAAGGCCACCGCCTCCTCGGGCGAGCAGCTGGCTTACCTTGACCAGGTGGCCCAGCAAGTGGGGGCCCTCGGCGACGAAAACCCCGGCTCGCTGGAGGGCTTCCGCGCCGTGCTGGCCGACTGGTCGCAGGCCTTCGACGCCACCGGCACTGGTGACCGCAGCGAGGAGCAGCTGCTCGGGCTGCTGGGCCAGTACCTGGCCGCCGTGCCCGGCCTGAGCTACGCCGAGCGCTCCGAGCTCTTGTTTCAGGCCGAAGTGGCCCGCCTCAAGGCGCGGCCCCAGGCGCAGCAGCAGCTTACGCGCAAGGAAATGGCCCTGCGTAAGGAAATCAACGAGCTGGAAAACGACCACGCCACGCTGCAAACCAACCTGGCGTTCTTCGCCCGCTCCAAAAACGCGGCCCAACTGCGCGAGGAGTACGAAGGCCGCATGGCCGAAGGCCAAAAGCGCATCGACGTGCTCAAAAAACAGCTGAAAACGGTGCGCGCCTAAGCACCCGCTACCAGCCGGCCACGCCGCCGGCGGGCGCACCCCGGTGCCGCCCGCCGGCGGCGTTATTGCTTCAGCGCGGCGTGCGCTTGCCGTATTTTAGGTAAGCAGCCATTAGCTTTTAGCGGCTAGCTATTGGCTTATTTTCTGATCAGCAAATTTTTAGTAAGCAGTCAATGCGTGTTTGTTTTTGGCTAATTAATTAGGGGCCTGGCAATGCGCTCCGCGGCAATTTCTCTCGCCTCCGCACGGTAACGCCCGTTTTCCGCATCCTTGATTATGCCCAGGCCCTGGCTTTTTACGTCGAGTGGCTGGGCTTTTGCACCAACTGGGCCGACCGGCTCATCGGGCCCCCCGTGTACCTGCAAGTGGCGCGGGCCGACGTGGTGCTGCACCTCTGCGGCCACCCCACCGACGGGGCCCTAAGCAGCCTGGGCCGGGCCGAGGTGAAAGGCCTGCCAGCCTTTCACTGCAACTTGCTGCGCCAGCCCCCCCTGTTTGCCGCCCCCGTGCTGGCCCGTGCCGCGTGGAGCGAACGGGTGCTGGAAATGACTGTAACCGACTCGTTTGGCAACCGCATTGTGTTCTGCGAGCCCGCTAGCCTGTACGCGTAACCTTTTTTGCTTAGCGCCGTGTTTGGCAAAATGGCTAACCAAACGTACTTTTGCCCCATCGTCTCGCCTCCTTAGCTCAGTTGGTAGAGCTTCTGACTTGTAATCAGAGGGTCGTTGGTTCGAGTCCGACAGGAGGCTCATACTTAGATTACCGGACAGCCCGAAAAGGCCCTTCTCGCGTCGCAGAAGGGGTTTTCCGGGTTTTCCGGGTTTTTTGCGTTTGGTTTGGCATGAGGGCTGCCTTACGCCCTATGCCGGGTGGAACTGGGAAATGTTTTTGAAACAGGTTGGGCGGTGTTGCCCGCCCAATGCCTACGCTGTCGGCAGTACCAGTACCGGTAATGAGCTGTGCAGCAGCACGTGCGCTGTCACGCTGCGGTGAAACAGCGCGCCTAAAAAGCTGCGTGGTCGCGCCACTAGCACCACTGCATCGAATTCGCCGGTGGCAGCTACTTCCAGGATGCCGCCCGCCGGCGAGGCGTGCACTAGGGTGCGGGAAGCCAGCCCGCCGCTCAGGTCCAGGGCCAGCCCGGTGCGTTCCAGTGCCTCGACGGCGGCGGCCGTGCCGGTGGCGGCGCTGCCCTGGTCGGGGGCCACGTGTAACACGGTGAGCGCGGCGGGCAGCGCGCTGAAGAGGTGCCGCACCAGGTCCGCGTGGGGCCCCAGGCTGAAGGGCTCGGCGTCGAGGGCCAGCAGCAGGCGGTGCGGCACGGTGGGCGCGGCGCCCATGGGCACCACCAGCATGGGCTGTGGCGCGGCGCGCAGGATGTCGAGCGCAGCGGTCGAAACTAACTCTTCGGGCGTGTTATCGGTGTCGCGGCGGCCGAGCACCACCAGCGCGGGCTGGTGGCGTGCCAGGGCGGCGGCCACGGCCTCGGCCATCTGGCCGTGGGCCATTTCGGCCGTGGCGGGCGCGGCCAGCCGCTGGGTCAGGCTGGCCAGGGCAAGGTTGATGGTTTCCTGGTTCAGGGTATCGACGCGGCCGCTGAGGTGCTCGGGGTCGAGCAAGGAATCGCGGCGCACATGCAGCAGCACGAGGCGCGCGCCAAGGGCCCTGGCTAGCGCGTCGGCGTAGGCTAGGGCGTGGTCGGCGGGTTGAAAGAAATTGGTGAGTACGAGCAGCGAGAGCGCCATGGCCAGGGCAGGAGGGGGGTGAAACCTGCCCGTAAAGAACCGGGCGCGGGCCGCCGCCGGGGCTACCAAACGTCAGCCCCGCGGCTGATTTTTATCATGGGGTCGGCCTGGTCGGGGCCGGAACCTTGCAGCAGTATTCAGGGGAATGCTACCCGTTGATCAATCAGATTTTGTTTTTTTGACTATGAACGTAACCGTTTTCAGCGCGCTGGCCTTCGAGCAGCCCTTTCTGGACCAGGCCAACGCGGGCCGGCACGCGGTGCAGTACTACGCGCAGTGCCTCACCGACCAGACTGTGCCGCTGGCGCAAGGCGCGGCGGCCGTCAGCGTGTTTGGAAGCGACGACCTGTCGGCCCCGGTGCTGGCGCAGCTCTGGGCGCACGGCGTGCGCTACGTGCTGGTGCGCGCCGCCGGCACCGACCAGGTAGACCTGCCCGCCGCCCACCGGCTGGGCCTGCGCATGGCCCACGTGCCCGACTACTCGCCCCACGCCATTGCCGAGCACGCCGTGGCCCTGCTGCTGGCCCTGGCCCGCCACCTGCGCCGGGCCGACCAGCAGCTGCGGGCTAACGACTTCCGCCTCGATAAGCTCATCGGCTTCGAGCTGCGCGGCAAGACGGTGGGCATCGTGGGGGTGGGGCACATCGGGGCGGTGCTGGCGGGTATTTTGCACGGTTTTGGCTGCCGGCTGCTGGGCCAAGACCTGCGCCCCGACGATGCGCTGCGCCAGCGCTACGGCCTGGAGTACGTGGACCTGCCCACCCTCTGCGCCCAGGCCGACATCGTCAGCCTGCACACGCCCCTTACTGCCGCAACCCAGCACCTGTTTGGCGACGAGCTACTGGGCCAGCTGAAGCCCGGCGCGGTGCTGCTCAACACCGGCCGCGGCGGCGTGCTCGATACCGCAGCTGCCCTGCGCGCATTGGCCAGCGGCCAGCTCGGCTACCTGGGCCTTGATGTGTACGAGGGCGAGCAGGGCCTGTTTTTTGCCGACCACACCCGCGACCCGCTGCGCGACGCCACGTTTGCCAAGCTGCTCACCTACGATAACGTGCTCATGACCGCGCACCAGGGCTACCTCACCCGCGAGGCGCTGGCCAGCCTTGCCGCCGCCGCCGTGGCCGCCTTTGATGCCTGGGGCCAGGGCCAACCGGCCGCCCACGAGCTGTAGGCGCGGCCCGTCTCCTCCATCTCTCTTCTGCAATTTTTTTTCGTGGACCTCTATCACCTCATTTACCAAAGCCAGGCGCTGGGCGCCTTCGGCGCGCCCGAGCTGGCCACCCTGCTGCACCGGGGCCGGGCCCACAACCAAGCCAACGGCATCTCGGGCGTGCTGCTGCACACCCCCGAGGGCCGGTTTCTGCAGGTGCTGGAAGGGCCCCAAACTGCCGTGCGCCACCTCTACTACCACGTTATCCTTTCCGATGCGCGGCACTTTCACTGCCAGGTGTTGGGCGAGGGGTTCTGTGCCCAGCGGAGCTTTGCCGGCTGGACGATGGGCTGCCGCGTGGCCCGCCCCGCCGACCTGCGGGCCCTGTTGGGCGAGGCCCCGCCCGATGGCCTTGGCCTAGTCCACCGGCCGTACCCCCGCTTCCAGCTGCTGGCCTTGCTCGAAGCCTTCGTGGTCCAGGACGCCGCCGAAACCGACTTGGCGCACCCGTTGGATAGCCGTCCCACCCGCCACTTTTAGTCCTGCCCCCGCCTTGTCCTTCTTTGCTGACACCCGCAGGCTTAGCTGTGGCGCGGCTGTGCTGCTGGCCACGCAGTGCAGCTCAGCGCCCACGCCGCCGGGGCTGCCGCCGGGGCTGCCGTCGGCACGGGGTGCCGCCGCCAAAACCCAAGCTGCCAACCCGGTAGATTCCCTGGTGCGGGCGCTGCTGGATACTACGGCGGCCGGCAGCGCCCGCCGCGCCGATGAGCGCCTGGGCTTGCAGGCCGGGGCCGACGTGCGGGCCTTCTACGGTCCTGCCCCCGCACCTGCCTGGCTCGCTGCCGACAGCCTTGGCTCCGATGCCCCGGCCGCCCTGGCGCTGCTGGCCGGGGCCCCCACCCACGGCCTGAACGCCGCCGACTACGGCCGGGCTCTCCTGGGGGCCCTGCGCGACTCGCTCGCCCAGCCCGGCCTACCCGCCCGGCGCGCCCGCCAGCTGGCCCGCTTCGAAGTGTACCTGACCGATGCTGTGCTGCGCTTCATGCGCGACCTTGGCCGCGGGCGGCTGCGGCGGTACGCCGCGTCGGCGCGGGAGCGGGCCGCTGGGCCGACCGGCCAGCCGGCGGCGCTCCTGCGGGCGGGGTTAGTCAACGATGCGGTGCCCGCCGCCATGCTGGCCGGCCAGCCCGCCAACCGCGAGTACCGCCAGCTGCAGCAGGCCCTGGCGCAGTGGCTTGCGCTGCCCAGCGCCCCGGATTCGGCGGCGCAGCACCAGGCCCGCTACGAACAGGTGGCCGCCAACCTGGAGCGCTGGCGCTGGGATGCGCTGCCGCCCACGCCTGATTACGTGCTGATTAACATCGCGGCCTGCGAGCTGCTGGTGGTGGCCCACGACTCGGTGCTGCGCCGCCACCGGGTGGTGGTGGGCAAGCCCACTACGCCCACGCCTACCCTCAGCAGCGCCATCGACCGCTTCACGCTGGCCCCCGACTGGCACGTGCCCCGCTCCATTGCCACCCGCGAAATGCTGCCCCGGCTCAAGCGCAATGCCGGCTACCTGGCCCAAGGCAATTACGCCCTCTACAACGGCCAGGACCACCTAATCGACCCGCGTAGCGTTGATTGGGCGCGGGTCACGGCCCGGAACTTTCCCTACACTATTCGCCAGTCGGCCGGCTGCGATAACGCACTGGGCAACATCGTGTTCCGCTTCGCTAATCCGTACGCGGTGTACCTGCACGATACGCCTGAGCGCCAGGTGTTTGCGCAGCCCTACCGCGCCCTGAGCCACGGCTGCATTCGCCTGGAAGGCCCCTTCGAGCTGGCCGCCTACCTGCTGCGGCGCGGCGGCCAGCCGGCGCAGCTGCCCAGCGAGGCCGCGTGCGCCCGCCAGCCCCGCCCCCGCGAGGTGCAGCTGCGCCGCCCCATGCCGCTGTTCGTGCGCTACGCCACCTGCACGGCTGAGGGCGGCCACCTGCGCTTTCTGGCCGACCCCTACCACCGCGACGAAGTAATACGCCGGGGATTATTCGGCCCGAAGTCGTAACCCGCATCCAGTAAAGCCCTGCGGACCGCGGCTTTGGGAGTCGATATAATTCACTCACGAATAGCGCCTTGGTGCTTTTTCAACTGAGTTCAATACCCAAAGCCTGCTGGCAACCCGCAAGGGTTCCTGGCCAATGCCCAGCAGCCGGCCAGTACCTGAGCCGCGGTGGTACCTAACGAAGCTCATCCTCAGAGGATGAATTTTGTCATAAAAGGCGGGGGTGGGCGCACCTACTTTTGGATGGCCTGTTTTCTTCCTTCCACGATGCTTTTTCTCCTTAAAATAGTCGCCGCTGCGTTGGTCCGGCGGTCGCTGGCCCCAGCGGGGAGTTCTGCGCCCGTGCCAACACCCCAGCCGTGGTAGCGCCGGCACCGGAAATAGGGCCCCTGGGCCAACCGGCGGCGCGGCGCAAGCCCCGTGCCTGGGCAGCCATGAAAATCCCCTGTCTATTCTGGTTGGCCTGGGTGCCGGGCCAGGCAGTGCACGCGCAGGCCATGGCAGCGGCAGATGTGCCGCCGCTGGCCTTTGGGGTGATGTTTCGGCAGTATCCGCAGGCCCGGCAGGTGAGCTGGCGAAGGTTTGACGACTGGTACCAGGCCAGCTACACCCAGGGCCAGATCCGCCGGCTGGTGCGGTTCAGCAGCAACGGCGATGTGGAGGCCACGGGCCAGGACATGGTGCTCAGTGCGCTCTCGCCGCCAATCAAGCACACCCTGGCCACGTATTACCCCACCCGCACGTTCTGCCGCGCCATCGAGGTAACCAATGCCCGCACCGGGGGCCTCACCTACGAGATGGCTACCTGCGAAACCGCCATCAGCCGCACCGTGACGCTAACGGCCAACGGCCGGAAAATACCCCGCCCCAAATAGCGGGGGGGAGGAGCTTTTTACGCCGCGTTTGCCCGTGCGCTGGCTGCGCCGCCGGCTGGCCAAGGGCTGCCCCCGGGCGGCTACCTGATAAATGTCAGTTAATAAGGAAGTAATCATCAGGGCGTTGTGAAGTAGTGGGGCGGAGATTTGTAGCCTGCTCAGTTCCTCACCCCGGCCGGGCAGTGGCCAGCCCTTGTTCCTTTTCCCATGCAAATCCTGGAAACCTTCGCGCCGCCCATTACGGCCGAGCACCTGTCGGACGCCGACATCATGGCCGCCATCGAGCTGTTTTTCCTGACCAATAAGGGCTTGCCCGCGCACCTGATTGACGTGGCCACCCACGACGGCATCGTGCAGCTGACCGGCATCACTGACAACCTGTTGGCCAGCGAGCGGGCCGAGGAAATCGCCCTGGCCGTGCGCGGCGTGCGTGGGGTAGTCAATGAGTTAGTCATCAGCACCCCCGACCTGCCCAACGACGAACTATACCGCGCCGTGACCCAGGCCCTGAACGACGACCCCGCTACCACCGACTACAACGTGGCCTGCCGCGTGGCCGAGGGCGTGGTGACGCCCGTGGGCGTGGTGCAGTCGCGGGCCGAGCAGCATCTGGTGCTGCGCGTGCTGCGGGGCGTGCGCGGCGTGCGCCGCCTCATCGCCGATGAGTTGACCATCCGCTGGGGCGAAATCCAGAACTCGGATGAGGAAATCAGCACCCAAATTCGCGAGCTGCTGGCATGGGACATCCGCGTGTTCAGCAACGAGCTAGTGGTGCGTACCAACGACCAGGTGGTGCACCTGAGCGGCACGGTGGGCACCGCCGCCGAGCGGGCGCAGGTGGTGGCCGTGGCCTACCAGGCCGGCGCCATCCGCGTCGATGCCCGCGACCTGTTCGTAGCCTACTGGGCCATCAGTGGCGAGCTGCGGCGCGAGAAATTTGCGCAGCGCAGCGACGAGGACATTGCGCAGGCCGTGCGCGACACTTTCCGCTACGACCCGCGCGTGCTCTCGTACCAGCCGGTGGTAGTGGTTCATAACGGGGTCGTTACGCTGACCGGGCAGGTGAGCAGCCTGCGCGCCAAGCAAAGCGCCGAGTGCGATGCCCGCCACGTGGTGGGCGTGTGGAGCGTGCACAACCTGCTGAAGGTGCGCACCCGCTGGTTCACGCCCGATGTGGCGGTGCGCCAGGCCATCCTCAACGCGCTGGCGCGCGACCCCTACGTGAGCGTCTTCGATTTCCGGGTGCGGGTAGCCAATGGCCGCGCCCACCTCGACGGGCTGGTGAACAGCCACTTCGAGCAGGCCCAGGCCGCCGGGGTGGCCGGCGGCGTAAGCGGCGTGGCCGAAGTGGAGAATAGTGTGCGCGTGCTGGGCAGCACCGGCTTTGCCGGCCCGCCCGCCGCCTGGTACCCCGGCGCGCTGCGCCCGGCGGCCTACCCCAACGCCGATTCTACTCTGGCCGGGCGCATCCGCACACTGTTTTTCTGGTCGGCCAGCCTGCACAACCAGGACGTGGTGGTGCTGGTGGAAAACGGCCGCGCCACCCTCACGGGCACCGTCGATACCTGGCTCGACCGCGAGCAGGCCGCCTTCGACGCCTACGAAGCCGGGGCCCTGGTGGTGGACAACGACTTGCTGCTCTCAACCGATAGTGGGCTATAGGCCAGCACCATGCGCTCTTTTCCCCGCACCAGCGCGGCTGGCCCGCCACGGGCGGCCAGCCGCCACGACCCCGGCCGGGTGAGCCCGGCCGCCCTGCGCATTGCCCAGGAAGCCGATGCCACCATGTCGCCCGACGGCTGGGAGGCTGAGTACTCCCCGCCAGGTTTTCTGGCCGAAGCACCGCCGGCCAACCTTGTTTTCTCCCTGGCCGGGGCACGGCCAGCGGCTTAAGTTCAGCTCACTCAACTCCCCCGCCTTTTTCGGGTTATGAATCCTTCCCTGCTCGTACTGGCCAATTTGCCGGCCGCCGCCGCCCACACGGCGCGCTACGCGGCGGCCCTGGGCCGCCCGCTGGGCCTGCGCCTGGCGCTGCTGCATGGCAACCGCTACCTTGCCCTGCTCGAACCGGAACTGGTGGGCGCCGGGGCCGCGCCGCTCGCCCGCAGCGCGGCCCAAACCGTGGCCGCCCCGCGCGCCCGTGCCCGCCGCCTGCCCGTGCCCGCCGAGGTGGCCGTGCCCACCGAGGTGGCCGAAGCGGGCGGGCTCGGGCTGCTGGAAGACGAGGTGGCCGCCGCCATCGGGCGCTACCAGCCGCTGCTGCTGGTCCTGGGCCAGGGCCCCGGGAAAGGTATGTTCAATGAGCTGCTGCGCCGCCAGGTGCTGCCCGTGCTGCGGGCCACCGGCCGGCCGGTGCTGCTGGTGCCGGCGGCCCCGCCGGCTACGGCGGGGGCCCCGGCGGCCCCGCGCCGGGTGCTGGTAGCCGTGGATGGCGAGTCCTTCGGCCTGGCGGCAGCTTCCCGCAACCTGGGCGGGCTACTGGGCTCGTGGGCCGCGGCTTATACCGTGGCCCACATCGACCGGTACAGTGCGCTCCTGGGTACTTCGGCCCGGCAGGCGCGGGCCGATGTGCGGGCCAGCAAGCTGCTGCCGCCCGCCACGCCCCTGGCCCTGTACAAGGTGAGCGGTGCAGCCCCGGCCGCCGGCATCCTGCAAGCCATTGCCGATACGCAGGCCGATATGCTGGTGCTCATTGCCCGGCCACGCAGCTTTTGGAGCGAGGTGTTTCACCGCAGCGTCACGGCAGCGGTGCTGCGCCACTGCCCGGTGCCGGTGCTGCTGCTGCCGGCGGCGGGGTAGGGGAGAAGTGATGAGCTATTAGCGGGGCCTGTAAGCAGTTCTTAGTTTTTGCTTTGATAAACAATGAGTTGCGAAGCAGGCCCTGCAACATGTGGACGAGCACCACGTGTCGCTGCCCCTGAACTGGCAGCCGGGCCAGAAAGTCCTCCTGCCGGCTCCCGTTACCCTCGCTTAACTCCATGAGCACCTGATAGAGGTCAGCCCGCCACCTGACGGACATCATGCCTGCGCCCGTGGGGCCCCGGTAGCTTTGTAGTTAATAATTATCGCTAATTCTTTTTTCTCTACCCATGAGCAAGTTACTGTTAGCCGTGCTGGGCAACTACAATCAGCAACTGAGCGCCACCCTGGCCCAGGCCGAGCAGCACTGGCCCAGCTTATCCGTCATCGAAGACAGGGTGTTTTCTGAGGAGGAGGTGGAGGAGCAGCGCCGGGCGCTGCTGTTGGCAATGGCTTATCTCGACCAGCTTAAGCAATTGCTCAACCGCCACGCCGACCAGCCGGCCCCCCCGTTTTGTTTAGAAGCCCTTGGTTGAGGTAGCGTCAGAACGATATAAAGACGCATCCTTGCGTCTCCGGCTCGAACGGCTTGTCCGGACATCGTTCAATGCTAAGTAGTCGCGCAAAAGTAACCGTAGCAAAAAAGGCGGTCATGCTGAGCGTAGTTGAAGCATCTCTACCGCAACAGTAATTATTTACCTACGAGGTAGAGATGCTTCGACTGCGCTCAGCATGACGTTCAATTCAATACGCTTACTCATGCGTGAGTACTTAAGACGTAAGGATGCGTCTCTACGTCGTTCCAAGGGCCAAAAATTAACTCAAACAGCTTCTTAAGAAAGCCCGGCCCCGCCCGACAGCGCGCCGGGAGCCGGAGCTGCCTGGTTGAACCCCCTCACTTTACTAACCCGCTCGCCCATGCTGTCCACCCTTCCGTCCGTTGCCGGGCCCCCGCCCGAAGCCGCCGTGCTGTTGGTGTTGCTGCCGCTTGCCCCGTCGGGGGCCGGGCAGGTGGCAACCTGCGCCGCGCTGCACACCTTGCAGCAGCAGCTAGGCGCGGCCATCCGGGTGCTGTGCGTGGACGAGGCCGCCCACCCCGATGTGGTGCGCAGCTTCGACGGCCAGGGCCTGCCGGCCTGGGTGCTGATGCGGCACGGCGTGGAGCTGTGGCGGCAGCCCGGAATGCCCAGCAGCGCCGCCACGGTAGCGCTAATAATGAGCAAGCTGGCCTTGCTACCCGTCGCCAGCAACTAAGCCAGGGACGAGGAAAATCAGAAAATAAGCCGCTTCCTGCGTAGAAAGCAATAAATCCGCTTTTTACCGCTTGGCGACTACCCATGGAAATTCTCTTTATTCTCGCGCTAGTCGTGCTCAACGGCGTGTTTTCCATGTCGGAAATCGCCCTGGTGTCGGCCCGCAAGGCGCGGCTGGCCGCCGAGGCGGCGGTGGGCGATGCGCGAGCCGCGGCGGCCCTCACCCTTGCCCAGGCCCCCAACCGCTTCCTCTCGACGGTGCAAATTGGCATCACCCTCATCGGCATTGTGACGGGGGTGCTCAGCGGCTCGGGCCTCACGCGGGGCTTGCAGGGGCTGGTGAGCCGGGTGCCGGGGCTGGGGCCCTATGCCCAGCCGGTGGCCGCCACCCTGGTGGTGGTTTTTATCACCTACCTCTCGGTGGTGGTGGGCGAGCTGCTGCCCAAGCGCATCGGCCTGGCCAACCCCGAGGGCATTGCCAAGCTGGTGGCCGGGCCCATGAGCTGGCTCTCGCGGCTGGCCACGCCCTTCATCTGGCTGCTGAGCGTGTCGAGCGACGGGCTCATTAAGCTCTTGCACATCGAGACGAATGCCGACGACAAAGTGACGGAAGAAGAGATAAAAGCCCTGGTGCGGGAAGGCGCGTCGGAGGGTGCGATTCAGGAAATTGAGCACGATTTGGTGGACAACGTCTTTCGGCTGGGCGACCGCCGCGTGGGCTCGCTGATGACCACCCGGGCCGACCTTATCTGGCTCGACGTGCGCGCCGACGTGGCCGCGTTGCGCCAAACCGTGCTCGCCCACAAGGCTTCGGTGTACCCGCTCGGCGAGGGCAGCCTCGACCAGGTTTTGGGCACCATATCCTCCAAAGACCTGCTCAGCGATGACCTCAGCCAGCAGCTCGGCCGCCTGCGCGAGCTGTGCCAGGCGCCTGTATACCTGCCCGCCGCCAGCAAGGCCTACCACGCGCTGGAGCTGTTTCGGCGCTCGCGCTGCCACCACGCGCTGGTAGTGAACGAGTACGGCAGCGTGCTGGGCCTGCTCACCATCAATGACATTTTTGACGCACTAGTGGGCGATATTGACCAGGAGCCCGCCTCGCAGGAAGTGGTACCGCGCGCCGATGGCTCCTTTTTGATTGACGCGCAGTTGCCCTTCGCCGAGTTTGCCGAGCGCTTCCAGCTCACGGCCGCCGAGCGCCAGGGCCTCACGGGCTTTAATACGCTGGGCGGCTTCCTGCTCCAGTTGCTCAATGCCGTGCCCCAGGTCGGGCAGCACATTACCTGGCAGGGCCACTACTTTGAGGCAGTGGACATGGACCGCAGCCGCATCGATAAAATCCTGTACCGGCCCAAGGTGGCGGGCTAGCGGACGGTCTTCTCTGGCGAGGTAAGAGGTAAGTTATACTCATCGCGAAGCAGGGTACGACCCCGTACCCTGCTTCGCTTCCGCAAAGCACTTCACGACAAGTATACCTGACAAAAATCAGGCAATCAGCCAATTATTATCAGGGCCCTGCCACGCCCTGCCCCGGACCTTTATGCCTGGCCGGCTACCTGCCCTTACTGGGGCCAGGGGCGGCTTTCACGGCATAAAGGAGCTATTTTATGGACAAGGATTTGCAAGGAAAAACGGCCCTGGTTACCGGGGCGGCCTCGGGCATCGGCCGGGCGGTGGCGCTGCTCTACGGGCAGCACGGGGCCAAGGTCATGGTATCGGACATCGACGAAGAACAAGGCCGGCAGGTAGTGGCCCAACTGAAGGCCGCCGGGGCCGAGGCCCGGTTCTGCACGGCCGACGTGGGCGACCCCGCCCAATGCGCCCGGTTGGTGCAGGAAACCGTGGCTGCCTTCGGCACGCTCGACATCGCCTGCAACAACGCCGGCGTCACCGGCGAGCTGAGCCTCACCGCCGACTACTCGCTCGAAGGCTGGCAAAAGATTATCAACGTGAACCTTAACAGCGTATTCTTCTGCCTCAAATACGAGCTGGAAGTGATGCTGAAGCAGGGCGCGGGGTCCATTATTAACATGTCGTCCATTCTGGGGCAGGTGGGTACGCCCACGCTGGCGGGCTACGCCACGGCCAAGCACGGCGTGGTGGGCCTCACCCAAACGGCGGCCATCGAATACGCCGCGCAGGGCATCCGCATCAACGCGGTGGGCCCCGGCTACATCGACACGCCGCTGCTAAGCGGCTTTTCGGCGGAAGCCAAGCAGGAACTGGTAGCGCTGCACCCCATCGGCCGCCTGGGCCGGTCGGAGGAAGTGGCCGAGCTGGTCATCTGGCTCAGCTCCGACAAGGCCTCGTTCGTGACGGGCAGCTACTACCCCGTCGATGGCGGGTACCTGGCTAAGTAAACAGCTCAATGACTGGATCTTCGCCCCTCCCAACGCAGCCCATTGCCATGCTCTTCGTGGATATTGGGGGCGTGCTGCTCAGCAATGGCTGGGGCCTGGCCTCGCGGCAGCTGGCTGCCACTACCTTCGGGCTGGATGCGGCCGAGATGGAGCAGCGCCACCACCTGCTGTTCAGCACCTACGAGCTGGGCCGGCTCAGCCTGGCCGACTACCTCCGGCAGGTGGTTTTTTACCAGCCGCGGTCGTTCAGCGCGGCCGATTTTCGGGCGTTTGTGTTTGCCCAGTCGCAGCCCCACCCCGACATGCTGGCCTTGATACCGCAGCTGAAAGCCCGCTACCACCTCAAAATCGCCGTGGTCAGCAACGAGGGCCGCGAGCTGAATGCCTACCGCATCCACACGTTCGGGCTGGCTGGGTTCGTGGATTTTTTCGTGTCCTCGTCATTCGTGGGCCTCAGCAAGCCTGACCGCAACATCTTCCGCCTGGCGCTTGATTTGGCGCAGGTGCCGGCCGCGCAGGTGCTTTACCTGGACGACCAGCCGCTATTTGTGGGCGTGGCGGCCGGCCTGGGCATCCAAGGGATTTGCCACGTTGATTACGCCTCCACTTGTACCCAGCTGGCCGCTTTTGGCCTGACGATTTGACCACAGCGGCTTTCTGGGGTGCCTGCTCCGGTCCGGCGCCGCAGGCGTCCGACCGGTTGACGAGTGCGCTGCCTGCGCTAATCGCGCGGGTATCGTTTCCACGTCAACCGGTCGGACGCCTGCGGCGCCGGACTGGGGCAGGTATTCTTAGAAACTGCTTTAACTCACTGCTTCCATAGTCACTGCTGCTGAGCTATTTCTGGTTCTCAACGGCGGCTCATCCAGTATCAAGTTTGCCGTGTGCAAGCCGGGCGAAACCCCGCGATGCCGGCTACCTGCCCGGCCTCCGCAGCCGACAACGAGGAGCGCACGATTGCGCAGCTCGTCCACCAGCTTTTGCCGGCTGATGAAATCAAAACCGCTTAACCCCAAGCCCAATGGAAACCAACATCTTAGCCCCGCCGGCCGTGCGCCCGGCTCCCACGCCGCTGCTGGCGGAAGAAGTTGCGCTTATCGATGCCTACTGGCGGGCGGCCAACTACCTCTCGGTGGGCCAGATATATCTGTGCGATAATCCCTTGCTGCGCGAGCCGCTTACGCTGGCGCACATCAAGAAGATGCTGCTGGGGCACTGGGGCACCACGCCGGGCCAGAACTTCATCTACACCCACCTCAACCGGGTTATCCGGCGGCACGACCTGAACATGATTTACATCTCGGGCCCCGGCCACGGTGGGCCAGCGGTGGTGGGGAGCACCTACCTGGAAGGTACCTACAGTGAGGTGTACCCCAATATCAGCCAGGATGAAATCGGGCTAAAACGGCTGTTTACGCAGTTTTCTTACCCCGGCGGCGTCTCCAGCCACGCCTCGCCCCAAACGCCGGGCTCCATCCACGAGGGCGGCGAACTGGGCTACTCGCTCAGCCATGCTTTCGGAGCGGTATTCGATAACCCCGAGCTGATCGTGGCCTGCGTAATTGGCGATGGCGAGGCCGAAACCGGGCCGCTGGCCACGTCCTGGCACGCCAATAAGTTCCTCAACCCGGCCAGCGACGGCGTGGTGCTACCTATTCTGCACCTCAACGGCTACAAGATTTCCAACCCCACGGTGCTGGCCCGCATCACGCATGAGGAACTTGACCAGCTGCTGCGCGGCTATGGCTGGACGCCCTACTACGTGGAGGGCCACGAGCCCGCGCTGATGCACCAGGCCATGGCCGCCGCGCTGGAAGAGGTGGTTTGCGACATCCACCAGATTCAGCAGCGGGCCCGCGAGCACGGCGACCTCACCCGGCCGCGCTGGCCGATGATTGTGCTGAAATCGCCCAAAGGCTGGACCGGCCCGAAGGAAGTGGATGGCGTGCCCAACGAGGGTACCTTTCATTCGCACCAGGTGCCGCTGGCCGTGTCGGCCAGCGCGCCGCCCGAACATCTGGCGCAGCTAGAAGGCTGGTTAAGAAGCTATAAGCCTGAAGAGTTGTTCGACGCCGCGGGCCGCTTGCGGCCTGAGCTGGCCGAGCTGGCCCCGCGCGGCAACCGCCGCATGGGGGCCAATCCCCACGCCAACGGCGGCCTGCTGCTGCACGACCTGCACCTGCCCGACTACGCCGACTACGCCGTGGCCGTGCCCGCGCCGGGTGCCGTGGAGGCCAGCGACACGGGCACGGTGGGCCAGTTTTTGCGCGATGTGCTGAAGCTGAACCAGGAGCCGCGCAACTTCCGCGTTTTCGGGCCCGACGAAACGATGTCGAACAAGCTCGAAGCCGTGTTTGAAGCCACCAATCGCCAGTGGGACGCCGCGGTGGAGGTCAATGACGAGTTTCTGGCGCCCGACGGGGGCGTGGTGGAAATGCTGAGCGAGCACCAGTGCGAGGGCTGGCTGGAAGGGTATTTATTGACTGGCCGCCACGGCTTGTTCAACTGCTACGAGGCGTTCGTGCACATCGTTGATTCGATGTTCAACCAGCACGCCAAGTGGCTCAAGCTGACGCTCGAAATTCCGTGGCGGCGTAAAATTTCTTCGCTCAACTACCTGCTCACGTCCACTGTGTGGCGGCAGGACCATAACGGCTTCACGCACCAGGACCCGGGGTTTATCGACCACGTTATCAATAAGAAAGCCAGTATTGTGCGGGTGTATTTGCCGCCCGACGCCAACTGCTTGCTCTCGGTGATGGACCACTGCCTGCGCAGCCGCCACTACGTGAACGTGATTGTGGCCGGCAAGCACCCCGCTCCGCAGTGGCTGGCAATGGACGCGGCCCGCACGCATTGCGCCGAGGGCATTGGCCTCTGGGCCTGGGCCAGCACCGACGCCGGCCAGGAGCCCGATGCCGTACTGGCCTGCTGCGGCGACGTGCCGACCCTCGAAATCCTGGCCGCTGCCAGCATCCTGCGCGAGCATTTGCCGGAGCTTAAAATCCGGGTTATCAACGTGGTCGATTTGATGAAGCTGCAGTCGGCCACCGAGCACCCCCACGGCCTGGATGAGGCCGATTACGACGCGCTGTTTACCCGCGACAAGCCCGTCATTTTTGCCTTCCACGGCTACCCCTGGCTGGTGCATCGCCTCACCTACAACCGCGCCAACAACCAGCACATGCACGTGCGCGGCTACAAGGAGGAGGGCACCATCACCACGGCCTTCGACATGACGGTGCTCAACGACATGGACCGCTTTCACCTGGCCATGGACGTGCTCGACCGCGTGCCCGGCCTCGGCAACAAGGGCGCGTATCTCAAACAGCAGCTGAAGGATAAGTTGGTGGAGCACAAGCGCTACATCAACCAACACGGCGAGGACATGCCCGAAATCCGCAACTGGCAGTGGAAGGCCTGAGCAGCCTGTAAAACGGAGTGCCACTCCGTTTTACAGGTCTATTTTAATAGCAATACCATGAATATAAACCCCTTAACCACCACCGCCCAGGCCCTTGTAGTTCCCGGCAAAGGCCTGCTGGCGATGGACGAAAGCACCGGCACCTGCAATGCCCGCTTCGCTGCCCTGGGCCTCCCCGAAACCATAGAAGCCCGCAGCGCCTACCGCGAGCTGCTGGTGACCACGCCGGGGCTGGGCGAGGGCATCAGCGGGGCCATTCTGTTCGATGAAACCATCCGGCAGCACACGGCGGCGGGCGTTTCGTTGGTAGAAATCTTGCAGCAGGCGGGCATCATCCCCGGCATCAAGGTGGACCTGGGCGCGCACGAGCTGGCTGGCTTTCCTGGTGAGCAGGTCACCGAAGGGCTCGATGGCCTGCGCCCGCGCCTGACCGAGTACGCGGCGTTGGGGGCCCGCTTCGCCAAGTGGCGGGCGGTGCTCACCATTGGCCACGACCGGCCTAGCCGGGCCGGCATCGCGGCCAATGCCCATGCCCTGGCCCGCTACGCCGCCCTGTGCCAGGCGGCCGGCCTGGTGCCCATCGTGGAGCCCGAAGTGCTGCTGACTGGCTCCCACTCCCTGGCCCGGTGCGCCGCCGTGACCGAGGAAGTGCTGCACGAGGTGTTCGCCCAGCTGCGCATGCAGGGCGTGGCCCTGGAAGGGATGCTGCTGAAGCCCAGCATGGTGCTGGCCGGCGCCGACTGCCCCAAGCAGCCCACCACTGCGCAGGTGGCCGACGCTACTGTGGCTTGCCTGCTGCGCACGGTGCCGGCGGCCGTGCCGGGCGTGGCGTTTTTGTCGGGTGGGCAGTCGCCCGAGGAAGCCACGCGCCACCTGGCAGCCATGCACGAGCGGTTTGCCGGCCGGCTGCCGTGGGCGCTGACGTTTTCGTTTGGCCGGGCGCTGCAACAGCCGGCCCTGGAAATATGGGCCGGGCAGGCGGCCAACGTGGCCGCCGCCCAGCAGGCGCTGCTGGAACGGGTGCGCGGCAATATGGTGGCAATTACGGCGGGTAGCGCAGTGGCCATGTAATTGCCAAGCAAGGGCCCGGGCCCTTGGAGCCACGCAACGCGCCCCCCGCCGGGCAGTGCCGGACCAACTTGGTCCGGCACTGCCCGGCGGGGGGCGCGTTATGCGTCAGTTGACGGGTGCCTTACAGCGCGTTCAACATTTTGACGACTTGGCGCTTGCGCATGCCCAGTTTGGCTTGCAGGCGGCCCACCAGCTCGTGGCCTTTGCCTTCCACGTAGGTCAGGTCTTCGTTGGTGAGCTGGGTGTAGGCGTGTTGCAGCTTGGTTTTGAGCTGGTCCCAGTCGCCGCGCAGGTGCAGGCGGTGGTCCACGCGCAGGTTGCGGAACTTGCGGCGGCGCTCGATGCTTTTTTGGGAGTACAGCAGGATTCCGGCGAGGGCCCCTACGCCAGCCCCGGCGAGGGCGGTGAGCAGGACTTTACCGGTTTTGTTTTTGGGGGTTTCGCACGTCATGGCAAGTGAGCTAAAAAAGTGGGGGAGGCCGCCACCGGCCAGCGGTAGCGCGGGTCGGTGGTGGTTTAGCAAAGGTTCCGCCGCCCGGTGTCCGCTGGCCCTGACTATCGTCAGAACAATGGATGACGTTCGTCATGCATTGTTCAAATGGTGCAATTTGCCCGCCTTGCCGGTCCACCGCCGTGGGCCCCGGGTGCGCCGGGGCAGCTCGTGTTGCGCCCGGGCCATGGCGCAGAATTACGCCGCGCCCGTGCGCCTGCGCCGGCCGGCTGGCCGGCTGGGTTGCGCGGGGCCCCCGCTGCTGCCCGCACCCAAGCCGCCAGCACCGGCTTGACAAACGTCAGCCTTTTCAATGATTACCGTCAGGGTAGGGGTGGGCGGCAAGGGCGAATTTTGATTTTGCCTCCTTGCTCTGGTGGGCGGTGCCGCGAGGAGTTTGCCAGCAGCAAAACTCCGCCGTGCCCGTACCTTTGCCCGCCCGTTTGAGCAGGCCCCTGGTAGCGTAGGGACTCCTCGTTTTCTTATATGCGCCACCACCTTTTATACTGCTCACGAAGTGGAATGCGAAAACGAAGTAGGGTGCGGGGCTTGTCCCCGCCCGTCCTTGAACGGTTCCGTCGGCTTTCGTTCCACGACGGGCGGGGACAAGCCTCCCACCCTACTTCGTGACGAGTACAGTTGAATCTCCCACGCTCGTGCTCGACTACGACGTTGTGGACTACCTGCTGAATGCCCGATGGGGCCCCGAGCAAACCCTGGCCTCGACCCAGGCCGGCTACGAGCAAATTCTGGCGGGGCTGCCGGCCCAGCACTGCCACCGCCTGCTCGACGCCCGCCGCGCCGCGCATCTGGTGTGGAACGAGCTGGCCACCTAGATGGCCACCGACTGGTGCCCGCGCGCCCACCGGGCGGGCCTGCTGCGCCACGCCGTGGTCTTTGCCGAAGACTTCTTTGGGCACCTCGCCACCGAGCTGGTGCTGGCGCGGGTAGGCGGCCAGCTCGTGGGCTTCAACTCGGAAGCCGCTACCCGCCAGATGCCGCTGGCCCCGTAGGCTGGTTGCTGCCGTTTCTGTCTCTCCTTCCCCCTTATGCTGCTCGATACCAGGCTGCCCGCGCATTACATCTTCCGGGGTATTTGGCCCGATATGGCGCGGGTATTGTTGATTTCCAGTTTTTTCCACTTTCTGAAGCTGGCCCTGGGGGCCTACCTGCCGCCCGTGCCGTTGCAGCTGCCTACCATTTTGGGCAGCCTGATTTCGCTGCTGCTGGCCTTCAAAACCAACCAGTCGTACGAGCGCTGGTGGGAGGCCCGCAAAATTTGGGGCGCCATCGTCAACGACTCGCGCACGCTGGTGCTCCAGGCCACCGGCTTTGTGCCCGAGGCGCAGCTGGCCGGCCCGGCCGCGCCCCTGCGGGCGCTGGCCTACCGCCAGATAGCCTGGTGCTACTGCCTGGGCGAAACCCTGCGCGGCCTCGACCCCGCCGCCACGTTGGCGCGTTACCTGCCTGAAAAAGAAGTGGCTTATGCTCAATCGCAGGCGAATAAGCCGCTGGCCCTGCTGGCCCTGCACACCGCCCAGCTCAAAGAATGGTACCAGCTGGGGGCCCTCAACCCCTTCCAGCAAGTGCAGCTGGATGCTACGCTGGTGCGCCTCTGCGATGCCCTGGGCCAGGCCGAGCGCCTCAAGAGCACGGTGTTTCCGGCCAGCTACCGGCGCTTGGTGCACTTCTTTATCTACCTGTTTCTGCTCACGCTCTCGCTGGGCCTGGTGCAAACCATCGGCCTCTGGGAAATCCCGGTGCTGCTGATCACGGCTTCCACCTTTTTTCTGCTGGAGCGCACCGCCCGCGAGCTGCAAGACCCCTTCCGCAACGCGCCCACCGATACGCCGGTCACGGCCCTGGCCCGCACCGTCGAAATCAACCTCTGCCAGTTGCTGGGCGAGGTAGCGGCGCCCGCGCCACTTGCGGCCGAGGCGTTTTACCTGCTGTGAGGGAGCGGTCCGGTCCGCTGGCGCAAGCCGGCCGGCCGGCTACCGCTGGGTGGCCTAAGGGGGGCAGCAAAAGCAAATATGGAGCCTTTAGCTGATAGCTATTGGCTTTCTTGTTGATTATTAGTTTATTACCTCCAGATCAATGAAATGCTTGGTCTTAATCAATCATACACTGCCTCGAGCGCGATAAGCTGATCATTAATATGAAAGCCAATAGCTAAAAGCTAATGGCTCAATACTTAGCTATCTATTTCGAAGATTTTTACCAATGCTCAACGCCCAGCCTCAACCCCCCGGCCTCTCCACCGCGGCCATTGCCGCGGCCCGCGCCGCGCACGGCCGCAACGTGCTGCCCGATAGCGCGCCCACCGGCCTGCTGGCCACGCTGAAAGACGTCGTGACCGAGCCCATGTTTCTGCTGCTGCTGGTGGCCTGCGGGGTGTACGTGGCGCTGGGCGAGGGGGCGGAGGCCCTCACGCTGGGGGCGGCGTTGCTGGTGGTGGCCAGCATTTCGGTGTACCAGGCGCTGCGCAGCGACGCGGCCCTGGGGGCCCTGCGCGCGCTGACCCAGCCCCGGGCCCAGGTACGGCGCAACGGCGCGCTGGCCACCGTGCCGGTCGAAGACCTGGTGGTGGGCGACGCCGTGCGCGTGGCCGAAGGCAGCCGCCTGCCCGCCGACGGCACCATTACCGAAGCCAACGACTTTTCGGCCGACGAGGCCATCCTCACCGGCGAGGCCGTGCCGGTGGCTAAGGCCGTGGGTGCGGCCGTGTTTGGGGGCACCAGCACGGCCTCGGGCAGCGCCTGGCTCACGCTCACGGCCGTGGGCGGGCACACGAAGCTGGGCCTCATCGGGGCGAGTATGGCCGCGATTGAAACCGAAAAAACGCCCTTGCAGCTCCAGGTGCAGCAGTTCGTGGCCCGCATGGCCTGGGTGGGGCTCGGGGCGTTTGCGCTGGTGTGGGGCGTAAATTATGCCAAGTCGGGCGATTGGGTCACGGCCCTGCTCTTCGGTCTCACGCTGGCCATGTCCATTTTGCCGGAGGAAATCCCGGTGGCTTTCAGCAGCTTCATGGCCCTGGGCGCGGCGCGGCTGAGCCGGCTGGGCGTGCTCACCAAGCAGCCCCAAACCGTGGAAAGCCTGGGCTCGGCCACCGTCATCTGCACCGACAAAACCGGCACCCTCACCGAGGAAGGCATGGCGGTCCGGCAGGTGTACGACGGGGCCGCGGCCGCCCTCGCCGTCCTGCCCGGCCCGCTCGCGCCCACCGCCGCGGCGGTGCTGGCCTACGCCCGTTACGCCAGCGAAACCGAGCCTTTCGACCCCATGGAAAAGGCCATCGTGGCCGCTTTTGCCGCCGCCGACCCGGCCGCCGCCGCCGCGCCCGCCCCCATTCTCCACGAGTATCCGCTGGGCGGCACTCCGCCCATGATGACGCACGTGCGCCAGGTGGGCGGCCAGCCGCTAATTGCCGCCAAAGGGGCAGTCGAGCACGTGCTGGCCGTGTGCCGCCCCGCCCCGGCGGTGGGCGCCGAAATCCGGCGCGTCACGCAGGCGCTTTCGACGCAGGGCTACCGGGTGCTGGGCGTGGCGCGGGGCACCCAGCCGGGCCCCGGCTTTCCGGCCGCGCAAGACGATTTTGCCTGGGAATTCTTGGGGCTGGTTGCCCTCGAAAACCCGCCCAAGGCTAACGCGGCAGCCGTTATCCGGGCCTTTCTTGCTGCCGGCATTCAGGTGAAGATGATAACCGGCGACTTCCCCGAAACGGCCCAGGCCATTGCCCGCCAGGTAGGCCTGCCGGGGGCCGGTACGCTGCTCACCGGCCAGCAGGTCATGGCCCTGCCGGCCGCCGAGCTGCTGCCGCTGGCGGCCCGCACGGCGGTGTTCGCCCGCATGTTTCCGGAGGCTAAGCTGAAAGTAGTGGAGGCCCTGAAAGCCACCGGCGAGGTGGTGGCCATGACCGGCGACGGCGTGAACGACGGCCCCGCCCTCAAGGCTGCCCACATCGGGGTGGCCATGGGCCGGCGCGGTACCGAAGTGGCCCGCCAGGCCGCCTCCCTGGTGCTCGTGAACGACGACCTGGGCGGCATGGTCACGGCCATCGCCCAGGGCCGGCGCATCTACCAGAACTTCAAAAAAGCGGTGTTCTACGTCGTCTCCATCCACATCCCGATTGTGCTCACCGTGGCCGTGCCGCTGCTGGCGGGCTGGCGCTGGGAAAACCTGTTTACGCCCGTCCACATCATTTTCCTGGAGCTGGTGATGGGCCCCACCTGCTCCATTGCCTTCGAAAACGAGCCTGCCGAGGCCGGCCAGATGCGCCAGCCGCCGCGCCCGCTCACCAGCACTTTCCTGGCCGGGGCCGAGCTGGGCCGTAGCCTGGCGCAGGGCCTGGGCATTGCGGCGGCCGTGCTGGGCGTATACTATTACTTTATGCAGCAGGGCGCGGCCCTGCCGGTGGTGCGCACGCTCACCTTCGCCACGCTGGTGCTCAGCAACATCGGCCTCACATTGGTCAATCGCTCGTTCACGCAGTCGGTGTTCCAGACCCTGCGCGTGCCCAACCGCCTGCTCTGGCTGATGCTGGCCCTCACGCTGGCCCTGCTGCTCGTGACGCTGCTGGTGCCGCCGGCGCAACGCCTGTTTGGCTTCGCGCCCGTGCCGCTGGGGGCCCTGGGCTGGTGCGCCCTGGCCGCGCTGGTAGGGGTAGGGTGGGTGGAGGGGTACAAGGCCGTGCTACGGGCGCGGGACTAGACGCGGGTGGCTGGATGCAATTGTGGGGTCGTAGGTATACGATTCGCGCAGTTTACGGGTCGGGGTACGCTCCGGTCCGCCGGCTTTTTCAGCCGGCCGACCGGTTGTCGTCAGGGAGAACAACTGGGTACTAGTCAACCGGCCGACCGGGCCGTGCCCGGACCTGAAAACTGCTACAGATGCCTTGCTGAGTCGGCGGCGGCGCGGGCTTTCCGCTTGGCTTGCTTCTTGAAATAGCAGCGCAGCAGGAAGTTGTGTTGCAGGGCCGTCATGCTCTGGTCAAACTTCTGGGTGCTTTGCTGCACGTGGCGCAGGGTTTGGCGCACCTGGCGGGCGGCGGTGGTGTCGGTCAGCAGCGTGTGGGCGGGGCCCCGGCCGTCCAGCAGCTGGTGCCGGAGGCCGGCCACGGTAGCGGCCAGCGTGTCGGTGGTGCGGGCCAGCTGCTGGCCGGCGTGCCCCAGTTGGGCGGGCAGCTTGTCGTCGGTGAGGAGGTAGCCCAGCGGGCCCCGGCCCTGGCGCACGCCCTGCGTGAGCTGGGCAGCATTGGTGGCGGCGCGGCGTAGCTGGGCGCTGGCAGCGGTCACGTGGTCCAGGCTCTGGCGCACGTTGGCGGGCAGCTGCTGGTCATTCAGCAGCTGCCAGAGGGCGCTGGTGTCGAGCCTGGTCGCCATTTGGCGCAGGCTGTGGGTGATGGCGGCCAGGTTCTTGTTGGAGACGTCGAGGGTGCCGAGCATAACGTCGATGCTGGGCGGGGTGGTGGTGCGCAGCACGTCGCCGGCCCGCACGGGCGGGGCGGGGGCGGCCTGGGCGGTGAGGTTGATGATGGTGTTGCCCACTAGCCCGTCGGTGCCGATGGTGGCTACCGCGTTTTGGCGCACGAAGCTTTGCGCGTCCCGGCTCAGGCTCATGGATACGCGTACGGTGCTATCGTTCAGTAAATCAATGCTTTTGACGTTGCCCACCGAAATACCGCCCAGGCGTACGTTGTTGCCGGTGAGCAGGCCCGACACGTTGCGAAAATCGGCCTGCACCACCAGGCTGCGGCCAAACAGGTTTTGGTGCCGGCCCATCAGGTATAGTAGCGCCAGCAGAAACCCCACGCCCAGCACTGTAAACAGGCCGAGGCGCACGCTATTACCGGGGGAGTTCTGGGACATGAGCGGGGGTGGATAGTGAGCAGTGGCCGGGTTCCGGCCGGCCCGCGCGAGCCGGCCGGAACCCGTTAAATGAAAAAGTCGTGCACCTTGGGGTCCGTGTTCGTGCTCACTGCGGCGTACGTGCCTTCGGCGTAGCAGCGGCCCTCGGCGAGCAAGGCCACGCGGTCGGCGGTGAGGCGCACGCAGGCCAGGTCGTGGGAGATAATGAGGGCCGAGGTGTTGTACTTGGCTTGTACGGCGCGGATGAGGTGGTCGATTTCGCGGCCCGTGATGGGGTCGAGGCCGGTAGTGGGCTCGTCGTAGAGAATGATGTCGGGCCGCAGGATGAGCGTGCGGGCTAGTGCGATGCGCTTGCGCATGCCGCCCGAAAGGGCGGCCGGCAGCAGGGCGGCCGTGTCGGCCAGGCCCACGTCTTCGAGGGCTTGCTGCACCAGCTCGTTTTCCTGGGCCGGGGTGTGGGCCAGCCGCTGGCGGCGCAGCGGAAAGAGCAGGTTTTCGCGCACCGTCATCGAGTCGTAGAGGGCGTTGCTTTGGAAGAGGAAGCCCAACTTGGTGCGCAGGCGGTCGAGGCCGGCGTGGTCGAGGGCCCCCACGTCCTGGCCCAGCACCGTGATGGTGCCCGCGTCGGGCTTTATCAGGCCGATGATGCACTTGATCAGCACTGATTTGCCAGCGCCTGACTTGCCCAGCACCACAATGTTTTCGCCCCGGTTGAGGGTGAGCGAAAAGTCGCGCAGCACGTGGTTTTCGCCAAATGCCAGGCTCACGTCGGCCACCGTGAGCACGGCCTCTGCGGGGCGGGGCGGGGGGGGAGGAGGCATAATTTTGGCAAGAGAAGAGCAATGGCGCGGCGCTCCGTTGCCGGGCGGGCAGCACCGGGGGCAGGCCGGCATTCTGGCGTTTCCGGGCGGCTGCCCAACGGGGCGGCACGCCGTTGCATGGTCAAATCAGCCCCAGCGCGGTGCTTACGAGCACGGCCACCAGGTCGAGCAGGAAAATGGCCAGCGAGCTGGCCACCACGGCCGAGTTGGCGGCGCGGCCCACGCCGGCGGTGTCGTTGCTGGCGTAGTAGCCCTTGTAGCAGCTGATGAGGCCGATGGCAAAGCCGAAAAAGAAGGTTTTTATCACCGCCGGCAGCAACTGGCCGAAGGTGAGGCTGTTCAGAATGTGGTTGGCAAACAGCAGCAACGAGGTGGAGCCCCGCATATTAACGCCCACGTAGGCCGAGAACAGCCCGATGGCGTCGGCGAGCAGCGTGAGCACCGGCACCATGAGCGTGGTGGCCAGCACCCGCGTGACGACCAGGTACTTGAACGGGTTGGTGCCCGACACGTCCATGGCGTCAATCTGCTCGGTTACGCGCATCGAGCTGAGCTCGGCCCCGATGTTGGAGCCCACCTTGCCGGCCACCATCAGGCCCGTGATGATGGGGCTCAGCTCCTGAATGATGGTGAGGCCCACCATGACCGGAATCCACGACTCGGCCCCGAACTGCACCATGGTGGGCCGCAGCCGCAGCGTGAGCACCAGCCCCATGATGAAGCCCGTGATGCCCACCAGCGGCAGCGACTGGTAGCCCACGGCGTAGCATTGGTAGAAAAATTCCGGCACCTCGTAGCGCGGCCGAAACCCCTCGCGGAAAAACCGCCCCGCAAACCGGGCGACGGTGCCGGTTTCGGCGAGCAGGGAGGTAACGGACACGGGATACGGGATAGGGGGTGGGCAATCAACGGCTGGCCCAGCACGCCGGACAACGGCTGTCCTGTGCTAAGGCCAACCCTGGGTAGGTAAGGGGCAAAAGTACCGGTCCCCGCTACCCATCCGGCATGACGTGGCTTAGCTCATCCACCTGATTTTTATCAGGTTCTGCGGCCCCCCGGCCCTGCTTGCCCGCCTGCGCGCGTTCGATTTTGTGAGCACCCGCGCGCCCACAATTCCCGCTGCCGGCGCGTGGCCACCGCGCTGGGGCCCTTGCACAGCCACCCCGGCGCCTAGCCGCCCGCCCGCGACGCGGCCAGCCGGGGCCTTACAGCCCCAATTGCGCCACGTGGTGCTGGGCGAAGCCGGCGGCGGTGGTCATGCCCTTGCCGCCAATGCCGGTGACGAGGTGGAGGCGCGGGTCGGGCGAGTGCTGAAAAATCTCGGCCGACCGGCTCTGGGTGTAGAAGCCGTTCCAGGTGCGCTGAATGCGCCAGTCGGGCAGGTCGAGGATGCGGCGGGCCTCGGCCAGCAGCAGTTGGTTGAGGTGGTCGGAGTTGTTGAAATCCAGGGGGTTGGCGCCGGCTACGTCGGCGTATTCGTGGGTGTCGCCGAGGATGATGGCGCCGTCGAGGGCCTGCTTGAACAGCAGGTGGATGCCCCACTGGCGCAGCTCCGGGGCCACGTCGTCGGGCCGCAGCTGGGCAAACGACGGGCAGCTGTGAAACGCGTGGTAGCGCCGGATGCTGAGGCCCGTGAGCACGGAGCCCGGCAGTGCCACCTGGGGCAGCGGGTAGGTGGCCAGCATCTGGAGCTTGACCAGTTGCAAGTCGCTCTGCGCGAACACGTCCGGGAACAATTGCTGTACGTCGCGGCCGCTGCACACCACCACCTGGGCCCCCTGGTAGCGCCGGCCGTGGGTATCAATGACCGTGGCGCCGGCAGTGCCGGCTGTCGCTTCGCGCACCGGCGTGGCCGGCCGGTAATCGAGCTGCCAGCGGGCCACGAGGTAGGCCAGCAGGCGGTGGATGAGTAGGTCGGGCTCGGCGGTTACTTCCTGCGCAAAGTGCAGGCCGCCGGCGCAGTAGTCGGCGCGCACGGCGGGCAGGTGCTGCCGGCACTGGGCCCCGGTGAGCACCGCCGAGGCGTAGCCTAGGGCCTGGTAGCGCGCATGCTTTTCTTCCAGTACCTGCATTTCCAGCGGCGACGAGGCCAAGTAGAGGGCGCCGGTGGGCCGGATCGAAATGTCGCATTCGGCCTGGATGGCCTTGTAAGTGGCGAGACTGGCGCGGGCGTAGTCGAACCACGTGCCCTCGGCCATGCCCGAGGGGATGATTTGCCCGAAGTTGCGCACGGTGGCCGCCATTGGCCGGGCGTCTTTCTCCAGCAGCAGCACTTTCAGGCCGCGCTGCAACGCGAAGTAGGCGTGGAACGCACCCAGGGCCCCCGCGCCCACAACGATTAAATCATACGAATTCTCCATGTGGCGCTGGCGGTTAGTGTAGCCGGCACAAACGTAACAGTTGTTGATCCATATGAAACTATTGGAACAGTTATGAATGCGTTATTTCTGGGGCCTTGGGGAGTGATAAAAGTTGATATGCCCCGTTCGGCGAACGCCTCACCCCCCGGCCCCCTCTCCGAAAAGGAGAGGGGGGTATGTTCAATGAGAAGATTAGTTGGCGGTCGGTTTGCTGTTGCCTCCCCCTTTCTTTTTCAGAGAGGGGACCGGGGGGTGAGGCGCCCGCTGAACGGCAGCCAACCCGCCTAATCGGTATGCCGCAGTAGGTACACTTTCAGCACCCGGGCGGGCTGCTCGGTATTGTTGCGGACGGAGTGGGCCAGGACTCCGTCGAAGTAGAGCGTGTCGCCGGGGCCCACGGCTACTTCGTCGTCTTTGAAGCCGTAGCGCACCGTGCCTTCCAGTCCGTATACCAGCTCCAGGGCGTTGGTGGATAGGGGCTTGCGGTAGGTATTGGGACTGATGACTACCTCGTTGACGCGCAGGCTATAGTTGAGCAGGTCCTGCGAGAGCAGGTACTTATAGCGCAGGCCCTTGGAATCATCGCGCGGCTCGGGACGGCCTTCATCGGCGCGCACCAGCAGGTAGGGGGCCGCGGCCTCGCCGGTAATGTTTTTCACCAGCACCGACACGTCCACTTCAAGCGAGGTGGCGATTTCGACCAGTACGGAGAGCGAGGGCACGGTGCGAAAATTCTCAATTTTGGAGAGCAGGCCCGCCGACAGGCCGCTGCGCTTGGCCAGCTCGCGCAGGCTCAGCTTTTTGGCTTTGCGCAGCTCCAGGATGCGGATGCCAATTAAACTCAGCTTATCGTGCTTCATGCGTAATAACTAGAAACGGTAAACGTAACCTAAACGTGATGATGGCGGAACACACCGCCGTTCCAGGGTCGTACATTTGTTGCATATTAGTAAACAATAACGCGCTTTCCAATGGCTTCTTTGCAGCTCGTAGTTTTCGACATGGCCGGCACCACCGTCCGCGACCAGCACGAGGTGGAAGCCTGCTTCGCGCAGGCCGCCGCCGCCACCGGCCTGCGCGCCACCGCCGCCCGCATCCTGGCCGCCCAGGGCCAGGCCAAGCGCTTCGTATTTGAGGCGCTGTGGCGCGAGCAGCTGGGGGGGGGCGTGCGCCTGTCCGTGCTGGAGGCCCAGGTCGATGAGTCGTACCACGCGTTTCGTCGCATCCTGGAGGCCTACTACCGCACGGCCGCGGTGGTGCCCACGGCGGGCTGCCTGGAGCTGCTGGCGTTTCTGCGGGGCCGGGGTGTGCGGGTGGCCCTCACCACGGGCTTCTACCGCGCCGTGACGGACCTGCTCTTGCACCGCCTGGGCTGGGACGCGGGCCTGGATACCCAGTACCGCGGCACTGCGCACTCGTTCATCGACTTGTCCGTGGCCAGCGACGAGGTGGCCGCGGGCCGCCCCGCGCCGCTCATGATCCAAAAAGCCATGCAGGTGTTCGGCATTACTGATCCGCAAAGCGTATACAACGTGGGCGATACGCCCTCAGACCTCGAATCGGGCCGGCGCGCCGGGTGCGCCCGCAGCCTGGGTGTTGTCAACGGCACCCATACCCGCCAGCAGCTGGCCGCCTGCCCCAACGATGGCCTATTTGCCTCGCTCGCCGAGCTACACCAGCACCTGCAAGCCGAGTTGGTGCCGGCTTAGGGGCCTAGCCAAATAGGGCCTGTTATGCTGAACGCAGTGAAGCATTTTATCAATAAAGCTAATTCGGAAGTGTGTGTTAAGTTACTGCCCGTAGGCGAGGCGTAAATTTGGCTATGGATTACCTGAGTTTGCGCGAGCGGCCCCGCCAGTTTCTGGCCCTAACCAGCTTGCGAGCGGCGGAGTTTGACGACTTGCTGACCGACTTTGCCCCGGCCTGGGAGCGCCACCACCGCTACCACACCCTGGAAGGAACCCAACGGGCGTTCCCCGCCCACCGCGAGCGGGCCAACGCCGTGCTGGCGGGCAGCGATATAAAGCTCTTTTTTCTGCTCACCTACCTCAAAAGCAACGCCTTGCAAGAGCACCAGGCCGCCAGCTTTGGCATTTCGCAAGCGCGCGTCAGCCACTTGGCTACCGCCCTGCTGGGCGTGCTCAACCAGGTGCTGGCCCGGCGCGGGCTGCTGCCCGTGCGCGACGGCGGCGAGTTGGCTCAGCGCCTGGCTAACCACCCGGAGCCGGTCTTTGCCTACGACGGGGTCGAGCGGGGCGTACCACGTAACACGGACCGGGAGGCCCAGGCCGAGGAGTACAGCGCCAAAAAAAAGCGCACCGCGTAAAAAACATGACCTTATGCGATTCCACGCAGTACGTGCATTTTCTCTCGGCTACGGAAAGCGGGCGAGCGCACGACAAAAAACTGGCCGACGAGTACGCGCTGCACCTACCGGCGGGCTGCGTGTTACGGCAGGATTTGGGCTTGCTGGGCCACGCCCCGACCGGGGTCGTGGTGGAGATGCCCCACAAGAAGCCGCCGAAGCGGGAGTTGACGTTTGCCCAAAAGCTGTATAACCAGTTGCTGAGTCCGTTGCGCGTCGTTATCGAACACGCGCACAGCGGTATCAAGCGCCTGCACATGGTGCAGGGCACTATCCGCTTGCGCGGCGAATGGGTGCGCGATACGGTCATGGTCGTGGCCTGTGGGCTGCACAACCTGCGCGTGCGCAGCCCGCACCGCGCCTATCGCGCACCTGTCCACGCGAAACTCGCTAACTACGCCGAATAAGCTTTAATATAGAACAAGTCGTTCAGCGGTGCTAAGTAGTCGCGCAAAAGTAACCGTAGCAAAAAAGGCGGTCATGCTGAGCGCAGTCGAAGCATCTCTACCGCAACAGTAATTACTTACTTACGAGGTAGAGATGCTTCGACTGCGCTCAGCATGACGTTCAATTCAATACGCTTACTTATGCGTGAGTACTTAAGATCCTTCGCTGCGTTCAGCATGACAAATTCTCATTCAGATAGCCGCTTAGTCGGTGCCGCCGGGGGCGGGCGGGCCGGGCGGCATCAGCCAGGCGTTGGCGGTGTTGTGGGCGCCTTCGAGCACGATTTTATAGAAGGCGGCCGGGTAGGTGGCGCGGCCCACGGCCAGGCGCTGCCGGCCCAGCGGCACGGTGCCGAGCAAAGTGTACTCGTCCGCGCCGCCGGTTTTGGCGCGGTTGGTGGCCGTGGCCCACACCTTTAGCGGCTCTGCTGGGCCCCCCAGGGCTGCCCAGCTGATGCGCAGGCTGTCGGGGCCGGCCCGCACTTGCGGCGCGGCCACCGACACGGGCCCCAGCAGGGGTACCCCGTCGAGCTCGCGCTGGGCGGCCACGGGCAGCGGTACTTGCAGGAACCGGGCAATGGTAGGCAGAATATCCACGATGGCCACCGGCTGCTGGCGGGCGGCGGCATTCACGTCTTTTGCACTGAGCACCAGCCAGGTGGTGCGCTCGCGCGCCGACTGCCCGCCGTGGTTGCGGCCGGTGGTGGCGTCGCGGCCGTGGTCGGTGGTGAGCACCAGCAGCCAGTCTTCGCGGAAGTGCTGGCGGCGGTAGACGAGGGCAGCCTGGAGCTGGCCGATTTGCGCGTCGAGGTAGCCTACGGCGGCGCGTAGCTCGTCACCGTCGCCGTGGCGGTGGCCCACGTCGTCGGTGTGCTCCAGGTACACCCACGAGAGGTCGGGGCCCTGGGCGCGCAGGCACTGCGCGGCTTCGGCCACCACGCGGTCGTCGATGGCGCGGGTGTAGCGGCTGGCCTTGTCGTGCCGAAAGGCCGTGGTGTCCAGCTCGTAGCCATCGGCTTTGTAGTCGAAACGCAGGTTGCCGGCCGTTGGTAGGCCCTCGCCCACGAGCTTGGTGCGGTTGTCGGTCCAGGTCGAGAAAATGGCGATCTTGCGGGCCGGCTGGGCTTCTTTTACCAGGCGAAAAATGGTGGGGTAATTGTAGTTGGGGGCCGCGATGGCGTTGTCCCACACGTTGTGCTTGTAGCCCCAGGTGCCGGTGAGCAGGTCGTTGTAGCCGGGCGCGGAGATGGTGGGCGTTTCGGTGTAGGTGCCCGCCGCACCGCCCACGTGGGCCCGCAAATAGGTGCCGCCCGCAATAATCTTCTTGATATGTGGTGCCGGCGCGGCTTCCAGCACGTCGGCCGGAATGCCGTCGGCAATAACGAACACCACCTTGCGGGCGGGTGTCTGCGCCGGGGCCATCCAGTGGGGCCCCATCAGGCCCATCAGCAACAGGCAAAAGGTTTTCATGCGGCGCGAAGGAAGTGGGAGCGAGGGGAAGGGTTGGTGGAGCTCTGCCCCCGGCGGGGCCCCAGCGGGTATTCTTATTCGCCGGTGGTTACGTTGCCGTCGTTGCGCCAACTGGGGGCCAAGGCGTGGCCGGTGAGCGGGGCCTCGGGGCGGCGGCCCAGCTTTTTGCCCGGCGCTCTGCGGCCCAGCACCGCCTCGATGGACTTGCCCGTGGCGGGCGTGGGGGCGTAGGGTACGCCCAACAGCTGAGCTAGGGTGGCGGCCACCTGGTTTTGGTAGAGCTGGCCGCTGCGGGCCTCGCCGGTGGCGGGCGTATCGGGGCCCAGGGCGGCGAACCAGATCTGGTCGGCCCCGGCCACGTCGGCCCCGTGGGTTTGCCACTGGGTGCCGGCCACGCCGCGGCCGTGGTCGGTGGTGATGAGCAGGGTGGTTTTGCCCCGGTACTGCGGGTCGCTTTGCAGGTAGGCCCAGAGCTGGCGCAGGAAATCGTCGGTGTAGCGGGCCGCGTGCAGGTAGGCCCCGTACTCGCCGCCGTGGGCAAAGTCGTCGGTATCGCCGAAGCCGATGTAGAGTACCCGGGGCTTTTTGCGCTTGAGGTAGGCCAGGGCGTACTGGTCGGTGAAGGCGTCGAGCCGCTCTTCGCCGAAGGGGCTGGGCGTGGCGGGCAGCAGCTCGTTCAGTACCAGCTCCTGGGGCGAGAGGCCGGGGCCCGGGGCGGGCCGCATCCCGGCGTTCACGGGCAGGCCGCTGCGCTTCTCGTTGAGGATGTACGGAAACGCTTCCCACGAGCCGAACACCGCTACCTTGCCCTTAAAAGTTGGCTGTTGGTTGAGTATTTCCAGCACCGAGGCGTTGGGGTTGTCCAGCGGATCGTTGCTGCGGATGCGGGCGTCGTCGGGGGCCCCAGTCAGGATTTCGTTGTAGCCGGGGTATGAGAAGCGCATTTTGTTGGTCACATCCACCAGGCTGCCCGCGGTGCGGTTGCCGTAGAGCTGGCCCTGCTTGGCCACGGTGCCCCACAAAAAGGGCATCAGGGCCTGGCGGCGCTGCTCGGGGAGGCCCTGGCCGAAGTCCTTTTGCAGGGCCTTGCGGTCGGCGTAGTAGTATTTGCTCTGGCGAAACAGCGCCGAGTCGGCCCCGCCGAACACCTCCTGCCAGCGCATGCCGTCGAGGGTGACGAGTACCACGTTTTCGGTGCGGGGCTTGGCGGCTTGCGCGTGGGCCCCCGGGGCGAGGCCGCCGGCCAGGGCCGCGAGGAAGAGGAAACGGAAGGGGCGCATGGATGCGGGGGAAGGGGTTTTTAAAAATGAACGACGGTTGGCCAACCACTGGCGGGTTTGGCAGGGTATTTTTCAGTTTTAAAAAAATACCCTGCCCGTTGCGTAGCCTATTTTTCTGTTTGTAAAAAATAAGCTACCGAACCCACTGGTCATTTATTTCAGCACGTACATCACGCCGTTGATGTCGTCGTTGCTGCCGTACTGGCTGGCCAGCGCGGCCTGGTAGTTTGCGGTATTGGCCGTGCGCTCCGAGGCGGGGTACTTGAAGCGCGCCGCGATGCGGCCGCCGTTGCCGGTGCCGGGGCCCGTGGTGAAGGCGGGGATGCCCGTGCGGCGGTAGTTGTAGTAGGCCTCCAGGCCCGCGTGACGGAACAGGGCGAGGTACTTCTGCTGCAAAATCTGGGTCAGGCCGGTGCCACCGCTGGCATACTGCACACTGGGCTGGGCGTAGTAGGTGGCGTAGCTGATGGGGATGGTGTAGGTGTCGTAGTTGGCCCCGCTGGTCACGTCCGTCGAGCCAGGACGGTAGAAGGACGCCACGTAGGGGCCCTCCGTGGGCAGGCCGTAGAACGCCATTGAGGCCTGAATGCCAGCCGTGTAGTACGGCTCGGCGTTGCCCCCCGCCAGCCAGCCGCGGTTGATGCCCTCGGCAATGTTCAGGGCCAGCTCGGGGTAGCCAATCTGAATGGCCGGCTCGCCGGTGAGGGTCGAGAAGTAGCGCTTGCGGTTCAGAAACGAGTACTGCTGCAAGCCGGCGTTCACATACATCACGCCCAGGTCGAGGCCGGCGTCGGCCCCCACGAACGATGAAAAGGCGGTCGGGCTCTGCTTCTTGTTGTCCACCAAGTCGCGGGCGGGCTCGCAGGTGGCAAACACGCGCGGGTCCTGCAAGCTGGTGAGCAGGCCCACATAGGTGGCGGCCATGTTTTTGCGCGAGCCGTCCTGGCCGAAGTTGCGGTTGTTGTTGGGGTAGAAGTTGTTGGTGGCCGCCACCGCCACGTACTGCATGTTGTCGGCCGCGCTGGTCATGAGCGGGTACTTGGTGGGGCTGCTTACGATGGCCGCAAACTGCCCCGCGACGTTGAGGTCGGCATCGCCGTTCTTTTTGCTTAGCGCCAGCAGCAAACGCACGCGCAGGGTGTTCACCACTTTCTGCCACCTGGTGAGGTCGCCGCCGAAATAGATGTCGCCGCTGATGGTGGTGGTGCCGCCGGCGATGAGTGTGGTCAGGTCGGCGTTAGCGCTTTCCAGCCACTTGAAGGACTGCACAAATACCGCCTTTTGTGGGTCGTACACGGGCGTCAGGCCATCAAGGCCCAGCAGGGCCTGGCTCTGCGGCAGGTCGCCCATTTCCAGGCTCATGCGGGTGTAGAAGTAGGCCCGGAAGAAGTTGCCCATCGCCTCGTACGGGTTCATGGCGGGCGAGCCGGCGGCCAGGGCCTGCTGTTCCATCAGGCCCACGTTTTTGAGGGTGGTGTAGTACACGGTGCCGCTGCCGAAGTCGTAGCGGTTGTTGCCGTAGTAGTCGTAGTTGTTGAGGTAATATTGGTTCCAGGCCTCGTATTGGCCGTTGGGGGCTTCGTAGGCGTCGTTGAGAATGCCGGTGAAGAGCAGCGCGGCCGGCACGCTGTTAGGTTTGTTCTCGTTGAGGGTCAGCTCGTCGAGCGTTTTGTTGCAGCTGGTGGTGGCCAGGGCGAGGCCTACGAGCAAGCCACCGGTTTTGAAGATATTTTTCATCCTGTTGGGGCGGTAGCCGTTAGAAAGTAGCGTTCAGGTTCAGGCCGTAGCTGCGCACGGTGGGCGACTGCAAGCCCGTCACACTGATGGCCGAGTTGTACTGGTCCAGGTCCACGTCCTTGAAGCGCTTGTCGCCGTAGAAATAGAGCAGGTTGCGGCCGATGAGCGACACCGACACCCGCTGGATAAACGAGTTGGCCAGCAGCGTGCGGGGCAGGTCGTAGCTAATGGTCACTTCGCGCAGCTTGGCATAGGTCTTACTCATCAGGTTGGATTCCTGCACGCCGTAGTACCGGCTCACGTAGTCCTGCACGAAGGCCACCTGTGTGTTGGGCGCGTACTGCAAGGCCTCGGGGTTGAGGATGGCACCCGTCTGCGAGTCGTAGTTAATCTTGCCGCCGTTGGCGATAACGACCCCCTCGCCCACGAACGCGCCCTTGTAGCCGGCCGCGCCGTAGTTCTGCCAGTCCTGGTAGCGGGCCGCGCCCAGGGCCCCTTCGGCCGTGAGGGCGTTGCGGCCGCCGCGCATGGTTTTGTTGAACATGTAGTCCGTCGTGACGCCGCCCACGGCCCCGTCGAACTGGAAGCCCAGGCTCAGCGACTTGTAGTGGAACTTGTTGTAGATGCTCCATTGGTAGTCGTTGTTAAGGTTGCCCAGGTACTGCGCCACAGGGTTGGTGAGGGGCTTGCCGGCCGCGTCGTTCACCACTTGCCCGTCGGGGGTGCGCACGAAAGCCGTACCGTAGAACTTATCGGTGCGGTCGCCCACGCCGTAGAACGTCTGGTACAGGCTCTGGCCCGCCGGCAGCTCGCTGTATACCTGCTTGTAGGTCGACCAGTTCACGAGCACGTCCCAGCCGAAGCCGTTGGCGTTCTGCACCGGGCTGCCCGTGAGGCTCAGCTCGTAGCCGGTTTTCTTGGTTTTCAGGGCGTTGATGTACTCGGTGGTGTAGCCCGTGGCCGACGAGAGCGGGTTGGGCAGAATCTGGGGCCCGTCGATGTACTGGAAAGCGGTGGCGCTCAGGCCCAGGCGGTTTTGCAGAAACTTCACGTCCAGCCCTTCCTCGTAGTTCACGCGGGTGCTGGTTTTGAGCGCGGGCGCAAACAGGCTGTTGGTGCCATAGCCGGCCGCCTGGTTGTTGTAGGGCTTGCTGGTGGAGTAAAACGACTGGAGCGAGTAGTCTGGTCCGTTGTAGGGCGAAGCGTAGGTATTGCCGTAGCCGAGCGGGTTGGTAAAGAGTGAGTTGCCCGTGCTGCCCCCGAAGGCCGTGATGGAGTTGAACGGGGCCGGCCCGATGGTGGGCGCCGTGGCGTCGGTGCGGATACTGGCGAAAGAGCCGCGCAGCTTCAAAAAGGAAATGGCGCGGGGCACGGCCACGTAGTCCGATACCACCGTGGCCAGCGACAGGCTCGGGTAGTAGTAGGTGGTCGGCGTCTGGAAAGCCGACGAGCGGTCGATGCGGCCCGTGGTAGAAAGGGTAGCGAAGCGGCCCAGCGAGGCATCGAGCGAGTAGTAGGCGCTCAGCACCCGCATCTGCGAGTTGAAGCTCGTGCTCTGCACCGGGTTTTGCGAGTTGCTGAAGGCGTACACTTCCGGCACGTTCAGGTAGTCGGTCGAGGTCCAGTTCGAGTTGTAGGTGAAATTGCGCACGTTGCCGCCCACCAGGCCCGAGAGGTTCAGGAATTTCTGGGGCCCCAGGTCGTAGTTGAAGTTCAGGAAGCCTTCCGCGTTGTGGTCAAACAGGTTGCGGCGGTCTTCGCGGTAGTCGCCCTGGTTGCCCTCGCGGCCGTAGGGGTGGGCCGAAAACGGCATCTTCTCGGTGCGCAGCAGGTTGTAGGTGCTGATTTGGGTGCGCAGGGTGGCGCTCAGGTGCCCGTCAATCTTGTAGTTGCCGGTGAGGTAGCCGTAGGTGTCGTTCTTGTAATGGCCGCGGGTCCACTTCTCCACCATCAGCCAGGGGTTGTGGTAGCGCTGGTACTCGGCAAACACCGATTGCGTGCCCACCTTGCCCGGCTGCCAAATGCCCCGGATGTCGGGCGCGTTCACGTCCCAGTCGGCTCCGGTCCACACCACCGAACTGTAAATGAGGCTGTTGGGCCCGTAGTCCACGTCCGGGAAGTTGTCCGTAAATTGGCGGTTGAAGTTCAGGTTGGCCTCAATCTTAAAGCGCGGGCTCGGGTTGAACGCGCCGTACATGTTGAAGTTGACGATGTTGACGCCGTTGTTGGGAATGTAGCTGTTTTGCTTCTGCTGCGACACCGAGAAGCGCGTGGTGTAGGTGTCGCCGTTGGCACTGAGCGCGACGTTGTTGTTGGTCTGGAAGCCCGTGCGCAGGAAGTGCTGGAGGTTGTTGGCCCCGCGCGCCAGCCAGGGCGTGCCCTGGCGCACGCCGTTCACCACGGGCGAGTCGTACTGCGGAATCAGCTGGCCGTTGAAGTAGGGGCCCCACACGTCGTAGTCGCCGTCCACGCCGCCGGGCGCGCCGCCCTTGCCGTCCACGAATTTATAAAACGTGTTCTCGCCCGGTCCGTACGAATCCTGCACGCGCGGAAACGCCAGGAAACCCGACTGGATGACGTTGCTGCTGTTGAGCTCCACCGTGAAGCCCTTCTTGTTTTTGCTGCCCTTTTTGGTAGTGATGAGGATGGCCCCGTTCTGGGCGCGGTTGCCGTAGAGGGCGGCCGCGGCTGGGCCTTTCAGCACGGTGTAGGTCTCGATGTCGTCGGGGCTGATGTTCCAGGTATCGGTATCAATCGGGAAGCCATCCACTACGTACAGCGACAGCAGGTTGCCCCGGATGGACACGTTGGGCGCCCGCAGCAGTTCGGCCGAGGGGCCCACCGAAAGGCCGGCCACCTTGCCCACGAGGCCAGTGATGGGGTTGGGGTCGCGGGCCCGCACCAGGTCCTCGCCGTTCACTTGCTGCACCGCATAGCCGATTTTGCGCGTTTCCTTGCTCACGCCCAGGGCCGTCACCACTACTTCGGCGAGCTGCTTGTTGTCGGTGGCTAGGGCAATGGCGAAGGTTTTCTGGTTGCCGACGGGTACTTCCCTTGAAGTCGTGCCCACGGAGCTGAACGTCAGCACCTCACCGGGGCCGGCGTTCAGCACAAACCGGCCGTCGGCGTCGGTGCTCGTGCCGCGGGTGGTGCCTTTCACCAGCACGCTCACGCCCGGCAGGGGCTGCTGTTGGTCGTCGCTCACCACGCCGCTCACCACGCCGCTCACGGGGGTGCCGGGGCCTTGCGCCCGCAGTAGTTGCGGCGCCAGTCCCAGCCCCAAGACCAGCAGCAGCACCTGAAACATTCTGTAAAAGCTTCGCATAGACAATGAGAGAGTTGGTGAATTGGTGAATGAATGAGTCGGTTATTCGGTGAAGGGGGGAGTCGGTGAATGAGTGAGTGGGTGAGTTGAGGCTAATTCACGCACTCACCGACTGGCTAAGTGCCTCAGAGCCATGCGTTTGAAATGGTCAAGGGAGCCCACGGGGTAGTGTTCTTCTTTGGCCTGGTCGTCCCATCCCCGTAGGCGGATGATGGTGGCGGCGTCGGGGTGTTGCTCGAACGCGGCGGCTTCGGCGGCGCCCATCGGACCGCCCTGGAAGGCCAGCGTGGCCTGGCTGGCCGGCGAGAGCCGGCGTAGGTACGCGGGGTGTTTGTGGGTGAGGTAGCGTTTGGCCAGCACGTGGCTTTCGACCAGCGTGGCCAGGCGTTCGGAGAAGCCCCGGGCCCGTAGGTACTCGGCCCCCAGCCGTTCGTGGTCCACGGCGCCGAAGCCGTCCATCGCGGCGGTATCGGCCGTATTGGCGCACAGGTGCCCCAGGTCGTGGAAGAAGGCGGCCAGCACTACCTCCTCTCCGTAGCCGGCGGCTTCGGCCAGTGCGGCGGCCTGCCACATGTGTTCGAGTTGCGACACCGGCTCGCCGATGTAATCGGCGTGGCCGTGGGCCTCGTACAGCGCAAAAATAGCCTCCACGGTTGCCTGGGGGGTGTCGGGGATATGGGGTAGCATCTTGTGGCCGGGGTTGGAAGTGCGCAAGCCTGGTTTGTTTTTCGGGCGGGCGGGGTTCGGCGCTGCGTGCGTCGTGTGGCCAGCGGCCGCGCCGCCCGGGCCCTGGCGGCCAATAGGAGTACCGGCCAGGCCGGGGGGAGGGCCATTGAGCAGCGCCGGAGCTGCCCTGTGTTTAGCGTAGCGCGGCCTGATGATTAAAAGCAGTACCTGCCGCTGGTGTCCAAAATATTATTGGCAAAGGTCCAAGCTGCCCGGCCGCGGTAGGTCGCCGATTAGTCATCAAATCGTTAACTAATTATGACCCGGACTTTCCTATGGGTAAACACTGGTGCCCTGACCTCCCCACCGGATTGCGCGCATCAAGCGGCTTGGGCCGGGGGTGGGGTTACCTGTTGGGCCGCCACTACAAGTCCCGGCCGCCGCTCCTGGGTGCGGTAGAACACCAGCGCCGCCCCCGCCGTGGCCGCGGCCACGGCGGCCAGCGCCACCCAGGCCGCGGCCCAGCCCTGCCGCTCGGCCAGGGCTCCGGTGAGCCACAGGGCCCCGGTGCCGCCGGCGTAGCCCACGGCGTCGAGCAGGCCCGCCGCGGTGGCCGCCCCCTGCCGGCCGCCGGCGTCGAGGGCCATGGCCCCCGACAAAAACGAGTAGGGCCCCAGCAGCAGCAGGCCCACCAGCGACGTGAGCACTAAGGGCAGGGCGGGGCCGCTGGCCGGCTGCGTCATCAGGGCCAGTACGGGCACCAGGCCCACGCAGGCCCCCAAAATGAGTGCCCCGCGTTGCCCCCTCAGCCAGGCATCGGAGAGGTAGCCGGCCCCCAGGATGGAGGCCATGCCGCACACCGAGTACAGCGCGCTCCACTGCGACGCCGCGCCCTCCGAGAGGTGTGCGGCCTCCACTAGGTAGGTGGGCACCCAGAAGCTGAACGCCTCGCGCAACGCCGTGAGCCCGAACGACATCGCCAGCATCAGCAAGAAGGCCGGGCTGTGGAAGTAGGGCCCCAGCAAGTGGCCCAGCGATGCGGGCCGGTCGGTCGTGGGGCCCGTTCCTTTCTCCGCGAAGAGGCTGTTGGGGTTGGTGGGCGGGGCGGCCAGGCCCACGCTTTCGGGCGCGTCCTTTAGGCTGAACGCGCAGCCCAGCGCCACCGCGGCCAGCACGCCCGCCGCCGTCATGAAAAGCCCCCGCCAGCCCAGCCCCTGCACCAGCAGCTGCCCCAGCACTAGCTTGGCCACCACGTCGCCAAATAGATAGCTCAGGCTTAGCAGGCCCATCACGCGGCCGTAGGACCTGTATGAAAACCAGTTGGCCGCGGTTTTTACCAGCCCGGCCCAGCCCATGGACTGCACCAGTCGGTTGGCGGCCCAGGCCGCAAAAAACACCGCCACGCCCTGCCCCAGCCCAAACGCTACTGTAGCCGCCACGGCCCCCGCCATGCCCAGCAGGAAAATCTTTTTGCCCCCCAAAAAGTCGCCCAGTACGCCGTTTAGCACCTTGCCGGCGGCGTAGAACAGTACGCCTACCGAGGCAATCTGGCCCAGCACTTCTTTATTCAGGCCCCGGCCGCCAAACTCGCGGATGAGCAGCGGCGCGGCAATGGCCAGGTTGGAGCGGCACACATAGTAGGCGCTGTAGCCCATAAACAGGCTCAGACCAGTGCGCAGCTGCCAGCGTTTCAGCTCCGAAGACGGGGCTGAGCGGACGGGCACGGGGGTGGGCAATTTGCTCAATTAGTCAGGGTATTTTTCGAATGCAAAGTTGCGTCTTTGGCGGCCCTGGCACGTTGCGGAAGTGTTAACAAATTGTCTGCGTTTGTTGAATAGAGGGAAAGTATCCAATCCGGCTTCTGGCCCGGGGCCATGATAATTATCAGGTTCGGGCCTGATGAACGTCATGGCCGTCGGGGCCCCCCGCCAGCACTTTTGCACTGGTTCCCCCGGGCGGACTTGCCCGGGGCCCGGTTCCGAGTCCACTTACCTTTTCGTTTCTCCCATGTCCCCTTCCAAGCAAACCCTAGCCGATCAACTCGCGGCAGCGGCGGCCCTCCACTTGGGTCCCGGTGCCGGGGGGCGCTCGTCCAAAGCCGTGGCCAAAACGCTGCGCCACTTGGCCAAGCAGCTGCACAAGGCCGCCCGCCGCGCCGAGCGGCCCAGCGCCAGGCAGGTGCGCAAGGCCCTGGCCGGCCAGCTCACCGCCGCGCTGGCGCCGTTCCTGCGCCCGGAAATCCCCGCCGGCGGTGCCATTGCGGAAGCCGTTGACAGCACCGTGAAGCGCCTGGCTACCCAGCTGGTCAAGCTGCACCGCAAGCAAGACAAAGCTCTGGCCAAGCAGGCCCGCCGGTCCGTGCCCGCCCCGGTTTCCGCGCCCGTCCCGGTTCCCGTGCCCGCAGCAGTCCGGCCGGTTCCGCCGCGTCCGGCCGTCAAGCGTCCCGCGTCCAAGGTGGTTCCGGCCCACCTCATCAAGCCCAAAGCCAATGGCGTGGTGGATCTGTCCGTCCTGGGGAAATAAGCCGGGGCCCCGGCCAGTCGGCTACGTGCCCAAGCCCTGCCCCAGTGGACTTGTCCTTGCCTACTCTACCCTACTAAAATTCGGGGCATAAAAACGGGGCGGTCCGACCTTTGAGGTTTTCTACGCCGAAAAAGCCCGTCCTGCCCCGTGAAGCAAGGCGTCATGGCCAAAATTACAACGGTTTTACAGCACCTGCCCGTGGTGCGCAACCTGGCCCATCAAAAGTTTGGCAGCCAGTTTATTATTGCATTGGTAAGAAGCTGCAACGGGCAATTTTGTAAAGTGGCGCAGCACCTCAACGATGCCGTTAAACCAGCCTCGAACGAAACCCGGGTTCAGGATTTCTTCCGCGAGACGGACCTGCACTCCCTGGTGCTGGCGCAGTCAGTGCTGGGCCTGCTGCCGGCGCGGGGCAAGTTGCGCCTGTGCCTGTGCCTGGACCGCATGGAAGGGGACTTCGGCCAGGGTCAGGTCAATGCCCTGCTCCTTGCCGTGGGTCAGGGCGCGTTTCAGGTGCTGCGCTACTGGGAACTGCTCGACCATCGCCGCGGCAATTCCAACGCCGCCCAGCGCATCGCCGTGCGTCAGGTCTGCGTGCGGGTGCTGGGCAAAGACCGCATCGGCGGGGCGCTGGGCGACCGCGAATTCGTGGATCATTCCTGGTTTAAGTAGCTAAAAGTCAATGGGTTGGTTGGTTGACATGCGGTTGCCCCGCCACCACCTGCTGCCCTGTTCGAGTGGGCGCCGGCAAGCCATTGCCGACCTGGGCCTGGCCGTCGGCCAGGTCCGGCGCGTGGCCCATTGCCAGGTGGACGGCGTCTGGGGACAGGCGTGGGTCAAAGCGCTGGTCGACGGGAATTTTCTCTTTCGCTTCGGCAACGTGGGCGGGGCTTACCTGGGGCAGCGCTAAGCGAAGCGGTGGACGATTGAGCAGTATTTTCAGAACCTCAAAGGCGGGGGCTCCAACTGGGAAGCCAGCCCCTTGCGCTGCCCTGGTGAGCGTGGCCTACGCCTTTTGCCTAAGCATGGGGACACGAGCCGACGGGGAAAAGCCCATTACCCGTAAAAACCACGGCTACCGGGCCACCAGCCTGAGCCGACACGGCTTGAATGTGCTGCGCCAAATCAGCTGCGCCAAATCAGCTGCGCCGGCGCAAAACCGGACGGGGAACTTGCCGAGATGGTGGGCACGCTACTGCGCTGGTTTTGTTGGCAAATCACTCGTTGTCAAACTACTATAAAAATAGTAGGGTAGAGTTGAAGACAGTAAAAGCCTATTACGGACGTATTAGAGAATTTCCGTTAGAGCAGGAGCGAAATTATTGGGCACCCAAATTGTTGAAGCAATCGGATGAGAAGCTTGGCGGAATAACAGCAAAATACCAGGATAATAGGACTTACGCAAACGCGAGCGAAGGCTGGCGTAATTCATGTCGCATATACTCATCCAAAAAGCCTTGTTTGAGCTGATAGACGGTTTGTTTGGTTTGGTAGGCGGCTTGTTTAAGGCAGGTCCAAGCGCGCACGGCCAGGGCAATATGATTGCGCTGACTGCGGGCCAGCCGGCACTGGCAGGCCTGCACGCCGGTGAGTTGCTTGAGTTCGCGGTGAAACTGCTCAATCGTCCAGCGGACGCTGCTTTCGTGTTCGGCAGCGGCCGTGTGCAAGGGCTCAACCTCGTTGGTGAGGAGGTAGTCCGTCCGGTGGGTGGACACCAGTACGCGGAAGAGTTTCAGTTTGCAATCTTTGGGCATGCCCTTCACTTTCAGGATTTTGCCAGCTTCTACTTCGGCGGCCGACCAGCACAGGCAGGCCACGGGCTGGTAGGGCTGCTGGCCGCCGGAATCATCGACGAGCCGGTTGCTTTTCAGCGGGCAGTAAAATGTTTTGCCTTCGTCCAGCAGCCACTTGAACAGGGCCGTGGTGGCGTACCAGCTATCCATGAGCACCGTGCGGTATGGGATACTGCGCGGGGCCAATTGCCCGAGCATGTCGGCCACATGGTCGAGCTTGGTCTTGCCGTCGGTGTCGGGGGCGAAAAGGCGGTAGTCAATGAGCCAGAACTGGTCGGTTTCGGGGTTGACGTACACACACGTCACCAGGCCGATGCCGGCAATCACGCCGTGGGCGTTGCCGCTGTACTGGCGGCGTACGAGTTCGATGCGCCGGCTGTGGTGCTTGTCGAGCACCGTGTCGTCAAACAGGACGTAGCCCCGCGCGCTGAGCATCACCTGTGGGCGTACTTGCTGCCAGAGCTGGCGGGGGGTGAAACGCCGGGTTTTGAGAAAATAGCGCACGTTGTCGTGCGAGAGGCCCTCCAGATGCTCGGCCAGATACGTCCCCGTGTAGTTGACCTGGCTGCTCACCAAAAACTGCCCGTACAGTTGTGCCGTCACTTTCATGGCTTTTCCTTTCAAGTTACACTTTTTGCGTAAGTCCTAGATAAATTAATGAGCATTCTTTCCCGGATTGTTTCTGAAGCAGCTTAAGCTGCCGCCAGCAGCACCTCCGCCAACAAGCCCAGATACTGGTGCAGGGCCTTCATCATTTTAGCGATGAACTTGCGCTTACGGTTCAGGATTTCGCTTACCCGGTTCTCGCCGCCCAGCCACGCGGCGAGGTCGCGCTGGCGCAGGCCCTGTTTGGTCATTTTGTACTTGATATACTCGATGGGGTCGGGCTCGGGAATGGGGTGGTGGCGGGCCTCGTACGCCTCAATCAGCGTAGCCAACACGTCCAATTCGTCAAACGCTGGTTCGCCGGGCTCGGCCTGAAAAATGGTTTCCACGCGGGCCAGGGCGGCGCAGTGGTCAGCTTCGGTGCGGATGGGCTTGATGGCTTTCATGTGGTAGCGGTGTCTACTCGGCCTGCACCACAAACTGGCGGACGGCTTGGCTCACCAGTTGGTTGAGGCTGAGGCCCCGGCCCGTGGAAACCAGCGCGACCTTGCTTCCTGGTAACGCGATATTTTTTTAGGGATATTGCTCGGATGCGGTTAGGCGCTGGCCGCAGTTTAGCGCGAAGCGCACAACTGCTGGCTGGCAAGTGGGGCGAGTTTGTAACTCGCAAAGGTAAACGGTCTGTTTGCGCAAATCGCCGGGCCTCTGCACGGCCGAACGCCTGTTGCACCGCCTTGCCTCCATCTTCCCCGCCGCTGCTTTCCTGGCGCTGGCCGCTTGCAGCACCGACTCCAAGCCCGACAAGCCGGAGAAAATAGCCATTGCCGCGCCGCCCGCCGTGCTCACCTTCGAAAGCGCGAAAAGCCTGGTGGCGGTGGCCTCGTCCGACACGATTTGGAACGGCATCGCCATATCCGACAACGACCCAAACATCACATCCGAAGCCTTGGCGAAGAAGGTAACGTGCTTCTTTAACTCGCCCACCTGCGGCGGCACCACCATCGACGCCGCCGGCAACCTGTGCGTAACTGACGCCAACGAAAAGCGTATTCTGAAGGTGACGCCCGCCGGCCAAAGCAGCGTGCCGGTGCAGGACCCGCGCCTGATTTGGGCCGATGCCCTGTAGATTGACCACGCCGGCAACCTCTGGATTCCGGCCGCGCAAATTAACCGCACCGCCGGTCAGCAAAAGGGCGTGCAAACGGTGGCCTTCCCGGTGCAGCTCTTCAAAATGCCCATCGGGGCTAAGCCGTTTCGGAACTAAAAATTAAGCCTATTTGGAAGTCCTAATGGCCCCGGGGCCCTATTGGAAAAAATCCTCCGGGTCGGTTTGCTGGAAGTATTTCTCCAGCTTGGCGAGGTCGCCGAAGTAGGGCTGCACGCAGGCCAGGAATGCGCGCACCGTGTCGGGGGTGTCGGCGTAGGCCAGGAACGTGTCGCCGGTTTCGTCAAATTCCAAGTGGTCAAGTAATTCGGGCTGAAATTCTTCGACGATGGTTTCGAGGTGCTCGCGCCACGAAGCGCCGCTGCCCACGAAGCCGAAGTCCTCGAACAGGTCGTGGTAGTCTTCGAGCTTACCGGCGTGCGCCACGATGGCAAACTGACGGGCGGGGTTGGCGGTCGTTTTGGCGGCGGCGACTTCAAAGGGAAACGTGCTGGTCATCAGGGTACAGGAACGGGTGGGGCCCCGCTGTTCCGGGCCGGCGGGGCTGGTTGCTCAGGCGCCGCACCACGGCGGGGTCCACCACCGGGGTCCAAAACGGCTTGGCGGCAGTGCCCGGCCTACGGGTTACGGATTTTGCAGTGGGCGCGGCTGGCGGCCGGGGCGCTTCGTGGGGCACGGGCCGCGTTTGCCAGTCGAAGGTAGCGGTCCGGGTCCCCTTGCCGCGCTTCATCAAGCACGGGGCCCAGCCGTGGCCTTACCGGGGCTGTACCTAGGTATCCTCGTCGCCCCGCGCATCGCCGGCCGTTGCCGGCGATGCGCGGGGCGGCCAGTGTGTACCGCACGGCCTTACTTTTTGGGAAATGGCGCGCAATAAAAAACGGCCCTGGGTAGGGCCCCACGCCCCGCGCTACCCCACGCCCCGGCCGGGGCCGCTGGCGGGGCCCAAAAAAAGCAATTCCCTGCGGCCCGCCCGCTGCCCTGCCGGGCCCCGCGCCCGGTGGCCCCGGGCCGTCTGCCCGCTTTGTGGACGAGGGTGCGGCCAACGCCTGGCTGGCCGCGCTGGGCGTGAGCCAAGGGCCGGGCTAGAAAACGGCGCACAGCCGCCCAGGCAGGGCGCAGCAGCCGGAAAATTAACGTGCACCGTAGGGCCGCATTTGCGGTTTATACAGTGAAATCTGGGGTCGTGTGTTGAGTATGTATAGAGGGCATATTTTTTGGGATGGTTTTAGAACCCGTTCTCTGCCCGTCCTGTCAGCAACCGGATGCCGTCTATCGGTACGGCAAAGCCACCGATGGCACCCAGCGCTACCGCTGCACGGCCTGCCGCCGCACCTTTCAACTGCGCTACCGCCATAAAGCGCATGCGGTGGGCGTGCGGGCTAAAATCACGGACATGGCCCGGAATGGCAGCGGGATACGGGATACAGCCAGGGTGTTGGGCATCCGTCCCCAAACCGGGATGGGCGAACTAAAAAAGGCGGTGGTCCAAAGCGAGATGATTTCGGTATTTCACTCAATTTATGATGTCTGAATATTCGTCCTTCCAGCTTTCCTGACGTGTTTTTAAGCTGACTTAATTAACAAACTAAAGGTCCGGTATCATCCTGCTTTGGACCACCGCCAGTTTTTCTAAATCATTAACCAATCATATTGGCGCAATTAAATATTTTATTTGCGATTATAATTGCAAAATTAAAGCATTACCTTAAACGGACTACCTCTTGCCTTACCACTGCGCAACATCAGTTACTTAAATACCGTGGTAGTGACGCGAACTATAAAGTTCGCGCTACCGCCGGGCCTCCTTACGCACCAACCTGATGATTGCCCGGTGTTATTCGTACAGCGGCAACAATGGCCAATGCGCTCAGCGCCGCCGACGCCAGAAAAACAGGCCCACGCAGGCCAGCGCCAGCCCGAGGATGGCCCAGTCGCGCCGCTGGCGGGCCTGCTGGGCCGCGTCGAGGTCATCTTCGAGGGCGAGCTGGCGGGCCATGGCGCGCCGCTCGCGCTCCTGCACATTCAGTTGCTGGTTGCGGGCTTCGGCCAAGCGGTCGGACGTGAGGTTGCGGTCGTCGCGGCTGGTGCTTTGCAGTGTGGTGGCCGTATTTTGGGCCGCCTGGGCCGATTGGTTAAGCACGGCTACAATCTGCTCGTCCTTGTTCACAATGCCCTGCAACGCGTCCACCACGGCCTGCAAATCCTTTTTCGACGGCTGGCCGCCGAGCCCAAACAGGCTGTTGCGCTGGGCCCGGGCGGCGGCGTAGCGGCGCGTAAGGACCTGGCGCTCGGCCAGCAGGCGGGGCAGGGGCGATGCAGGCGGCGCAGGAGCGGGCGGCGGGGCTTGGGCCAGGGCCAGCAGGGGCCCCAGCAGGAAGGTGAAAAGCAGGCGGAAGGAAACGGTCATGGGTAGGATTGCCGGCGGCGGCCCGGGGCCCCGGCGGTGAGGCGATTTGAACAAGTACGAGCAACAATACGCACGGGCGGCATTTACGACCACCAAACGCCCCGCGGCGCTACCTTTAAGGATCTATCCGCCGCCCGTTTTGCCCAAATCTTACTACGCCCGCCTTGCCGCGCTGGCCACGGCCCCCGCCGCCACGCCCGCCGACCAACTGCCCAAGCTGCGCCAGCTCCTTGAACAAGTGCTGCGCGACGAGTGCCGCCGCCGCGAAGCGCCCTTTGCCGACCTCAGCCAGGCCATCGGCCTCGTGGCCTACGACCACCGCCTGCCGCCGCTGCTGCGCCGCCAGCTTCAAAACCTGCGCCTCACCGCCAACCTGGTGCTGCACGAAAGCTACCCCGGCACCCCCGCCGAGGCTGCGGCCGGCTTCGGGGCCCTGGCCCGCCTGGTGCAGCACCTCACCGGGGCCGCCTACGAGGGCCCTGTGCCGGCCGGCGGCTTGCAAGCTACTGATGAGCAAGACCTAGCCCGTGCCGAAGCCCTCGCGGCGCAGCCCCTGGCCGCCGCGCCCACCTGGCGGGTGCAGGTGCTGCACGCCGACCTGGCCACCGGCCGGCTCACTGCCGAAATGAGCGCGCTCGCCGACGGCTGCCCCGCGGAGCCCTTCGACATCGACCTGCCCGCCGCCTACGAAAACCTGCTGCCGCTGGCCGCCGCCCTGCACCCCGTACTGCACCTGGTGGGCCCCGTGGCACAGCCCGACGGCCGTATCCGCCCGCGCCGGGTAGTGCTGGAGCCCGATTACCTGGTGAACGTGACCACCATCGCGGAGTGCGCCCAGGCCAGCGGTACCATCCCCGAATGGGCCCTGCTGAACGCCTTTCTACCCGATGAGACCTCGCGCCCGCTGGTAGTCGGCAACCTCGTGAACATGCTGCTGGACGAGGAAGTGAGCCACGCCGCCCGGCAAGACGAATGGGCTGCTGATAGTCAGTTGTCAGTTGTCAGTTGTCAGTTGTCAGGAGACAATGGGCAGGAAAGCGCTGACAAACAGCAGCTAACAACTAATAACGAGCAACTAATAACTGACAACGAACAACTAGCAACTGACTTCGACCTGGAGGGATTTTTTAAGCGGCGGTTGTTCCGTTCGAATCCGCTCACCATTAGCGCGCTGCCCGACTTCCAGACGCGCACGGGCGTGCCCGAGCTGCTCGGCGACCTGCGCCGGCACTACCGCACGCTGCGGGCCAGCCGGGCCCAGGGCTTTATTGCGGGCAGCCGCACGGGCTACCAGCAGCAGCCGCTGCGCGTGGCCGACTGCTTCCTGGAACCGTCGTTTTTGTCGGCCACCTACGGCTTGCAGGGGCGGCTCGATTTACTGCATGAAAGCCCCACCGGCTACGACATCATCGAGCTGAAAAGCTCGACTAAAGTGCCCCACGGCGAGCCCTGGAGCAACCACGCCGCCCAGGCCCAGCTCTACCGCCTGCTGCTGGAGTCGGTATTTGGGGCCGACGGGGCCACCGCCGGCCGCGGCCGCACCAGCATTTTGTACTCCAACGCCGCTCCCGACCAGGCCCCCGTGCGCCGCGTAGACCAGGACGCCGAGCTGGTGGACCGGCTGCTGTCGGCGCGCAACCAGCTGGTGGGCACCGAGCTGTTGCTGGCCCGCGCCGCGGGCCCCGGGGCCGTGGCCCAACTGCTGGCCCCCGTGCTGCGCCCCAACCTGGCCGCCCTGCCGCCCTTCGGCAGGGCCAAGGCCGAGAAAATGGCCCAGGCCTGGGCCGCCGCCGACCCCGTGGAGCGCGCCTACTGCCTGGAAATGACCCGCTTCGTGGCCCGCGAGATGCGCCTGACTCTGCTTGGCGATGACGCCCGCCCCGGCGACGCCGGCGGCCAGGCTGGCCTGTGGCGCCTGCCCGCCGCCCGCAAGCACCAGAACTTCAGCCTGCTCGACGGCCTCGAGCTGAGCGAAGACCACAGCAACGCTCCCGATGATGCCCGCGGCGGCCTGGGGCCCCACCTCATTTTCCGGCGTCCGGCCGGGGGCCGCGAAGTCAACTTCCGGGCCGGCGACACGCTCATTCTTTACCCAAGGAAAAAAGCTGTTAGCGCTCAGCCGTTAGCTGTTAGCTCTCCGCTGGGCGAAGCCGATGGCTTGAGTCAGGGCGAAGCCAATAGCCAACAGCCAACGGCCAACAGCCAAGCGCTGAGTGTGCTCGACGCGCAGGTGGTGAAGGTGGTACTGGCCGAAGACCTCACTGCCGCCGGGCAAGTGGTGCTGAGCGTGCGCAACCGCCGGTTGGCCCCGCGCTACCTAGCCGGCCACTCACACTGGGCTCTGGAGCCCGACACTTACGACACGTTCCGGCGCGAATGGGCGGGCCTGTCGGCCTTCCTGGGCCTGCCCCCCGAGCGGCGGCAGCGCTTGCTGGCTCGCCTCGGCCCGCGCCGGCCCGACGGCTGGGATGCCGCCGTGCCGCCCGCCACCGCGGCCCCCGAGGTAGTGGCCCGCGCCCTGGCCGCGCCCGATTGGTTTGTGCTCTGCGGACCGCCCGGCACGGGCAAGACGCGCGCCGTACTCAAGGAGTTGGCCGTCAAGCTGTATCAGGACGATAAGCAGGCCCTGCTGGCCGCCTACACCAACCGCGCCGTGGATGAGATTTGCGAGCAACTGGTGGCGGCCGGGCTGCCGTTTATTCGCGTCGGCTCGCGGCTGGGTACGTCCCCGTCGTACCGGCCGTACCTGCTGGATAATATGATTCGGGATTGCCCCAGCCGGCAGACGGTGCGGGCGCGGCTCACGGGCTGCCCGTTCTATGTGGGCACGGTGGCCAGCCTGTTGGGTAAGCCGGAGCTGTTCTTGCTCAAGCAGTTCGACCTGGCGGTGGTGGACGAGGCTAGCCAGGTGCTGGAGGGCCCCATGCTGGCGCTGCTGGCCAAGGTGCCCAAATTCATCCTCATCGGCGACCACCGCCAGCTGCCAGCTGTAGTATCCCAGGGTCCCGAAACCAGCGCCATTGCTCCGGAAGTGGCCGGTTTGCTTCGCGACGAGCTGGGCCTTACCAACCTGCGCAACTCGTACTTCGAGCGCCTGTTCCGACGCGCCGAGGCTCATTGGCCCCACGCCCACGGCACCCTGGCTGACCAGTACCGCATGCACGCCGACCTGGCCGCGCTAGTGAACGACGACTTCTACGACGGCCAATTGCGCTGCCCGCTGCCCTGGCAGCATGCGCCCCTCAGCCGCCCCGCCTGGCCCGCGCCGGCCGATGCGTTCCTGGCGCGGGTGCGCAACGAGCGCCTGGTGTTCGTGCCCACCCGCCGCCAGCCCGAGGATTTGTCGATGAAGGAATCGGCGCAGGAAGCCGAGCTGGCCGCCCGCGCCGCCGCCGCCGTAGCCCAAGGCTACGGGGCCGATTTCAACGCCGAAACCACGCTGGGCATCATCGCTAGCTACCGCAACCAGGCAGCCCGCATCCGCGCCCGCCTGGCCCAATTAGCGGTCGAGCTGAACTTGCCCAACCTGCTGCAAGTCAGCGTCGATACCGTAGAGCGCTACCAGGGCTCGCAGCGCGACGTCATCATCGTCAGCTTCTGCTGCCACCACGAGCACCAGCTGGAACTGATGGCCTCGCCCGACGAAACCGGCCAAGTGGACCGCAAGCTGAACGTGGCCCTCACCCGGGCCCGCCAGCAACTCATTCTGCTGGGCAACGAGCTGGTACTACGCCGGGCCCCGCACCACGCCGCCCTGCTGGCCCGCATGGAGGCCGCCGCAGTGGCTGGTGAAATGTAGCTCGGACTACAAAGCCCAAGCTACATAAGCTACGGCCAGTTCGCCAGGCCCGGCGTAGCTGCCGGGGCCCGCTGCGCAAACTTCCGAAATTCCTTGGCGGTAAGCACCGTTACCTCGTCGGCGCCGGCCAGCCACACCCGCTGCTGGGCATCGACCTGCACCAGTAAGGGCGGGGCGGAAGTGGTGGCGCCGGGCAAGGCCGGCAGCGGCACCAGCAGGCGCTGGGGCGCTACTTCGTCGGTAGCTGGGGCGGCGAGGGCCCCGGCCGGGGCGGCGGGCAGCAGCAGCAGGCCCATGGCCGTGGCGAACACGCGGCCCGCGCCGGGCACGCTGGCCACGCCGAACACCTTGTTGCCCGGCCGGCCGAGGAACTTGACGGTGGGCACTTCGGCCTCGCCGGCGGCCTGGGATTTGGGGTTGAGCACGCTGATGGCGTCGGACATGATGACCCACAGGGCCCCCGTATTGTCGGGCAGCAGCTTTTCTACGAGGTTGTCGGGGATTTCGCGGTTGGCTACGCCTTCCTCATTGTAGCGCGTCCACGCGGGGCCCTGCTTGCGGTTGAGGCCCATGTTGGTGCCCAGCCACACCGAGCCATCGGCGGTGGCCGCGCCGGCGGTGATGGCCGGCGTATTCAGCTCGGCCACGAAGGCGCCGTCCGGGGCCCGGCGGAATGCTTCGTAGTCATCGGCCCCCGCCCACAGGGCCCCCTGCGCGTCCTGAAACAGCGCGGTGATGCGGGCCGTGGCCGCCGCGCCGGGCAGCGCCAGCGGGTGCGGGCGGCAGCCGGCCGCGCCCAAACTCAGGCCCTGGGCCCCCTGCCAGGTGCCCAGCCAGAGCACGGTATCGGCCGCGCTGGTGCACTGGATAACGCTGGGCAATTGGTGCTTGCGCACGAACTGCGCCCCTTCGAGCCGGAACACGCTGTGCTGCGTGACGAGGTGTGTGGCCCGCCCGGCGCGCAGCAGCGCCACGGGTTGCTCGTGGCCCGCCACGGTATAGTGGGGGCGGGGGCGGGCCGCGGCCGCCTGTGAGGCCCCCGGCAGGAGGCCCAGCAGGGCCCCCAGCAAAAAGTGGCGGCGGAACAGGGGGTGGGGCAGGGGCATGGGGGCGGGAAGAAACGGGTGCCGCAAAGGTAAAAACGTGCCCCGGGTGGCGGGTTATGGTAACATTAATTCATTGACTGATACTTTTTTCATTTGTAATGAAGACTTGATGAGTGGGTAATGTCGGCCTCATGGCGCGCGCGCAATTTTACGGGTTGCTAACGCTCATTCACTCCCTCCCACCATTTGTTGGTTCTTATGAAGGTCAGATTTTTACTCGCTGGGGGCCTGCTGCTGGCCGCTGGGGCCCGGCACGAGGCCCGCGCACAGGCGGCTTCCACCAACCAAACGTCATCCTCTACATTGGCGACGGCTTCGGCCTGGCCCCCAAAACGGCCACCCGCATGGCCCTGGGCCAGGGGCGCGACGGCAAGCGCTACGCTACCGACGCCGGCTTCCAGGTGCTGAACCTGGACCGGATGAAGTACAATGCCACCGTGACCACGCACTCGCTCAACTCGTGGATTACGGACTCGGCCCCAGGGGCCTCGGTATACGCCTGCGGCCGGCCCGGCAAGCAAGACAACGAGGTGATTTCGCTGAACGTCTCCAACGGGGCGGCCATCGAAACCATTCTGGAGGCGGCCAAGAAGCAAGGCTACGCCGTAGGCCTGGTAAGCACGGCCCGCATCACGCACGCCACACCGGCCGCGTTTGCCAGCCACATCTGGTACCGCGACTTGGAAGACTACATCTCGGCCTAGTACATTGCCTCCACTGAGATGCAGTACGAGGCTATTTTCAACGCCAGCCCCACGGCCGCCTACCGCTACACCGCCGCCCGCGACTGGGTGCTGCCAGCCCCCAAAGTAGGCGTGGAGCTCGACGTGCTGTTCGGCGGCGGGGCCCGCCACTTCATGCCCCGCACCCGCGGCGCGGCTAGCTCCTACGAAGCGGTGGTGGACCGCACCGGGGCCCCCATTGCGAACACGGCCGGCGCGCCCGTGACCCTGCGTGGCAACCGCGCCGACGACGTGGACCTGGTGAAGTACGCCGTGGAGCAGCGCAACTACCAGTACGTGAATAGCCGCGACGCCCTGCTGAACATTGACCTGGCGCAGTACGGCCCCGGCGGCAAAAAACTGCTGGGCCTCTTCAACGCCTCGCACGTCAACTACGAGCAGGACCGCCAGACGAGCGCCGCCTGGGAGCCCTCGCTGGCCGATATGACGGCCACGGCCATCAAGGTGTTGCAGGCCAAAAGCAACGGCAAGGGGTTCTTCCTGATGGTGGAAGCTGGCCGAATTGACTACCTGGAGCACTTCAACACCGGCGGCATTGCGGTGGTGGCGGGCCCGGGCACCACCAATCAGTACGCGGTCGAGGCCGACCAGCCGGTGTACGCGGGCGGCGGCGACGCCGGCGGAATGGCCACGCCCACCTCGGCGCGCGCCACCGGCGTGTACGGCTCCGATTACATGATCAAGGAAGTACTGGCCTTTGACTACGCCGTGGCCGAGGGCCGGGCTCTGCTAGCTACGCCCACCAGCGGTAAGACCCTGATTTTTAGTACATCCGACCACGAGTGCGGCGGCTTTGCTGTAACGGGCCTGCACGATGAGGCCGACGCTAATCGCAACGGCACCAAAATTCGTACCTACGCCGGCTAGGTGGGCAAGTCGGTGAGCGCCGAGGCCGGCTATGCCATCCTTACCAACTTGGTGTGCGGCGACGGCGGGGCCAACGGCTGGTTTCCCGACTACACGCTGGCCACTTTCCAGGGCAAAACCTACCCGCAGCCTACCTCGGCCACGGCCAGGCGCATTGTGGTGGCCTATGCCTCCAACCCGCTCACCAACGGCAACGGCGCCGCCCAAACCGGCGCCGTGGGCAACCATACGCCGCAGGATATTTGGGTAGCCGCGGAGGACAACACTAACACTCACGCCCAGCAAATTACCGGGCGCGGCTTGCTCGACAACACGGCCATCCTGGCTGAGTTCATACAATTGACGGCGTTCGCCACCGTGCTCAGTACCCGTGGCAGCGGCGTGGGGCCCCTGGCCACGGCCAGCGTACAGCTGAGCCCCGTGCCGTTTGCCGAACGCTTCCAGGTAGCCTTCACCCTGGCCACGGCTGGGGCCGTCACGGTAGAATTGTTCAACGAAGCCGGCCAGAAAGTGCAAACTGTGGTGAGCGGCCAAGCCTTTGGCCCCGGGGCCCACGCCGTGGCCGTGGACGGCGCCCGCTTGCGCACCGGCCTCTACGTGGCCGCCGTGACGGTGGACGGCCAAGTGGTTTCCCAGAAAACCATCAAACTGTAAAGCCGCCGCGCCTAACCAGCGGCAGTAGAAAAGAGGAGCGGCTTGCCGCTCCTCTTTTTTTTTTTTGGCCCCCCGGGGGCGGAGCAGAACGGCCCCGGCGCACCGAAGAGTACAGGAAGGCTAGGCGGCAACCGCGGAGCTACTTGCGGGCCGGTGGCTGGGGCCCCCGGCCGTTGGCCCGCGCTGGCTTTTGCCGCCGATTCACCCGCGAATGTGGCGCCACGAACGGATTGGGATTCTGTTAGTAACTTGAATATTAGTTAAGTAAACAAGCCAATGGAAGAAATTGCCTTCACCATGCTGCTGCTGCCCGGGGTGGCCGCCGAGTACCAGCGCCGCCACGACCAAATTTGGCCCGAGCTAACGGGGGCCCTGCGCGCGGCTGGCATTCGGGACTATTCTATTTTTCTGGACGCGGCCAGCGGGCGGCTGTTCGGGGTGCAGAAACGGCTGGCCGGCCACACCGCCGACGCCCTGCCCGGCTTGCCCGTGATGCAGCGCTGGTGGGCCCACATGGCCGATTTGATGGAAACCAACCCCGATAATTCCCCGGTGGTGGTGGTGCTGGCGCGGGTGTTTCACCAGGAGTGACCAGGTGGCGGGCCGCCGGTGGGCACGGCTTGCCCTTAAACCCTGATTCCTGGCAGTTTCCGGGCTTACTTGCGGCCATGAAGAAACCTTACCTGCTGGGGGCCCTGCTGGCCGCGGCGGCCGCCGCGCTGCTCGCCGCCGGGGCCCCGCCCGTGCCCGCGCTGCAAAAAGTGCGGCAGTACCGCCAGCGCCACGAGCGCGAGCTGCTGGCTGATTTCACGCGGCTGCTGGCCATTCCGGGCGTGGCGGCCGACTCTGCCGGGCTGCGCCGCACGGCCGGCGCCATCGCCGGGCTGATGCGCCAGCGCGGCATTGGCGGGGTGCAGCTGCTGGGGGCGGCCACGCCGGGCGTGCCGCCGGCCGTGTTCGGCGAGGTGCGCGTGCCCGGGGCCACGCGCACGCTCGTCTTTTATGCCCACTACGACGGCCAGCCCGTGAACCCCGCCCAGTGGGCCCCGGGCCTCAGCCCGTTCGTGCCCATGCTGGCTACGGGGCCCCTCAGCGCCGGCGGCCAGGTGGTGCCGCTGCCGCCGGCGGGCACGCCGCTCAGCCCCGACTGGCGCCTCTACGCCCGCGGCAGCTCTGACGACAAGGGCGGGGTGATGGCCATATTGGCCGCCTACCAGGCCCTGGCCGAAAGTGGCGTGAAGCCCACGGCCAACCTCAAGTTTTTCTTCGAGGGCGAGGAGGAGCGAGGCTCGCCGCACCTGGCCGAGCTGCTGGGCCGGCATAAGGCGCTGCTGTCGTCCGATTTGTGGATTATTTGCGACGGGCCGGTGCACCAGTCGGGGCGCAAGCAGGTGGTGTACGGGGCCCGGGGCGACGTGAACGTGGGCCTGACCGTGTACGGGCCCACGCGCCCGCTGCACAGCGGCCACTACGGCAACTGGGCTCCTAACCCGGCCATGGCTCTGGCCCGGCTGCTGGCCTCGATGCAGGATAGCACCGGCCGCGTCACCATCGCCGGCTTCTACGACGACGTAGTGCCGCTGACTGCCGCCGAGCAGGAAGCCGTGCGCCAGATTCCGAACAACGACGACGCCATCCGGCAGGGGCTGGGCTTTGCCCGGGCCGACGGGCGGGGCCAGTCGCTGAGCGAATTGATCAACCAGCCCTCGCTGAACATCAACGGGATGCGCAGCGCCAACGTGGGGCCCCAGGCGGCCAACGTCATCCCGACCACGGCTGAGGCTGTGCTGGATTTGCGCCTCGTGTTGGGAAACGACTACCAGCGGCAGGTCGCCAAGGTAGTGCGCCACATTGAGCAGCAGGGCTACTTCGTGACCCGCACCGCGCCCACCGCCGCCGAGCGCGCCCAGCACCCGCGCTTGGTGCAAATAGTGCCCCAAACCGGCTACAACGCCCAACGCACGCCCATGGACCTGCCCCTGGCCCGCCGCGTGGTGCAGGCCGTGCAGTCGACGGTGGCCGAGCCGGTGGTGCGCCTGCCCACTTCGGGCGGGAGTCTGCCCCTCTTTGCGTTCAAGGAAACGCTGGGGGCCACCACGCTCACCGTGCCCATCGCGAACTACGACAACAACCAGCACGCCGAAAACGAAAACCTGCGCCTCGGCAACCTGTGGGACGGGATGGAAACGATGGCTGCCGTGATGACTATGCCGTAGGCAACGGAATTTTTTCCAGGACCAGCACCTAGAGCGGTTACCAAGTTAGTGTACATGATATCCGCAGTGGTCAAACCAATTTTTAGCGTCGGTTTCGCTTATCCACTCGGCAGCGGCGCAAATAGCCTCTTCCAACAGGTCGTGGGTGCGGGCTTGTGCCGTTCGCAACCAGGTTTTGAGCTTACTTAAGGCGAGCTCAATCGGGTTGAAATCCGGCGAGTAGGGCGGCAAATACAGCCGCCGCGCCCCCTATTTGTGCGCTATTTCGTCCAGGCCCGCCACTTTATGCACCGACAGGTTGTCGAGCACTACCACGGCGCCGGGCCGGAGGGTAGGCCCAAGTACTTGGTCCAGGTAGGCGGCAAAAACGTCCCCGTTTACCGCCCCGTTGACGCGGAGCAGCGCCCCGAGGCCAGCGGGGGTGAGGGCCGTGAGGGCCGCCAGCAGCGTCACGTTCGGTCCGCTGTGCAGGGGCACCGCCGGTTGCAGCCGTTGCCCGCCAGGGGCGCGACCGTAGCGGCGGCAGTAGGTCAGATTCGTGCTGGTTTCCTCGACAAAGACGAAGCGCGTAAAATCCTCTTCGGCCAGTGCTTCCACAAATTCTTTCCGCAACCCTACGACCCGCTCCGTGCCGCGCTCAGCGGCGTGCAGGCTTTTTTTGCGGCGCCAGTCCAGGCGCTCACACGCCCGCCAGGTAGCGCTGGTGCTCAGCACCGGGCCACCGGCTGCCAGCAGGGCCTGCGCCACTTCGGCCAGGGTGGCATCGGGCTGCTCGCGCAGGCAGGCGAGCAGGCGTTGGTCACCGGTGGTATCCAGGCGGGGAGCCGGGCCAGGGTGTAGCGGGAGCGCGGCGAGCGTGCCTGTGGTGCGCTGACGACGTAAGAGCTTGTTGGTAAATGATAACGAAACGGCAAAGCGGGCAGCTACCTGACAAATTTTGGCGCCGGGTTCGGCGCACGCGGCGGCCACGCGCTCCCGTAAATCCAGTGAATAAGCTTTCATCTCACCCTTTACGGCTAAATCGTGTACACTAAATTAGTAACCGCTCTAAGTAATGGATACGCGAGGAATTGGGCCACGAAGGACGCTTTTCCTGGGGAACTGTTACGGCGGATCATGACATGAAAAACGTAAGCAGTGGCATTGCGATTAATTACGATTAGCTGCCAAATAACCCCACACGTCGGTAAATAAGACCGATATTCATGTTGCGTCCACGGGTGAAAGAAGCGGTTGATATTGCACCCCCCGGGGCTCCTACGCCGCCCAGGCGGCCCGGCGGCGCTCCACGCCGGCCACCAGCAGGGCCCCCAGGGTATAGGCCAGCACGTTGCCTCACTCGAACTGGCTGCCCACCACGAGCCGCACCGCCGCCGAGTGTAACAGGCTCAGGCGCGCTAGTAGGTGGGCGTACTGGGAAGCCTCGATTAAGTAGGAAACTAGCAGCGCCGTCCAAACGGTGCGCGCAGCCGGCACCGCCCAAAAGCTGCGCAGCAGGCAGTAGAGCATGACGGTGGTCAGCAAATCGCCCCCGTAGGGCCGCAACAAGGCATCGTGGGCGATGCCGGCCTCCGCGCCGAATAAAAGCGCGGCGGGCAGGAAATACCCGCGGCGAAAAGCGAGCCCCTCAGCGGGTGGGGGAACGGTGGGGGCCCACCGGGCACCGTGCGCCGGTGGGCGTGGGCAACGGCTCCGCGTACGCCGCCGGGGCCCCGTCGAGCGCGCGGATGCGGGCCCGGTAGGCGGCGGGCAGTAGGGCGCTTTTGGCCCACTGGCTGATGGCTAATTGCTTGGTGTGCTGGTACAGGGCCAGGGCCGGCCGCAGCCCCGCGCCGGTACCCAGGTGCAGCAGCGCGCGCACGGCGGGCGGCACCACCAGGCCCTGCACGGCGCGCAGCAGCGGGTAGCGCAGGGGCCCCAGGTGGCGGCGGTACTGCCGGTACAGGTCGGTGGTGTAGGGGCTGGGGGCCAGGTGCTCGGCCAGGTGCTGGGCCCGGGCGGCCCGCCATTCCGCATAGGAGGTGGGCAGCCCGGGGATGCCCATGCGCTGGCCCACGCGGCAAAATACGGCCACGATTTCCTCGCGCTCGGGGTCCGTCAGGGGCCGTTCCAACACCTCGAAGGCCCGGATGGAGTAGGCGATGAGCAGGAATAGCACGTCGCGGTAGGCCCAGTCGGGGATGGCTTGGCCGCGCTTGGCCTCCACCGCCGCGTGGATGGCGGCCATGGCGTCGATGGCCCGCTCGGCCCCGGCGCGGTCGGCAAATACGATGCGGCGGGCGTAGTCCACTGTCGAAAACAAGCGGCCCAGCGGGTCGGCCGGCAGCCGACCGGTAAAGTACAGCCAGTCCACGGCCTTGTTGAGGGCGAACTCGGCCGCGGCCCCGGCGAAGATGAACAGCACCGTATCGGCGGTACCCCAAATGCGGCGCACAATGGAGTCGGGGGCCACGAAATAAGTCATAAGTGACAGTGATATAGAAGAATAAACGGCTACGAGCCATAGCTCAACCGTCCAAATACACAGGTGCCAAAAGAACTTTGAAATACAAAGTTAAGCTCTTCACATTCCTTTCAAACGATTCAGCCGAAGATTTATATCCCAAGTGGGCCCCGAATGGCTTCCTTTTGGCCAACCCGCACCGGCAAAATAGCAAAGGCCGCCGCCTGGGGCCCTCTGCGCGCACCCGGGGGCCGGGAGCTGCGAAATACTGCTAACTTTCCGCGCCATTATTTAAGCCTGAAACCCATGCTCCGTTCCCTCGTCGCGCTTTTTTCCTTGCTGTTACTACTAACGACGGGGCTGCCCGCCGGGGCTCAAGTCAAGCCGCGGGGCCCCGTGCGGGTGGGTGTGGCGGGCCTCACGCACACCCACGTGCACGGAATTCTGGGCCGCGCCAAGCGGGGCGACATTGAAATTGTGGGCATCGCCGAGCCCAACCGGGCGTTGGCCGAGCGCTACGCCAAGCAATACGGCATCAATATGTCGTTGGTATACAGCTCACTGGATGAGATGCTGAAGAAAACCAAGCCCGAGGCGGTCACAGCGTTTGGTAGCATCTACGAGCACCTGGCCGTGGTGGAGGCCTGCGCGCCGCGCGGCATCCACGTGATGGTGGAAAAGCCGCTGGCCGTGAGCTTGGACCACGCTCGCCGGATGGCGACGTTGGCTACAAAGTACCACATCCACCTGCTCACCAACTACGAAACTACCTGGTACGGCTCCAACCGCCGGGCCTACGAGCTGGTGGACCAGGAAAAAGCCATCGGTGAGATCCGCAAAGTAGTGGTGCACGACGGCCACCAGGGCCCCCAGGAGATTGGCGTAAACAAGGAATTCCTGGACTGGCTGACCGACCCGGTGCAAAACGGCGGCGGGGCCCTCGTCGATTTTGGCTGCTACGGCGCTGACCTGCTGACGTGGCTCATGCACGGCGCCCGGCCCCAGTCGGTTACGGCCGTGACGCGGCAGCTCAAGCCCGCGGTATACCCTAAAGTAGACGACGACGCCACCATCCTCGTGAATTATCCCGGGGCCGAGGGCATCATCCAGGCGTCGTGGAACTGGCCGTACGCGCGCAAGGACATGGAGATTTACGGGCAGACGGGCGCTGTGTTTGCCCACGATGGCAGCCATTTGCGCGTGCGGCTTAGCGAAAAGCAGCCAGCCCAGGACCAAGTGGCCCCCGCGCCCCCGGCGCCCTACGACGAGCCGTTTGCCTACCTGGCGGCCGTCGTGCGCGGCACCGCGCCGGAGGACGTGCTGTCCGCGCTGCCCACCAACCTGGTAGTAGTGGAGATTCTGGAAGCCGCCAAGCAGTCGGCCAAGGAAGGCAAAACGGTATACTTCTCAAAATGAGTAGGGCCCCCGGGGCCCTAATTCAGCACCTGCTCGATGACCGGCTTGCGCTTGTAGAAGTACAAAATTAACAGCGGCAGCAGCGTCAGCTCGGCCACCACGCCGAAGACCAGCGTGAGGCCGATGAGGAAGCCCACGTAGAAGGTGCCGTCGAACGACGAAAATAATAGCGTGGAGAAACCGCCGACCAGAATCAGCGACGTGACGATGACGGCTTTGCCGGCCAGCAGGTAGGTGTGGCGCACGGCTCGGAACACGGACGTTTCGTGGGCCAGTGTGAGGCGCAATTTGCTGATGAAGTGGATGGTATCGTCCACCGCGATGCCGAAGGCGATGGTGAAGATGATGCTCGTGCTCACCTTCATGTTCACGCCGGCCAGCCCCATCACCCCGGCCACAATGAGGATTGGTACCAGGTTGGGGATGAGTACGATAATGGTCATTTTGAACGACTTGAACAGCGCCAGCACGATGAGTGTGACCATGAGGATGTCGATGCTCATGCCGGTTATCATATTGAGCGTCAGGTTCTCGTTATTCTTGTCAATCAAATTCGACGAGCCCGTGAGGCGCGTGCGCAGTACCGTGGAGTCGATGCGGGTGCGTAGGAACTGGCGCAGTCCGGCATTCAGCGCGTCGGCCCGGATGCTGCCCACGTCGGCCATGCGGCCGGTGAGGCGGCCGGCGCGGCCGTCGGGCAGCGCCAGGGCCCTAAACTCGGGCTTTTTGCGGAACAGGCGCAGCTTGCTTTGCAGCCCGCGCAGCTCGGCCGAATCGGCGGGCAGGCGGTACGCTTCGAGCCCGCCGCCGTGCAGGGCCTTGCGCACTGACTTCACTAGCGTGACGGGCGAGGCGGCGAAGCGCAGGCCGTAGGGCCCCCGCAGGTAGTCCTCGATGCGGGCGGTTTCGCGCAGTACGGCTAGGTCGTACACGGTGCGGCCGGGGGCCGGTTTTAGCTCCAGCTCGAAGGGCCGCACGCCGGCGAATTGTTTCTCGAAAAAGGCGAAGTCGAGCCGCACGGGATCGTTCTTCGACAAATCATCGAGCAGCGCGGAGTTGATGTGCACCCGCGTGGCCAGCCCGATGGAGCCCGCCACCACCAGTCCGCTGACCGTGAAAATGAGCCGCCGCCGCGCCAGCACCTGCCGAAACAGGCGGCTCAATACGCCGTCCCAGCTGTGGCCCTGGGTGCGCGCCACCCGCAGCTGCGGCTTCTTAAGGAGCGTGAGCAGGGCCGGCAACAGCGTGAAGCTGAGCACAAACGCCAGCAGCACGGCAATGCCCGTGAAGAGCCCAAAGTTGTAGATGGGCCGGATGGAGCTGGTCATCAGCGTGAAAAAGCCCAGGCTGGTGGTGACGGCCGACAGCGCCGAGCCGAAGCCCGATTCCTTGATGGTGACGCGCAAAGCGTCCTTTTTGCTGGCCCCGTAGCCCAGCTCGGCCACGTAGCGCGTGATGATGTGCACCGTGTCGGAGGTGCCCACCACGAACATCATCACCGGCAGCAGGGCCGTCATCAGGTCGATGCGCACCCCACAGGCCCCCATCACGCCCAGGCCCCACAAGATGGCCCCCAGCACCACTACCAGCGGCAGCGCCACGCCCCACCAGGTGCGAAACGTGAACCAGAGTAGCCCCGTCACGAGTAGCACCGAGAGGCTCATGAACACGATCAGTTCGCGCTGAAGCCGGTCCACGAACACCGATTGGGCCACGGCGCGGCCCGCCAGGTGGTAGCTGCTTTCGGGGAAGCCGTAGCGCTTGAGGCCCCCGCGCAGCACGGCCAGCAGCGAGTCGCCGGGCGGTTTTTTGAGGTCGGCCGTGGTTTGGATGACCAGGGCCACGGCCCGGGCATCGGGGCTGAACACGTTGCCCACCAAGCCCGGCGTGCGGTAAATCAGGGTCGAGTCGCGGGCCCGCTGGGCGGGGTCGGCGCGGTAGGCAGCCGGATGCAGGTAGGGCAGGTTGAAGACGCCGAAGCCTTCCACCACGGGGTTGGCCAGGGTGGTAGGGGAGGTGATGGCCACCACGTGCCGCTGCCCCCGGGCCAGCCGCGTCAGCGAGTCGACGCGGCCCAGGAAATCGGCGTCGAATACGGTGCGGCCCTTGGGGGCCTCCAGGCCCAGCAGCAGGTAGTCGTTGTCGTTGCCGAAGCGCTTGGTGTAGCCCTGGTAGTAGTCCAGGTCGGGGTCGCCGGCGGGGTAGAAGTCGTTGAAATTGTAGTTGAACCGCAGCTGGGCCACGTAGAAGGCGCTGAGGGCGGAGAGCAGCCCCAGCACGAGCAGGGCAAGGTAAGCGGAACGGCGAAGGGACATAGACAAGGAAGGCGCGAAACCGGTTTTCGCGGAGGAAAGCGGGCCCCGGCGGGCTACGCCAAACATTGGGCCGCCCGTTGTACTTTTAAGAACAGCAAGCGGAAAACGCCCCGTTTTGTCCTTTTGTTTCTCCCAATCCCTTCCATAATTTCTACCATGAAAAATACTCTGCTCGCCCTCGCCCTGTTTGCCTTCACCGGCACCGCCGCTTTTGCTCACGAAACGCCCGGTAAAACGGCCAAAGGCAAAAAAGACACCTGCCCCGCTATGGCCGCTGCCCAATGCACCCGTATGGCCAGTGGCAACACTGCTGGCATGCCCGCCTGCTGCCGCGCCAAAATGGCGAAAATGGCTGCCGCTTCGGCCACTACCGCCCAGATGAAGGCCCCGGTAACGAAGACGATATAAGGGACTTAACTTATCTTAATAAAAAAGCCGCCCTGGTAACGAGGCGGTTTTTTTATGGAGTAGCGATTTTGGTACTATTCCGTTTGCACAACAGTTGCCGGGCGGCTGCCAGCGCATTAACTACCAACCTGTTGTCGCTTATAATTTGCTCCAACTCTTCGGTTGGTTTTCTGGAGAATTTCTTTTTGAACTCAGCTATTTCCTCTTGCCGCTGTTGGGCGATTTTTTTCGTCCGATGGTTTGATCAATGCTAAAAGGAAAGGATTGATTTTTTGGCAATGGTCTAAACCAAGGTGCTAAACTCGTTATTTAATATAATGATTTTGAGGAAAAATTATTGGATAAATATATTGTTAACCAATGGTTTATGCATGAAATAAAAATAAATTCTAAGTCTGATTAATGATTTTGCAAATCATCATAAATTAGACGACTGCCTTATCCCTTATGATAATGAGTCTATTTAAGGTTTGTACTCTGGGGGTATTTTACGAAATAGTAGGACGGTAAACGCCAGGAAATGGAAGGCGAGCCAGTTGCCCACGGTGGTTTCGTAGCGGCCGAGCAGGGTTTTGAAGCTGTCGAGCCAGGCATTAGTCCGCTCAATAGCCGTGCGTTCGCGGTAGAGTTCAGGGTTGGTATACGTGTCCTCAGCGGTTTCGCTGGTGCGGGAGTGTGGATTCCGGGCGATATTGGCTTCGATGCCGTGGCGGAAGCAATCGCCGCGTAAAACCTTGGCGTCAAAGCCGCTATCGGCATTGAGAAAGAGGCCTTCGGGTGAAATCTGCGCTTCTTATACCAGCGCGCATAGCTCCCCGAACGAGGTTTCGGTGGCAAACAGGTTGTGGTGATTGCCGGCCTGCGGGCTGGCGCAGGCCAGGGGCGGGCCCGTCTTATCGGCCGGCAACAGCAGATTAGTGGTGCGGGCAGCTTTGCGCCCCTGATGGTCGATGGCCGCCCCGCCGTTGTGGGTGCGGGCGCAGCGGCCACCGGGTTGGATGCTCGACAAGTCCAGGCGCGCTTTGTGCAGGTGCAGCAGCGTCACCTACCGCTTCTTCCACGAGCCGTCCTTGCGCCACTCGTTAAAGTGGTAGTACGCGCTCTGCCAGCTCAGGATATACTGCTCACGAAGTGGAATGCAAAAACGAAGTAGGGTGCGGGGCTTGCCCCCGCCCGTCATTGAACGGTTCGGTCGGCTTTCGTGCAACGATGGGCGCGGGCAAACCCCGCACCCTACTTCGTGACGAGTATAGTTTCCGTAAAAACCGGCTGCCAGTGGCAGTTACCGCCACTGGCAGCCGGTTTTGAGCTTATGCAAAATGGGCTCCACCATCCCCAGCAGGTCGGCTTGACAAGCCGGCCCGCGGGTACCGGTGCGCAAGTAGGGCAGTATTCAGGTACGAATAATATCTTTGCGCAGGACTTCCATCGAAGGGGGATTTGAGTGAGTCGCACCCCAAATTTCCAACTTCTTTGGGAGTCTTTTTGCATCACACCCATCCCCCTCCCAGAAATCTTAAACAGGTCCAATCAGTGCTTTAGGTGCTGTGCTACTTACCTCGTCCATTATTATTAAATACTGAAGCTGTTTAGGAAGTCGTCAGAACGTCACGCTGAGCTTGTCGAAGCATCTCTACTGCTTCGTTAAACAATTGATTCAATATGCGGTAGAGATGCTTCGACAAGCTCAGCATAACGTTCTATCTTGAATTTCCAGACTTCCTAAACAGCTTTACTATAGGTTTTTCCGTCAGAAACAATCCACCATTACGTAACTACCCACAGTTGGCATAGGGTTTTGCCTCGTGCCGTTTCCTCGCAAGCCGCGGCGAAGCAATACGGGGGCCGGCCGGCTTACTTTTGCTCTATGCCCGCCTCCGCTCCCATCGTCGATATTTTCGTGCCTTGCTTTGTAGACCAGCTCTACCCGGCCACGGCCCTGAGCATGGTCAAAATCCTGGAAGCCGTGGGCTGCCGAGTGCACTACAACCCCGCCCAAACCTGCTGCGGCCAGCCCGCCTACAACGCCGGCCACCTGGGCCCCGCCCGCGCCGTGGCCGCCAAGTTCATTGAGGATTTTACTCCTGCCCCCGCCGCCCCGGGGCCCCGCTACGTGGTCAGCCCCTCGGCCTCGTGCATCGGCATGGTGCGCAACAGCTTCACCGAACTGTTTGCCGGCCAGCCCGAAGCTGCCGCCTGCCGCCCCGTGCAGGCCCGTGCCTACGAGCTGACCGAGTTTTTAGTGGACGTGCTGGGCGTCATGGCCATCCCCGGGGCCCAGCTGGCGGGCGTTTATACTTACCATGACTCCTGCTCGGGGCTGCGCGAGTGTGGTATCGGCCCGGGGCCCCGGCTGCTGCTCGATGGCGTGGCTGGCCTTACGCGCCGCGAAATGGCCGAAACCAGCACCTGCTGCGGCTTCGGCGGCACGTTCGCCGTCAAGTTCCAGGCCATTTCGGTGGCCATGGCCCAGCAAAAGGTTGAGCACGCCCTCGACACCGGCGCCGACTACATCATCAGCACCGACGTAAGCTGCCTCATGCACCTGGAGGCCTACATCAAGAAGGAAAAACTACCCCTGCGCTGCCTCCACATCGCCGATGTGCTAGCCAGCGGCTGGTGACATCATTTAACATTTAACAAGATAGTCACTTGATTATTTGGTTTTTAATCCGGTTGTAAGCGGTATTTTACCAGGCTCCCCACAAAAGGGTATCATCCAACGAACTGTTCGTTAGATGTAAGAGCCGTTCCCGAACAAAAAGCTACATGAAGAATAACTTCATGCTTCGCTGCGTGCAACATGACGGCACAGCGACTATTAACCGCTGTTACGCAGTGCCTTCGGGCTAGGCACTACCCCCTGACCCTACTGCTGTAACAGCAGGGGCAACTGCCGTTACAGCAGCTTTTGGATGCGGTCTTGCAAGCCGGGGGTGGCTTCTATCAGGGGGAGGCGCACCGCGGCGTCGCACACGCCCAGGGCGGCCAGGGCAGCTTTTACGCCCACGGGGTTGCTCTCCTCGTACATCAGCGGGTTGAGGGGTAGCAGCTCGAAAAGCAAGCGGCGGGCCAGGGCGAAGTCGCCGGCCAGGGCGGCGCGAGTCATGTCGGAAAAGCGACGCGGCGAGGCGTTGGCCAGCACCGAAATAGCCCCCACGGCCCCGGCCGCGGCAATGAGCGCGGGCGTCATCATGTCGTCGCCGCTCAGCAGCGCGAAGCCCGCCGGCTTGAGGGCCCCGATGGTGAGGCACTGCTCCAAATTACCGCTGGCCTCCTTGATACCCACGATGTTGGGGTGGCGGGCCAGGCGCAGGGTGGTATCGGCGCTGAGGTTGGAGCTGGTGCGGCCGGGCACGTTGTAGAGCACCAGCGGCACCGGGCTGGCATCAGCCAGGTGCTGGTAGTGCGCCAATAAGCCGGCCTGGCTGGGCTTGTTGTAGGCGGGGCTGGCCGAGAGCACGGCAAACACGTCCTGCAAATCGACGACGCGGAGTTGCTCGGCGACGGCGGCCGTATCGTTGCCCCCAATGCCGTACATGATCGGCACGCGGCCCGCCACGTGGGCCTTGGCCGTGCGCAGCAGTTCGGCCCGCTCGGGGGCCGTCACGGTGGGCGACTCGCCAGTGGTGCCATTGATAACGAGGTATTCCACGCCGCCTTCGATGCAATGGTCGAGCAGGCGGTGCCAGGCGGCGTAATCAATTGAAAAGTCCGCGGCAAAGGGCGTGACCAGCGCCACACCGGTGCCGTGCAAGATATTCATGGGAGGGGCTAAAATGAGGTAGCTTTACGAGCAAAAATACACTCCCTTTCGCGCCCAGCGCTTTCTTTCCTTGCATCCCTCTGCTTACTTCCTGCTGGCTACCCTAGCCCTGGCCTCGGCCTGCGAATCGAAAACCGCTACTACCGGCGAGGCCAACGTGGCCGCCAAGTCGGCCACCGTGGCCGCCACCACCGCCGCGGCCGAAGACCCCGCCGACGCTCCCACGTCGGGCGCGGCCGCCACCGCCACCGACGAGGCCAACGCCGCCCCGACCCCCGCCCCCGGCACTATCCCGGCCGCCAAAGCCGCCGACGCGGCCGCCATCTACGCCCGGCCCCAGGTGCCCATTCTCTGCTACCACCAGATCCGGGACTGGACCGGCCGCGACTCAAAAGGCGCTAAGGACTACATCGTTCCGGTGGCCGCCTTCAAGGCTCAGATCAAGATGCTGGCCGACTCGGGCTACCATACCATATCGCCCGACCAGCTCTACGCCTACCTCACCACCGGGGCCCGGCTGCCGGCCAAGCCCATCATGCTCACGTTCGACGACACCGACCTGGACCAGTTCACCGTCGCCCGGCCCACGCTGGCGCAGTACGGCTTCAAGGCCATGTACTTCGTAATGACCGTGAGCCTGGGCCGCCCCCACTACATGAGCAAGGCGCAGGTGAAGCAGCTCTCCGACGAGGGTAACGTCATCGGCTCGCACACCTGGGACCACCACAACGTGAAAAAATACCAGGGCCAGGACTGGGTGACGCAAATCGACAAGCCCACCAAAACGCTGGAGGACATCACGGGTAAGAAAATCAATTACTTCGCCTACCCCTTCGGCCTCTGGAATCCGCAGGCCTTCCCCGAGCTGAAGCAGCGCGGCTTCGTGGCTGCCTTTAGCTTGGCCGAAAAGCGCGACCAGCAGGACCCGCTCTTCACCATCCGCCGCATCATCGCCAGCGGCTACTGGAGCCCGCGCACGCTGCACAACAGCATCGTGCAGAGCTTTTAGGGGCCCTGGGGGCCCTAGTTTACCTGATAAAAGCCCGGCGCCTGCCTTGTCCTTACCCACAGCTTAAGAAAGTGCCAACCTGTCGGCCGGCGCTTTCTTAAGCTGTGGGTGAGGACAAGGGGCTTGGGGCCCTGGGCGGTGCGGCGGCTCTTTAATTTAATCGTGCGTACTTCGCGGAGGCCGCGGCCAGGGCCTACAATTGGGCCCCCGGGCGCGGTCGCCGTTCGTCTTTTTTCTTTCGCGCTGATGTTAAAACCTGGTTTATTTAATCGTTTTATCGTGGCAGTGGCCGCGCTGGCCGCCGGCTCCGGCCTACTAGGCTGCGCCCGCACGGCCCCCGCCACCGGCGGCGCGGCCGAGCTGGTGTACATCGGCACCAACGTGGCGTCGGAGCAGGAAAACACCATCTACCTCTACCGCCTCAATCCCGCCACGGGGGCCCTGGTGCCGGTGAGCGCATACAAAGGCGGCGCCCAGCCCACTTACCTGGCGATGGACGCCAACCACCGCCACCTTTACGCGGTGAGCGAAACGGGCACCTTCAAGGGCCAGGACCACAGCGGCGGGGTGAGCACGCTGGCCGTCGATGGCCGCACGGGGGCCCTCACCATGCTCGGCCAGCAGTCCTCCACGGGGGCGTCGCCCTGCTACATCAGCCTCGACAATACCGGTAAAAACGCTTTGGTAGCCAATTATATGGGCAGCGCCATAGGTGGCAACGTGGCCATGCTACCGGTGCAGCCCGACGGCCAGCTGGCCGCCGCCACCGCCACCGACCAGCACCAGCTGCCCGTGGGGCCCCACGCCAACCAGACCATGCCCCACGCCCACTCGCTGCTGCCCGACCCAGCCAACCGCTTCGCCTTTTCGGCCGACCTGGGCACCGACAAGGTGTATGCATATCGCCTCGACGCGGCGCAACACAGTTGGCAGCCCCTGCCCGCACCGGCATTCGCGGCGAAGCCCGGTGCGGGGCCCCGCCACCTCACCTTCCACCCCAACGGCCGCTACGCGTACCTGGTTAACGAGCTGAATTCTACGGTTACGGCCCTGGCGTACAATGCCACCGCGGGCACCTTCCGCGAGCTGCAAACGCTGACCACACTGCCGGCCGGCTTCAGCGGCGACAACTCCGGGGCCGACGTGCACGTGGCCCCCGACGGACGTTTTCTATACACCTCCAACCGGGGCCGTAATAGCATTGCCGTGTTCGCCATCGCCGCCGACGGCCAGCTCGCGCCCGTGCAGGACGTGGACACGCAGGGCAAAACACCCCGCAACTTCGCCCTCGACCCCAGCGGCCGGCTGCTGCTGGTGGCCAACCAGAACTCCAACAACGTCTTCACCTACCGCGTTGATAAACAAACCGGGCGGCTCACCCCCACTGGCCAGCACATCGACGTGCCCTCGCCTATGTTTGTGGAAGTCGTGCCGGATTTCACGAAGTAGCAACCGGTGCGGGCCCCTGCATTTTACCCAAACAGTTCGCCCTGGGCCCCTGTTGCCGGCGACTCGGCTTCCGTTTCAATCTCAATTTCGCCAGCGGCGGGCAGCAGGGCCATCAGGTCGGCTTCGGAGATGATGGGTACTTTGAAGCCGATGGCTTTTTCGCGCTTGGCGGGGCCCATATTTTCGCCTGCCACCAAGTAGCTGAGCTTCTTGGAGATGGAGCCGGTAATTTTACCGCCGTTCGAGACGATGATATGTTGCAGCTCGTCGCGGCTGTGCTCGGCGAATACGCCCGAGAGTACGAATGTGAGACCCGCCAGCCGGTCGGAGGCCGGCACGGGGGCCTCGCCGGTGAGGGCCAGCTGCACGCCGGCTTGGCGCAGGCGCGCGAGCAGTTCGCGGTTTTGGGGCTCTTGCAGCCAGGCGGCGGCGGCCACAGCAATTACGCCGCCCACCTCGGGCACAGCGGCCATTTCTTCGGCCGTGGCGGCGGTTAGGGCATCGACGTCGCGGTAGTGCTGGGCGAGCTTTTGGGCCACGGTTTCACCCACGTAGCGGATACCCAGCCCGAACAGCACCCGCGGGAACGGCACCTGCTTGCTGGCCTCGATGCCGGCAATGAGGTTGTCGATGGACTTCTCGCCCAGCCGCTCCAGCGTCACTAGCTCGGCGCGGCGTGCGGGCAGGTCGTAGATGTCGGCCGGCGTGTTCACCAGGCCCAGGTCGAAGAGGCGGCCCATTGTTTCGGCCCCCAACCCGTCGATGTTCAGTGCTTTGCGGCTCACGTAGTGCTCCAGCCGGGCCTTGAGCTGGGGCGGGCAGCCGCGCTCGTTAGGGCAGCGGAAGTGGGCCTCGCCCTCGGGCCGCACCAGCGGCGTGCCGCAGGCCGGGCACACGGTGGGATACACGATGGGCAGGGCCCCGGCGGGCCGGGCGGCGAGCACCACGCCCGTGATTTTGGGGATGATTTCGCCGCCCTTTTCCACTAGCACCGTGTCGCCGAGGCGCAGGTCGAGGGCCGCTATCTGATTGGCATTGTGCAAAGTGGCTCGCTTGACGACGGTACCGGCCAGCGGCACGGGGTCCAGCAGGGCCACGGGCGTCACGGCGCCGGTGCGGCCCACGTTGTACTGCACCTCACGCAGTTGGGTGCGGGCCGCCTCGGCCGGGTACTTGTAGGCAATGGCCCAGCGTGGGCTTTTGGCCGTGAGGCCCAATTGGTCTTGCTGGCGCAGGTCGTCTACCTTGATAACGATGCCGTCCGTAGCCACCGGCAGGGTGAAGCGTTGCTTCTCCCACTGGTGGATAAACTCCAGCACCTCAGCCAATGACGCGCAGACTCGCCACGTGTCCGATACCGGCAGGCCGTAGGCAGCCAGGGCCCCCAAGGCCTCGCTGTGCGCGGTGAAGTGGCGGCCCGGCGTGAGCAGCGAGTAGGCAAAGAACCGTAGCTTGCGGGCCGCTACCTGGGCCGAATCTTGGAGCTTGAGGGTGCCGCTGGCGGCGTTGCGGGGGTTGGCCAGCAGGGCCTCGCCGTTCTGCTCGCGCTCAGCGTTCAGCTCGGCAAACACGGGTAGTGGCAGGAACACTTCGCCGCGCACCTCGAAGTCGGCGGGCTGGCCGGGGGCCGGGCGCAGGTGCAGCGGCAGCGTGCGGATAGTGCGCACGTTGGCCGTCACCACGTCGCCGCGGGTGCCATCGCCGCGCGTCACGCCCTGGTGCAGCTCGCCGTTTTGGTAGGCCAGGCTCATGGCTACGCCATCGAACTTCAGCTCGCACACGTAGCGGTACGGAGCCCCTTCCAAACCCTTCTGCACCCGTTCGTCGAACTCGCGCAGGTCGTCTTCCGAGTACGTGTTGCCCAGGCTGAGCATGGGGAAACGGTGCACCGAAGTGGCGAACTGCTTCGTGACGGTGCCGCCCACGCGCTGGGTGGGCGAGTTGGGCAGCGCCAGCGTGGGGTGCGCGGCTTCGAAGGCGCCCAGCTCGGCCAGCAACTGGTCGAATTCCTGATCCGACACCTCGGATGTATCACGCTGGTAATATTGGTGGTTGAGGTAGTGAAGGCGCTCGGTAAGGGCCTGCATACGGGTCTGAATAGCGTCGGACATACAAACAAAATAACAGCGGGTGGGCCACGGCGGCAAAAACAGCCCGGCGGCCGAAGCGCCGCCGGGCTGGCAAATAACGGCCCCCGGCCCGGGCCCAACGCAAAAAGGCCGCCCAAAGGCGGCCTTTCGGGCAACAACGCGGCGCTACTGGGGCGGGGCTACCGGGGCGCCGGGGCCCACCGGCACGTCGGCGCCGTGGCCGCTTACTTCCACTTGGGGGCCCACGGGCAATATGGGGTTGATGGGAGCCACCGAGGGGAAGAACCGCTCATACAACAGGATGACCACCAAAACGGCCACAAACGACAGGAAGAATTTCATCGGGCAAAAAAGCAGGTAAACGTATTAAAACCAAAACGAACAAGAAGCTTACTGACTCAGCACCACGGCCTTGCGCAGCTTACGCACGTAGGCCAGGCGGCGTTCCGAGCCGTCGGGACCCGGGAAGTCGAAGGCCACGGCGCTGGGGTCGGCGCGCAGGGCCTGCCACACGGCCGCGTCCACTTCGGCGGGCTGGGGCTCCTGTGTGGGCACGGCGGGCTGCGAGAAGTGGCTGGCGGCAAAAAAGGTGTTCATGCCGCGCAGAATGGCAATTTCCTGGTCGCGGATGGTGGTGGGGCGGGCATCAGCCTGGCCGTCGAGCAGGGCGCGGGCCGGCAGCACCTCGTGGCGCAGGGTATCGCCGGCGGTACTGGTCACGATGAGGTGCACCTGGCCGGTGAGGATGCGCGCGCCGCGCAGCTGCACCGTGAAGTTGTCGCGGGTTTTGGGGTTGGAAAACGCGTGGGTGGCGCGCACCGTGTTCAGCACGGTTTGGCTGTTGAGGCGGTTGCGGGCCCCGGGGGCCGGCGGCACGTAGGTAGTGCGGGGGTCCTTGTTGGTGTTAGCGGTTTCGCGCTCGGTGGTAGCGCACGAAAAAGCGGCGGGCAACAGAGCCGCCGTTACGAGGTAGCGGAAAAATGATTGCATATAAAATAATGATACCTGGAAAGGAACTCAAAAGTAATGCCGGAACGGTGGGACCCCGCGGCCTCGCCGCATAATGATTACTGAATATACGAAAAAGACCTCGGCAAAGGATATCATTAGCCGCCATTCTACGACCTCAAAATAACCCAATCTCGAACCCTACCACCCAAGGCGGCAGGTCGGGGCCGTCGCTCGGAGCACCGCCGGAGCGGCGCAGGGGGCTCAAGCGGCGGCGGGCCACCAGGGCGTAGCGGTCAAAGCCCAGGCGGGCTCCCGCACCACCGGCCCAGCGGCGCAGATACGGCAGGCCGGCGTCGGTGGTGGTGATGCGGGCGGGGCCCCCGGGGGCGGGGTAGTCAGCGGCGGTACGGGCGGTGCCGGCCACCCAGCCGCCCCAGGCCAGCAAATCGAGATACGAGCCCACGGTGTTGCCCCGGCGGCCGGCGTTGAGGCGCAGCCCGCCCTCGGCCTGAATTTGGTGCAGGCCCAGGGATTCGGAGCGGTGCAGGCCGGTACTGGGAAAGGTTTTGGCGGCCGTTTGGTCGAAGCCGTAGCGCAGGTAGGCGTAGCGCAGGTCGGCAACCGCGGCCACGTTTTGGGTGAAGCGCCGCTTGAGCCGCCCACCCAACTGCAGCTCGGCCGACGGTAGCCCGTGGCGCAACGGGGCGTCAGGGGCCCCGGGGCCCGCCACCAGCCCCGCCCCCACGTAGAGGTGGCCGAAGTAGCGGCGGTTGGGGCCCGTGCGGTTCAGCAGGGTATCGTCGGCCACGTTGGCGCGCAGCAGTACTTGCTGGGCGCGGGCCGCGCCCGGCAGCAGCAGGGCCACCGCCAGGGCGCGGGCGGCGGGCCCCAGGTTCGTCCAAAATTCGCGCAAGCGTCGTTCCGTAAGTAGGCTCATTCCGAGTACGTGGCCGTGTAGCCTTTGAATTCCACCCGCAGCGCGTCGCCGCCGCGCAGCAGCCGGCGCGGCACTTGCAGCACCAGGCGCTGCGTTACGGCGCGCACTTCGTAGCGGCGCAGCACGCCGCGGCGGTCGGCAAGGTGCCAGTAGAGGTAAGGGGGGAAATCGGGCGCCGGGGCGGGGGCCGGTTCGCCGGGCGGCGGGGGCCCCGGGGCGTCGAGCAGCTCGGCCACTAGGGGCAGCTCCTGGGCCGGGCGCGTGGCCGCGGCGGGCCGCAGCACTATGGCCACCAGCGAATCGTTGGGCACAAAATCAAAGGTAGGCCCCACGGGGCTTACGGGACCTTTTTCCAGGAAAAAAGCCGCTCGGGGTAGGCCGTAGCCGCTGGCGTAGTCGAAATATGGGTAAAGGCCGCCCGCCTCCCGCAGTTGCCCGTAGAGCTGGGCCGCCGTGAGGCCCCGGCGCTGCTGCCAGGCGCAGGCCGCAAAGCCCGCTACCAGCGGTGCGGCAAACGAGGTGCCCTCCAGCCGCTCGTAGCGGCCACCGGGCGTGGCACTCAGTACGATGCCGAAGGCCGACACGTCGGGCTTCACGCGGCGGTCGGCACTGGGGCCTACCGAGCTGAAGGCTAGGTGCAGGCCCGTGGCGGGGTCTAGCCCGCCCACGGCCAGCACCGAGTCGGCGTCGGCCGGCGTACCAATGCGCACCCAGTCGGTGTCGCCATCGTTGCCGGCAGCGCAGACAACCAGCATGCCCTTGCGGGCGGCCAGGGCGGCGGCGCGCCCCACCAGGCTGCGGCGGCCGTTCATTTCTTCGGGGAAGTAGCGCTGCTCGGTGTAGGCCAGCGAGGAGTTGATGATGTCGGCGCCCTCGCGGTCGGCCCACTCGGCGGCGGCCAGCCAGGCTTCTTCCTCGCTCAGGGTTTCGCGCAGGGCCCGCTCGGTGCGGGCCAGCAGGTAGTCGGCGGCGGGGGCCAGGCCCAGGGCGGGCCCGGTGGCCAGGGCCGCGCTGGGGCCCCCGGGCAGGCGGCCGGCCAGGCAGCCCAGCACCTCGGTGCCGTGGCTACCGCCGCGGTACACGTCGGGCCGGTTAGCCAAAAAGTCGTGGGCGGCCACGATGCCGTGGCGCGCCCGCAGCGCCGCAAACGCCGGGTGCCGGTCCACGCCCCGAAATCCTACATCAAACAGCGCAATGCGCAGTCCGCGGCCGTCCAGGCCGGCGCGCTGCCAGGCAGGGGCCCCCAGCACGGCGGTTTGGCGGCGGGCCAGCAGGTAGTCTTCGGGCGAAATGTAGGGCGGTTCGTCGGCCGGCTTTTGGCCCGCCGGGGCCCCTGCGCGCCGCGCTGCCACGGCGGGCCGCGCCGGCTGCTGCGGCCACGCGGCCACGGCGCGCACGCCCGGCAGGGCCCCCAGCGCGGCGGCCTGGGCGGGGGTGGCGCGCACAGCCACGGCGTTGAACCAGCGGCTGACGAGCGTCACGGTATCCACGGCGGCGCGGATGTGGGCTACGTAGTCGGCGCGCACGGGCCGGTCCGATTCCTCGAAGGCGGGCAGGTGCTGGCGGGCGCGGCGGGCGCGGGCCGGGGCCGAGAAGTAGGTTTGGGGGTCGAAGGCCGTCCCGTCTTTATCGGCCAAAGCCACCCAGTAGCGGGCGGGCGGCGCCGCCGATTGGGCCCGGGCGGCGGGGGCCCCGGCCAGGGCCCCCAGGCAAGCAACAAGTAGGAAACAGCGCACGACAACAGCGGAAAGCCCAAAGGTAACCCTGGCCGGCCGCGCCCGTTTTAAGCCCAACGTTGCGCGGGCCCGCCGGCTACCGCTGGGCCCAAGCTTTTTTCTCATCCTACTAGCTTTATACTCCATGATGCGTTCCTTCGCCCCCGCCCTGCTCGTGGTTGCCGCGCTGGCCCTGCCCGGCTGTAACCAGAAAGAAATTGCGGCCCTGCAACAGCAAAATAGCGACCTGACCAGATCACGCGACCAACTTCAAGTCGAAAAATCGGCCCTCGCGTCCGAGAAAAACCGCAGCGAGGAAAGCCTGCGCGGTAGCCTGCTCAACAAAAACAACCAAGTGAACCAGCTCAACTCCACCCTGGGCACCACTGAGCAGGACCTGGCCGGCAAAAACGCCCGCATTGCGGAGTTGCAGCGCATCCTCGACGAGAAGGACGCCGCCACCAAGGCCCTGCGCCAGCGCGTGAGCGACGCCCTGCTCGGCTTCAACGCCCAGGACCTGCAAGTGAACGTGAAGAACGGCAAGGTGTATGTGTCGCTTTCCGAGCAGCTACTCTTCAAATCGGGCTCGACGAAAGTGGATCCCAAGGGCCAGGACGCGCTGCTCAAGCTTGCTAACGCCCTGAAAGACAATAAGGACGTGAACGTACTGGTGGAAGGCCACACCGACAATGTGCCCATCAAGGGCGGCTTGGTGAACGGTGCCAAAGATAACTGGGACCTGAGCGTGCTGCGGGCCACCGAAATCACGCGCCTGCTCACCTCCGCTGGCATGGACCCCGGCCAGGTAACGCCCTCGGGCCGTGGCCAGTACCTACCCGTCGTAGCCAACGACACGCCCGCCGACAAGGCTTTGAATCGCCGCACCGATATTATTCTGACGCCAAAACTAGACGAGCTATTTTCGATTTTGAACCCCAACTAATTTGGGTGCCCTAGCGCACAGAAAAGGCCTGGTTAGAAACAACCAGGCCTTTTTGCGTCAAACAGACTGTCAACCACTTGGACCAATTTATTATTTTGGGCGGTGGTCCAAAGCGAGATGATTTCGGTATTTCACTCAATTTGTGGTGTATGAATATTCGTCCTTCCAGCTTTCCTGACGTGTTTTTAAGCTGACTTAATTAACAAACTAAAGGTCCGGCATCATCCTGCTTTGGACCACCGCCCGTTCAGTAAATGCCTGAAAATGCACACCGCCCGAATTAAAATTATCATCGATAACCATAACCTCAATATCACCCTAGATTAGACCACCACCATAAATTCTTTCAGTTACAAACTATACTTGGCTAGCAAATAAATCAGCGCGGCCATGCTGCCGGCTCCTAGTTCCAGCTCGCGGCGGTTCACCTTGTCGAACGTATCGGCGGTAGTGTGGTGGATGTCGAAGTAGCGCTGCGAGTCGCAGTCGTAGCCGATAAGGGCTTTGGGGTGCACGGCGGCTTCGAGGGGCTCGATGTCGGTACCCGCGTGGCCGGGCATAATGTCGGCGGCGTGGTAGGGGCGCAGCAGGGGGGCCCAGGCCGCGATTTTGCGCTGCACCTCGGAGCTGCCCTGCATGGCAAAGCCGCGGGGCGTGAAGCCGCCGCCGTCGCTCTCAATGGCCGCCAAGTGGGTTTCCTTGTTTGCCTGGGCCAGGCGGGCGTACTCGTTGCCGCCGCGGGTGCCATTTTCCTCGTTCATGAAGAGCACGGCGCGTACGGTGCGCTCGGGCTTGAGGCCGGCGGCGTGCAGCAGACGCAGGGCCTCCATGCTCTGCGTCACGCCGGTGCCGTCGTCGTGGGCCCCCTGGGCGAGGTCCCACGAGTCGAGATGGCCGCCGACGGTGATGATTTCCTGCGGGAATTTCGAGCCCCGGATTTCGCCCACCACGTTGTAGCTTTTTACGTCGGGCAGCATCTGGCAGCCCATTTCCAGCTCAAATTTCAGGCTTGGGTCGGCCTTCAGCAACAGGCTGAGGCGGTCGGCAGCCAGGGTGCTGAGGGCCGCGCCGGGCACCTGCGGCGCCCCCGCTGCGTACTGCGTAGTGCCGGTGTGGGGGTTGTCGTCGCGGGCGCTGGTGAGGGAGCGCACCAGGGCCCCCACGGCGCCGCGGCGGCCGGCCTCGGCGGGGCCGCTGCGGCGCTGGTCGCCGGCGGCGCCGTAGGCCTGGCCCGGCTCAATGAGGGCATCATCGAAGGGCCGGTTGAAGAACACGAACTTGCCCTTTACAGCGGCGTCAGGCAGCTTTTTCAGCTCGTCGAGACTGTGCACCTCCACCACGCCGGCACGCAGCTTGCCGCTGGTGCCCACCGAGTTGCCCAGCGCGCACACGGCCACGGGCACGCTCTTGCCCTTGTTGCCAATGATTTCGCCACGCTCCTTGGGGCCCCGCACCCAGTGCGGCACCATCACTTCCTGCAAGTACACCTTGTCGAAGCCCGCTTTTTCCATCGTGCGCTGGCCCCACTCCACGGCCAGTTGGGCCTGGGGCGAGCCCGAAAGCCGCCCGCCAATGGTGCCGGTGAGGTAGCGCAAATTCTCGTAGCACTGCCCGCGCAGCAGGGCCTCGTCAAAGATGCGGCGGATATTGAGCGAGTCGGTTTTGGGCCCCGCGGGCGCGATTTGGGCACGGGCGGCGGGGCCACCAGCCAGCAGGCCGGCCAGGAGCAAAGCAGAAAAATAGCGCATCGGTTGAACAGTAAAAAGGCGAGGCAATCGGCCAAAAGTACCCACTATTACCGCTTGGGCCACACGCCGGGCCACAGCCCGCACTGCCGTAGCATCCGGGCCACGGGCGAATCGGGCTGCAGCAGCGGGATGAGTTCAGCGTAGGGAATGGTGGTGTCAATCGGGCCGTATATATAGCGCACTATTTCATAAGTCCTGTGCTGAAATAACAGCCCTTCCTCAACCATACCAAGCCCATGATTGGGCAACGGCACCAGCAGCGGATTGACTTCGGACGTGTTTATTAGAGCAAATCCCATGTCATTGTGCATGATACCCACAATGGTCAAACTAGTTTTTGGCATCCTGTTCGGTTATCCACCCGGCCGCGGCCCGGATGGCGTCCTCGAGCAAGTCGCGGGTACGCGCCTGGGCCGTGCGCAACCAGGTTTTGAGTTTACTAAAGGCTAACCCAATCGGGTTGAAGTCCGGAGAATAGGGCAGCAGGCACAGCAGACATGCCCAGTATTTTTGAACAATTTCGTCTAAGCCCGCTACTTTGTGGACCGAGAGGTTATCGCACACCACTACGTCGCCGGGCTGCAGCGCGGGGCGGGGCACTTGGTCGAGGCAAGCGGCAAACACGTCCCCGTTGACGGCCCCGTCCACGCTCCGTAGGCGCCCAGCCCGTCGGGGGTGAGCGCGGCGATGAGCGTCACGTTGGGCCCGGCGTGCAGCGGCCCGGCTTGGTCCACGCGCCGGCCGGCCGGGCCACGGCCGTAGCGGCGGCAATAGGGCAGGTTCGTACGGGTTTCATCGACGAAGACAAAACGCATCATCTCTTCGCGCTGAACGTGTTCTGTAAACGAGCGCCGTAACTCAACGACGCGCTCCGTGCCGCGTTCGGCGGCGTGAATGCTTTTTTTACGGTCCCAGCCCCGCCCGATGACGGCGCCCCCAGGGCCGATTGACTCAGCTTCGAGCCCCCGGCCGCCACTAGAGCCGTGCAGCGTTCGTTCAGTTCCACATCGGGCTGCGCCACCAGACAGGCCACCAGGTGGAGGCACCCCGCCGGGTCCAGGCGGGGCGCCGGGCCACCACCGGCCGGAAGAACAGCCAGCGAGCCGCTCTTACGTTTTCGACTTAATAGCTTGTTCACAAAAGAAATAGGGACGCTGAATTGGGCTGCCACCTGATAAATCCGAGCCTTTGACTCAGTACAGGCTGCCGCGATGCGTTCCCGCAAATCAATCGAATATGCTTTCGTACCTAAAGTTGCGTGAAACTCTATACAATAACTTGGGAACCGTTCTAACTGCCCATTGGGTTCTTGGAGACTTTTAGTGGAGCTGAGGCAATTTGAGCATTTGCTGTGGTACAAATTACTGAAATTAAATAGGTTATGATTAACCGCCTATCCGCTAAGTAGCTGCTCCACTAAAAGTCTCCAAGAACCGCCCATTGTTAACTGACAGCTGATTTTCAGCCTTCTAGGGCGGCGCGCAGCAGCTGGTTGGCCTGCTTGGGGTCGGCCTTGCCACCGGTGAGCTTCATGAGCTCGCCCATGAACATGCCGGTGAGCGATTTTTTGCCGGCCCGGTACTCGGCCACTTTGGCCGGGTTGGCGGCCAGCACCTGCGCCACCAGGGCCCCCAGCGCGTCGCCGTCGGTTTTGCTGAGCAGGCCCAGGGCCTCGGCTGCCCCAGTGGCGTTGGCCGTGGGATGCTCCAGCAAGTACGGAAATAACTGCTTGCTGGCCACCGAGTAATTGATCTTGTCCTCGTCAATCAGTTCAATGATGCCAGCAAGCTGGGCGGGGTCGAGCGGGAAGTCTTCCATCGCCAGGGCCCGCTCGTTGAGGTACGACTTCACGGGGCCCATCACCCAGTTGGCGGCGGCCTTGGCGTTGGGCGTGAGGCGGGCCAGGCCGTCGAAGTACTGGGCCACTTCCTTCTGGTCAATCAGCACCGAGGCGTCGTAGTCGCTCAGCCCCAGCTCGCCGGTGAAGCGGGCGTAAAGCTGCTGCGGCAGCGCCGGCAGCTCGGCCTGGATGCGGTGCAGCCAGGCGTCGTCGATGATGAGCGGCGGCAGGTCGGGCTCGGGGAAGTAGCGGTAGTCGTTCAGCGTCTCCTTGCTGCGCTGCCCGTTGGTGGTGCCGGTCACGGCGTCGAAGCCGCGGGTTTCGCTGGCCACTTCCTCGCCGGCCTCCACGAGGGCAATCTGGCGCTCAATCTCATAGGCAATGGCGCGCTGCACGTTGCGGAAGGAGTTCATGTTCTTCACTTCCACCTTCACACCGAACTCGGGGGCTCCGTGCAGCATCACCGAGATGTTGGCGTCGCAGCGCAGCGAGCCTTCCTCCATGTTGCCGTCGCAGATGCCGAGGTACTCCACCAGCTTTTTAATTTCGGTGAGGTAGGCGTAGGCTTCCTCGCTGGTGCGGATGTCGGGTTCGCTCACAATCTCAATCAGCGGCACGCCGGCGCGGTTCAGGTCGACCAGGGTTTCGGTTTCGCCGGCCAGGTGTATCGATTTGCCCGCGTCCTCTTCCATGTGGATGCGCGTGACGCCGATGCGCTTCACTTCCTCGCCCACCCGCACGTCGAGGTAGCCGTCGTAGCAAATCGGGGTTTTGTCCTGCGTAATCTGGTAGCCCTTAGGCAGGTCGGGGTAAAAGTAGTTTTTGCGGGCAAACAGATTGTCGCGTCGGATGTGGCAGTTAGTGGCCAGGCCCATTTTCATGGCAAAGTCCACGGCCGTACGGTTCACCTTGGGCAGGGTGCCGGGGTGGCCAAGGGTGATGACCGAGAGGTTGGTGTTGGGGGCCATGCCATACTCGTTCTCGTCGGACGAGTACATTTTGCTGCGCGTGAGCAGCTGGGCGTGTACTTCCAGCCCAATCACGGGTTGGTACTTGGCAAGCAGGGCGTCGTCCATATAATACAGCGAATGAGTAGGCCGCGGCCAATGCCGCCGCAACCCAGCTGCAAGTTAAAACCGATTCGGCCCCCGGTTTTGTTCGCGGCCGGCCGGCGTACCCGGGCCGGGGCCCCATACCGGCGTTTTTCACCGGGGCCCCAGCAGCAGCTGGGGCGGGGGGGGCATAAAAAAAGCAGCCCGCTCAACGGAGCGGGCTGCTTTTCAATAGGAGCCAGAAAGGCTGGCCGGCGCTTACTTACGCTTGGCAGGGGCCTTTTTAGCGGGAGCCTTTTTCATCGGCGCCTTGCGGCTGCGGGGCGAGCCGGTGCCGATGGTTTTCTTGCCCGGCAACTTCTTGCCTTCGGCTTTCAGCTCGCTGATGGTGGGGGCGGCGCCGTATTTCACTTCGGCGGCGTTGGTTTCGCCGGTGAGGTAGGGGTCGAAGTCCACGCGGCGGTTTTTAGCCTGGCCGGCGGCCGTCTTGTTGTCAGCAATCGGGTGGGTCTCACCGTAGCCACGGGCCTCGATGCGCTCGGCGGGGATGCCTTTGCTCAGCATGTACTTACGGGCCGCGGCGGCGCGCTCGTAGCTCAGGCGCAGGTTGTAGTTGTCGTCGCCCTTGCTATCGGTGTGGCCGGCGATGCTGAGCGAGTAGTCGGGGTACTCGTTCATGATTTGCACCATCTGCTCCAGCTTGGGGAACGACGAAGGCTTCAGGGTCGACTTGTTGAAGTCGAAGTTGATGTACTTCGTGGCTTCGTTGAGCACCTTCTTGGTTTCGGCCTTCATCTCGGGGCAGCCTTTGTTGCTGGCGGGGCCGGCACGGTCGGGGCACTTGTCCTGGTAGTCGGGCACGCCGTCACCGTCGCGGTCCAGCGGGCAGCCGGTGGCGTCCACTTTCACACCAGCGGGCGTATTGGGGCACTTGTCGAGGTAGTCGGCCACGCCGTCGCCGTCGGCATCAAGCGGGCAGCCGGTGGCGTCCACTTTCACGCCGGCGGGGGTATTGGGGCACTTGTCGTCGTTGTCGGCCACGCCGTCACCGTCCGCATCCGGGCAGCCTTGCAGGGCAGCCAGGCCTTTCACGTCGGGGCACTTGTCCTGGTAGTCGGCCACGCCGTCGCCGTCGGTGTCAACCGGGCAGCCGTTAGCATCCACTTTCACGCCAGCGGGCGTGTCGGGGCACTTGTCTTTGCGGTCGGGTACGCCGTCACCGTCGGTATCCTTAGACTTACCCAGGTTAGCGGTCAGGCCGGCCGAGAATTGCAGGTAGCGGTCGTGGTTGTAGTAAAAGCCGGTGGCGTTGCTGGCCGAGCCGTCGAGCTTGTCGTCGCCGGTGACAAGCATGTGCTCGCCCGCCTGGGCAAACAGGCTGAAACCAGGCGTGATGCGGAAGTCCAATCCAATGGCGCCAGCGGCGTCAAAGGAAGTAAAATCAATGTGGTTAGCTGCCGCGGTCGGCGAGGCGTAGCGGTCGGAGTTGACGCGGGCCACGCCCGGCTGAATCAGGAAATAGGGCCGAATGGCGGCCTCGTCTTTCAGGGGTAGCTTGAACTTGAAGCCCAGGCCGTAGGTGCTGATGTTGGCGTAGAAACGGGTGCCGTTGTTGGCGGATGCGCCCGTGGGCGACGGAAAGCGCAGCGTGGCTTGGTTGGCCGACAGGTTGATGTCGAAGCCTTTGCTGATATAGCGGCTCAGGGTGAGGCCGCCGCCGTAAGTGCCGCCCTTGGCCTTGAAATAGGTATTACCCAGGTCGCCCATGTACTGGAGCGTGGTGGCGTACCCGCTGATGCCAAACTTTTTATCGGCCGACTGGGCTTGGCTGCGCGGGGCCGCGGCCAGCAGACCCAGGCCCAGCAGAGTCGTTGTAGATAACAGGTGTTTCATAAAGATTTGGGTAAAAAATGGGGAACTTCCCCGTTGGTATGCGTGTCAAAAAAAGTGCAAATTATGGCGCCTAGGCTGCGCTACAGTGCCGAAATACGAGAGACACTGAAAGGAGGTTTTGCGCAATCCGCATTAGTAATCAAAAAAAACGCCCCGCATCCTTCGGCGCACGGGCGCCAGCCCCCGGGCGCAGGGTGCTACGCAGGGCCCCACGCCCCGCGCCAAGCAACCATTGGGGCTGGAGGAAGCTCACCGCAGGGCCCCCAGCCGGCTTTACAGCCGCCGCCTCGGGCTGGGGCCCTGCGCCGGCGTAACGTAGAACACCACTGGCACGCGGCAGGTGGAGCGCACGGTTTGGCCGTCGAGCTGCCCGGGGCGGAACCTTTTGGTTAGGCCGCGCACCGCGGCCAGCACCTTCTCGTTCAGCCACGGAGCCGACGATCGGGCCACGTAGGGGTCGGCCACCTCGCCCTGCTCGGTGATGGTGAACACGACGTCGATTTGGCCCACCGGCCAGCGGGCCGCGCCCGGCGCCACGGGCAGGATTGCGCCCGGCGCCTCGCCCGGCGCCGCCCCGTAGGCACTTTCCCACATCATCGGGCCCGACGTGGCGAAGCGGTGCATTTCGGTGGCGTTGGGCCGCACGTGCCGCGTCACGTCGTGGTACAGCACCAGGGCCCCACCCGGGTACAGGGGCGGCTGCTCGTAGGGAAAGTACGGTACGGGGCGGCCGTCGGGGCCGTAGCAGGCCCCCAGCATGTTCTGGTCGGCCACGAACCGGTCGCGCCGCTTCAGAGTGCCGTCGGGGTAGTAGGTGAGCAACTCGCCCTGGCGGCGGCCCCGGAGGTATTCTTCCTTGGTGCACAGGCGGCCGTCTTCGTACCACGTTGTGCGGGTGCCGTGCACCACGCCCTGGCCCAGGTCGAGGTAGGGCGTGTAGGCTTGCAGGGCCCCCGCGGCGTAGTAGCGCCGCACCACGGCGCTGCTGCTACTGTCGGGGCGCAGGGTCTCGACGCGGTAGGCGGCGCTGTCGGGGCCCGGCAGCGGGCGTTCGTCGGCGTCCAGGTAGGCTACCGTCGTCTGCGGAAACGCGGGCGCGGGCGCGGTTTGAGCACGCGCCACGCCCCCCAGCCCCCAGGCCACTAGCAACGGCAGCAAGAATCGAAATGCAGGCATCGGACGGTCCGGGTAGGGTTCGGCCAACGGAAAAGAAACTGGGGCCCCGGCCCGGGGTCCCACGGCACCAAATGTAAGCCTTAACGAACCTCTTGCCAACGGCCTACGCCCACCAGGGCCCCGGGCGGGGCGGGGCTACGCAGCAGAGCTTTCCGAGGGGATTTTTAGCAAGCGCACGCAGCCCCGGCCAAAAGCCCCCTGGCATGCAACAGGACCCCGGGCCCACGCACCGTTGCACGCACCCCCGGGGCCCTGTTTCTAATTTCCAACGGATGCCGGAGGCGTTAGCCTAGTAGCTGGATAACCAACCCCTCCGCCTTGGCGATGGCTGTGCCCAGGCCCGCCAGGTTTTTGCCGCCGGCGGTGGCGAAGAATGGCTGGCCGCCGCCGCCGCCCTGGATTTCCTTGGCCAGCTCGCGCACCAGCGCGGTGGCGTTGAGCTTGCCGGCTTTCGCCAACTCGTCGTCGAGCATCACGGCCAGCTGGGGCTTGCCGTCGATTTCGGCGCCAAGCACCAGCACGAGGTTGGGCACGGCCTGGCGTAGGTTGAAGGCCAGGGTTTTGAGGCCCTCGGCGCTGGTGGCCTGCACCTGGGCGGCGAGGAAATTTACGCCGTTCAGGGGCTTCACCTGGCCGGCGAGCTGGTCCTTCTGCTGGTTGATGCTTTGCTGGGCAAACTGCTCAATTTGCTTGCGCAGGGCCCCCATTTCCTCGGTTTGCTTTTCGAGCGACGTCAGCAAGTGCTGGGGATTACCGAGGGCCCCGCGCACCTGGGTGAGCAGGTCAAGCTGCTGGTCCACGTAGGCTTCGGCGGTGCCGGCCGTCACGGCCTCGATGCGGCGCACACCGGCCCCCACGGCACTTTCGGCCACGATTTTGAAGTAGCCGATGCTGCCCGTGTTGGCCACATGCAGGCCGCCGCACAGCTCCACCGAGTAGTCTTTGTCGAAGGTGATGACGCGCACGAACTCGCCGTACTTCTCGCCGAACAAGGCCATGGCACCCAGCGTTTTGGCCTCGGCAATGGGTACGTTGCGGCGCTCGATGAGCGGGATTTGCTGGCGGATGCGCTCGTTCACGAGCTGCTCAATCTCGCGCAGCTGCCCGTCAGTCACCTTCGTGAAGTGCGAAAAGTCGAAGCGCAGCAGCTTGTCGTTCACCAGCGAGCCTTTCTGCTGCACGTGCTCGCCGAGTACGCGGCGCAGGGCAGCTTGCAGCAAGTGCGTGGCCGTGTGGTTGTTGCGGATGAGCGTGCGCCGCACCGCGTCGGGCCGGGCCCGGAAGTCGGCCGTCAGTTCCTGCGGCAACTCCAGCACGGTGTGGATGATGAGGTCGTTCTCGCGCTTCGTGTCCAGCACGCGCAGTCGGTCCACGTCGCTTTCGAGGTAGCCGGTGTCGCCAATCTGGCCGCCGCTTTCGGCGTAGAACGGCGTCTGATCGAGCACCAATTGGTACTCTGTTTTGCCCTTCTTGTCGATTTTGCGGTAGCGCAGCAGGCGGGCGGTGGCCTCGTCGTGGTCGTAGCCCACGAACACGTTGGGCCCCTCGGCTTCGGCCACCGTCACCCAGTCGCTCTGCTCGGTTTCCTGGGCGTTGCGGCTGCGGTTTTTCTGCTGGGCCAGCGCCTGCTGGAAGCTGGCCTCGTCCACCGTCAGGCCCTTTTCGCGGGCAATGAGGGCGGTGAGGTCGAGCGGGAAGCCGAAGGTATCGCTCAGCTCAAACGCCGTGGCGCCGTCGATAACGCCGCCATTCTGGCGGGCGGCTTCTTCCAGCGCATCCAGCCGACGCAGGCCGGTTTCGAGCGTTTTCAGGAAGGCAATTTCCTCTTCCTCAATCACCCGCGTCACGAAGGCCTGCTGGGCCTTCAGCTCGGGAAAAATGCTGGCCATCTGATCGGCCAGCACCGGCACGAGCTTATATAGAAATGGTTGCTTCTGGTTGAGGCTTGAAAAGGCGTAGCGCACGGCCCGGCGCAGAATGCGCCGGATCACGTAGCCGGCCTTCACGTTGCTGGGCAGCTGGCCGTCGGCAATGGTGAAGGCGATGGCGCGGATGTGGTCGGCCAGCACCCGGATGGCGATGTCGGTGCGCTCGTTTTCGGTGACCGGCTGGTCATGCACGGTGGCCGGCGAGGTGCCGTGGTACTCAATGCCTACCTCCTTGGCAATGAACTGGATGAGCGGCTGGAACACGTCGGTGTCGTAGTTCGACTTTACGCCCGACACGGCCATCATCAGGCGCTCGAAGCCCATGCCCGTGTCCACGCTTTGGGCCGGCAGCTTGATGAGGGATTTGTCGGCCAGGCGCTGGAACTCCATAAATACGTTGTTCCACACCTCTACCACCTGCGGATGGTCGGCGTTCACAAGCTGGCTGCCAGGGGTTTGGGCGCGCTCCTCAGCGGTGCGCAGGTCCACGTGGATTTCGGTGCAGGGGCCGCAGGGGCCCGTGTCGCCCATCTCCCAGAAGTTGTCCTTCTTGTTGCCGGGCAGGATGCGGTCGTCGGTGGTATACTGCCGCCACAGGGCCTGCGTTTCGGCGTCGGGGCCCAGGCCGTCGCCTTTATCGCCCTCGAAATAGGTGACGTAGAGCCGGTCTTTCTCGATCTTGAACACGTCGGTGAGCAGCTCCCAGGCCCAGGCAATGGCGTCCTTCTTGAAGTAATCGCCGAACGACCAGTTGCCAAGCATCTCGAACATCGTATGGTGGTAGGTGTCGTAGCCGACTTCCTCCAAATCGTTGTGCTTGCCGCTCACGCGCAGGCACTTCTGGGTATCGGCGATGCGCTTGAAAGGCGCAGGCTTATTGCCCAGGAAGTAGTCCTTGAACGGGGCCATGCCGCTGTTGATAAACAGCAGCGTGGGGTCGTCTTTCACCACCAGCGGGGCCGAGGGCACGATGTGGTGGCCTTTGGAGGCGAAGAAATCGAGGAATTGCTGGCGGACGTGCGAGGCGGTGGGGAGCGACATAGAAAAACGGCCGAACGGAGATTTTTGGGTACTTTTCGGCTGAATCGCAAAGGTAACCCCATGCCCTACAAAGAGCGCACCATCGAAAAACAGTACTTTACCATCGGCGAGGTGGCAGCCCAGTTCAAGGTGGCCGAGTCGCTGGTGCGCTTCTGGGAAACCGAGTTCGACGAGTTGAAACCGCGCCGCAGCAAAAAGGGCAACCGCCTCTACACGCCGCAGGACATCGACACGTTCCGCACCATTTTCCACCTCGTCAAGGAGCGCGGCTACACCATCCCCGGGGCCCGCGAAATGCTCAAGCAGAAGGGCCCCCAGCTCAAGGATAAAATCGACGCCGTGCAGGGTATCGAGCGCGTCCGGGCCTTTCTGGTGAGCCTGAAGAAGGAGCTGGACATGGCCCGGCCGGAGTAGCGCGGGGCCGCTGGGGGCACCAGGCCCCTGGGGGCCCAACCAGTCATTTTGCGGTGCTGGTGCTGGCTCCTGGGCCGTCATGCAGAGCGCAGCGAAGCATCTTTTCTGCGGCAGCAACCATAATTAGTTAAGCAGGAAAGATGCTTCGCTGCGCTCTGCATGACGGCCTAATTGACTCACAAAAAGTAGTTTATCAATATTTTATACCCCGACTTATTCCCTATCGATGCCCCAAACCGTTACTGACGATTTATTCCACGAACTGGCTCTGACGCTCATTCCCGGCATCGGCCCGCAGATTACGCGGCAGCTGATGAGCTACGGCGGCTCGGCCAAAAACGTGCTGCTGATGCCGCCGGGTAAGCTGCGGCGCATTCCCGGCGTGGGCCCCAAAATAGTAGCCAGCCTCACGGGTCCTGAGCGCGCCACGGCCCTGGGCCGGGCCGAAAAGGACCTGCGGCAGGCCGGGAAAGAGGGCGTAGAAATCCTGTTTTATACCAGCAAGCGCTACCCGCACCGCCTCAAACTCATTCCCGACGCGCCCGTCATTCTCTACTACCAGGGCCCCGCCGACCTCAACGCGCCCAAAATCGTGGCCATCGTCGGCACCCGCCAATCCACGGAGTACGGCCGCGAGCAAACCGAGCGCATCGTGCGGGGCCTGGTGCCGCACCAGCCGCTGGTGGTCAGCGGCTTGGCCTACGGCATCGACATTCTGGCCCATCGCGCTGCATTGCAGGAGGGCCTGCCCACGGTGGGCGTGATGGCCACCGGCCTCGACGTCATCTACCCCGCCGCACACCGCAAAACGGCCGAGAAAATGCGCGAAGTGGGCGGCCTGCTCACCGAATTCCCGTTCGGCACACCGCCCGACCGCTACAATTTCCCGGCCCGCAACCGCATCATCGCCGGCCTGGCCGACGGCACCGTAGTGGTGGAAGCTACCGCCAAGGGCGGGGCCCTCATCACCGCCGAGCTGGCCCTGAGCTACGACCGCGACGTGCTGGCCGTGCCCGGCAACCTGGGCGCACTGGCCTCCGAGGGCTGCAACGCGCTGATTAAAAATAACAAAGCCGCCATCTATACCGAACCCCGCGACCTGGAGGTGACCCTCAACTGGGACGCGGCCCTGCACTCGGGCAAGTTCAAGCCCGCCCCCGCCTACGCGCCCGACGATTTCACGGCCGATGAATTCGCGCTCATCGCCGTGCTGGCCGCCGCCCCCGGCCGCGAAGCCCAGATGGACGACCTCGCCTGGCGGGCCCAGTTGGCCATCCACGCCGTGGCCGCACTGCTGCTGGGCCTGGAGTTCCGGGGCGTGGTGCGGGCCCTGCCGGGCAAGAAGTTCGCGCTTGTCTGAACCACGGATTTATCGGATTTGTCGGATTGCGCGGATTTTGGGGACGATTTACGGGGGTTGGCTAAAAAATTTTAACGAGGCTGTTTAGGAAATCGTCAGACCGTCATGCTGAGCGCAGCGTAGCGGAGTCGAAGCATCTCTACTGCTCAACTAATCAGGATTACTGCCGCGGGAAAGATGCTTCGACTCCGCTTCGACTCCGCTTCGACTCCGCTGCGCTGCGCTCAGCATGACGGTCAGCCTAGAATTCTCGAACTTCCTAGACAGCCTCAACAACAGCTTGGATTATGCACGGCCCAGGCTGCTGGCTTTTCCGCCGGCTACTCGGTAATCGTTGAGAAACTCCATCAATCCCCAGGTTCCGCGCCAATTGCTGGGGCCCCCACCGACCACCTTACCATACCCGTTTCACTGCCCCCGCCGCCGCTATGTTTCTGCTTCACAACGGCCAGCTGGTGGCCGCCGATTCCTTCGCCCTGCCCCTGCCCAACCGCGGGCTGGCCTTTGGCGACGGCTTTTTTGAAACCCTGGTTTTCACGAAAAACCACCTGCGCTACGCCGACGGCCACCTCGCCCGGATGCAGCAAGCCGCCGCCGCCCTGTACCTGACGCTGCCCGCCGCCCTGGCCACGCCGGGGGCCCTGGCCGCCACCCTGGGAGCCCTGGCCGCCGCCAACGGCCTGCCTACCGCCCGCCTGCGCTTGCAGCTCTGGCGTGGCGGCGGCGGCCGCTACGCCCCGCCCACCGCCGCCGTCGAGTGGTTGGCCACCGCCGAAGCTTTCGCACCCGACGAAACGCCGGTTGCGAAAGCCGATTTTGCCCAGGAAACGCATTCCCTGTTTTCGCCGCTCAGCTTCTGCAAGGGGCCCCAGGCGTGGCTCTACGTGCGCGCCGCCCACGAGCGCCAGCAGCGTGGCCTGGACGAAATTATCCTCTGCGACGCGGCCGGACACGTGGCCGAAGCCGGTGCCGCGGCCATTTTCTGGCTAAAAGATGGGGTCCTCTTCACGCCGTCGCTGGCCAGCGGCTGCGTGGCGGGCGTGCGCCGGGCCCAAGTGCTACAAGCTGCCCAGGCGCAAGGCGTAGCGTGCCGGGAAGGGCTTTTTCCGAAGGAAGAATTATCGGCAGCCGACGCGGTTTTCACGGCTAACGTGGCGGCGGTGCGGGCGGTGCAGCGCATTGGCAGTGCTTACTTTATCAAGCAAATAAGTCTCCCACTACTATACTTACTAGACACCTTATAATCCAGTCAGTTTACCAACGCCGTAGAGAACCGCACTTATTCCCAGCAGCGCCAATGCAATCAATAACCCCGCGGTTGAGTATTCTGCGGCGAGCAGCGTATGCTGCCGGCCCAAGCGGTGCAGTTCTACCGGCCCGTGGTTGTGCCATAATTCCGCAAAACCGTTAGCACTTTTCCACCACGCGCGCCCCCAGCCGATGCCGAGCAGCAAGGGGTAAAATAAAATGTGGAACACCCAGGCCAGGGCCGACAACAGGGCCCCCAGCAAGGGGTAAAAAATCATATCGGCCAGAACATTACCGAGGAAACCGAGCAGTTCGCCTAACACAAGGGCAAGGTATTCCGCAGCGCGCAACTTGGCCCGGGGCCCCTACTCCGCGATGAAGCGGATGGGCACGAGCAACGAATCCTGCGCGGCCTTGGAGCGCACGAAGCGCAGGGCCCCCAGCACCCGCTGCGCCTCGGCGTCGAGGGCGTGGAGGGCGGCGGGGAGGTAGGCAGTTTCGGGCTGGGCCAGCTCGCGCTTAGTGACGCGCGGGGGCTGGCGCACCGAACCGTCGGGCCGCACCTGGATGCTCACCAGCAGGCGGCCGGTGGGCAGCAGGGCGTTGGGCTGGGCCGCCGTGGGCCGGGCAGCCTCCGGGAACTTGGCCTGCGCCGACACGAAATCGAAGAACTTGTTGCGGCCCGCCGACTGTCGCTCGGGGTCGGGCTCGTGCCAGAAGCGGGGCAGCACGGGCGAAACCAGCTTGGGGGGCCCCGGCGCGGGCAGCGGCTGGCGGCGCTGCGGCAGCATTGGGAAGCCGGGGGCGGCGTACTCGCCGGTTTGGGCGCGGGCCGGCCGGGCGGCCAGTAGCCCGCTCCCCGCCAACATCAGCCCAATTATCCAGTTTTTCATTCGGATCATTATACGGCCACCGGGGCCTTAATGGCCGGCCACGGGTCGTAATTCTCCAGCTTAAAATCGTCGTACTGGAAGCCGAAGATATCTGCCACGGCCGGGTTAAGATGCATCTGGGGCAGCGGGCGCGGGGCGCGGGCGAGCTGCAACTCCGCCTGTTCCAGGTGGTTGCTGTATAAATGCGTGTCGCCGCCGGTCCAGATGAACTCGCCGGGTTGGAGGCCCGTCACCTGGGCTACCATCAGCGTGAGCAGCGCGTAGGACGCAATGTTGAACGGTACGCCCAGGAATACGTCGGCCGAGCGCTGGTAGAGCTGGCACGAGAGGCGGCCATCGGCCACGTAGAACTGGAACAGGGCGTGGCAGGCGGGTAGCTTCATGGCCGGCAGGTCGGCCACGTTCCAGGCCGACACCACCATGCGGCGCGAATCGGGCGAGGTTTTGAGCTGCTGGATAATTTGGCTGATCTGATCGATGTGGCCGCCGTGGCCGTCGGGCCACGAGCGCCACTGGTGGCCGTACACAGGGCCCAGGTCGCCGTTGGCATCGGCCCACTCGTCCCAGATTTTTACGCCGTGCTCTTTTAAGTAGGCAATGTTCGTGTCGCCCTGCAAAAACCACAGCAATTCGTGGATAATACTCTTCAAATGCACCTTTTTGGTGGTGACGAGCGGAAAGCCCTCGGCCAGATCGAACCGCATCTGGGGCCCAAAAACCGACTTGGTGCCGGTGCCGGTCCGGTCGGTTTTGACGGTGCCGGTGTCGAGGATTTGGCGAAGTAATTCTTGGTATTGGCGCATAACCAGCCAAAGGTAAAACGACCAGGGCCCCCACCAAGGCTTTGCGGCCGCTCACGGGTCTTGCTCAGGTTTTTTGGTACCAAAAACCAAGATGGTACTTTGCATTTGGCACACATAGAAAATATTTAAACTTTTTGAAGTGAAATTATGGTTTGTAACGAACTATAGTTTAGGGCGGTGGTCCAAAGCAGGATGATACCGGACCTTTAGTTTGTTAATTAAGTCAGCTTAAAAACACGTCAGGAAAGCTGGAAGGACGAATATTCATACATCATAAATTGAGTGAAATACCGAAATCATCTCGCTTTGGACCACCGCCAAAAAGCATTTGATTCAGCGGCCACTGGCGACTGTGCCTTTACCGGGGCCCTAGCGAATCGGCCCCCGGCACCGCTGCTGGCGCGTCCAGCACCGAATCGGGTGCGGCCGGGGCTTCCCTGGCTACCTCGAGGGGGGCGGGAGCCTCGTTGGGCACGGCGGTTTCGGTGTCGGTGGTTGGAATTGCGGCAGGCTCCGTAAACGCCCGGGTCTGCGTTGAGTCGGCCGCGTTTTCATCGTCCGAATCACCCGTTGGGCTGACGAAAGGGGCCGGCGCCAGTTGCGGGCCCCCTACGCGCACGGGGCCCCAGGCGTGCAGCAAGCTCCAGCCGCCCACACCCAGGCCCGCCGCCACGGCCAGCCCGGCCGCTAGCCGCGCCGCGGCCCGGGCCGCCACCGGCAATCGCCAGGGGCCCCGGGTCGGCCGGCGTGCGGATGCCCTGGCGGCTAGCGCCCGGGGCCCGGCTGGGGCCGCCAGCGCCGCGGGCGTGGGGCTAGCGGGCGCCGCCGCCTGGGCCCGCAGCTGCTCGATGAGGTGCCCCAACTGCTGAATGCGCTCGTCGAGGGCTTGGTTGCGGGCGGCGGTTTCGGCGCGCCACGCAGTGGCTTGAGTGGCTTGCTGGGGCCGCTCGGCGGGGGCAGGAGCGGGGGCGAGGGGGCGGGCCAGCTGGGCGCGCAGCTGGGCAAATTCCTGCTCGTGGGCGGCCTGGTGGCGGGCGGCGGCCTGCCGGTGCTGGTGTAGCTCGGCCAGCAGCTCGCGGCGCAGCTGCTCGTGCTGGGCCAGCGCGGCGGCTGGGGCATCGCCGTAGGGCGGGTCGGCGGGCACGTCGGCCGCCCCTAGCCACTGCCACAGCTGCCGCGCCTGCTGCATCCAGAAACTGGCCGGGGCCCCCGGCGCCGCGTCAAATTGCTCGGGCGAATTTGATTCTTCCTCCGTGCCAAACGCGGCTTGCCAGCGCCGGGCCAGGGCCCCCAGCGCCGCTGCATCGAGGGCGTGGACGTCGGCGCGGGCGGTTTGCAGGCGCCGCGGCAGTTGCGCGGGGCCCCGCACGAGCTGGAAGTCGCCGGCCGATTGGCGCAGGTGCTCCTCGGCCTCGTTGCCGAACGTAACGGGTGTAGCAAATACCGCCGCGCCGGCCAGGAACACCGCGGGCGCGCCGGGGCCCTGGCTCAGCTCGGTCCCGAGCCAGGCGGCCACGGCGGCGCGTTGCTGCCGGTAGTGGGCGTAGGGGTTGGGGGCCCCGCCGCGGCCCGCCAGCGGCTGGCCGCTGAGCTGCCAGGCGCCGTGCGCCAGCGCAGGCACCCGCAGCGCACCGCCCTGCGGTACCAGCACCAGCGCCGTGGCCTGTTGCGGCCGCAGCACCAGCGCATCGATGTCGAGGCCCGCAGGCAGCGCCGCCAGGTTGCCCAGCAGCAGGGTGGTGGGGCCCCCGGCGGCTCCAGCCGCCGCCAGGGCCGCGTGCACGGCCTCGTACTGTGCCTGTCGGTCCACATCGGCAAAAGGTGCATACAGGCCAGTGGTACAGCATAGCAGAGGGTGCGCCGGGGCTATTCGTGGCCGCTACCAGCCCGGCCCTTTGGCTTCGCAAATTTACGGGTTTTGCGGGCGGAAATCGGTGGGCCGTAGCGCGTTCCGCCACTAATGCGTAGCGCGGACTTCAGCTTCGTTGACCTTCGGCTGTAGTCTGCGGCTCTGAACAGTCGCCTAATGATAATCGGTAGGACGAAGCGAGAGCCGGGGCCCAAAACCGAAGGTCAGCGAAGCTGAAGTCCGCGCTACGCATTAGTGGCGGTTGTCGTCGTCGGCCAGCATGCTCAAGTAGCTGTCGTAGCGGGGTAGGGCGATGCGGCCGGCGTCCACGGCTTCGCGCACGGCGCAACCGGGCTCGTGCACATGCTGGCAGTTGTGGAAGCGGCACTGGTTGAGCAGGGCGCGCATTTCGGGGAAGTAGCCGGCCAGCTCGGCGGGCTTGATGTCGACGATGCCCAGCTCCTTGATGCCGGGCGTGTCGATGATGTAGGTGCCGGGGCGCACTTCCAGCATTTCGGCGAAGGTGGTGGTGTGCACGCCCTTGTCGGAAAACTGGCTGATTTCGGCCGTTTTGATGTCTAAATCGGGTACCAGGGCGTTGATGAGCGTGCTCTTGCCCACGCCTGAGTGGCCCGAAAGGAGCGAGGTTTTGCCGTCGAGCAGCGCATCCACGGCCGCCACGCCGGCGCCAGTGCTGGCCGTGCACGCGCGGCTGGCGTAGCCCAGCGAGCGGTACATGCCGGCAATTTCTTCCTGGTAGGCCAGCCCGTCGGCATCCAGCAAATCGGCCTTGTTGAACACCAGCACCACAGGAATGTGGTAGGCCTCGGCCGTCACCAAAAACCGGTCGATAAATCCGAACGACGTGGTGGGCGATACGAGCGTGACCACCAGCAGGGCCTGGTCGAGGTTGGCCCCTACAATGTGAGCGTGCCCCGTGGTGTGCACCGAGCGCCGCACGATGTAGTTGCGGCGCGGCGCGATGTGCGTAATCACGGCGGTGCCCTCGGCCTGCTGCTCGGGCTCGAAGGTCACCAGGTCGCCCACGGCCAGCGGGTTGCTCACCTTCAGGTTCTTGATTTTGAACTTGCCCCGCAGCCGGCAGCGGTACAGCTGCTCGGTGGCCGCGTCGCGCACCACGTACCACGAGCCGGTAGATTTTACAACGGTGCCGGTCATATAGTAGTTATCAGTTGTTGGTTAACAGTGAGCAGTGAACGGTTTAGCAGCAAGGGGTTAGCAAACATGAATGAACACTGCTCACTGTTCACTGCTAATTGTTAACTGAGAAAGAATGCGCGCCGTGGCCCCGGCCTGCTGGTGCACGTATTCGAGGGCCTGGTCCTGCATTTTGAGGCGACGCGGCTCGTCGGCCAGCAAGCGGGCGAAGGCCGCCTCCAGCTCGGCGGCGGTGCGCACGGGCGTAGCGCAGCCCAGCGCCACCAGGTCCACGGCCTCCTGGAACTTGCCGTAGGTGGGCCCGAAAAACAGCGGCAGGCCGAAGGCCGCGGCTTCCAAGGTGTTGTGCAGCCCCTTGCTAAACGCCCCGCCGACGTAGGCAAACTGCCCGAACCGGTAGAGCTGGCTGAGCAGCCCCACGTTGTCGAACAGCAGCAGCCGGGCCCCCGCCACGGTGCCGGCTTCGGCCTGCGAGTAGCGCAGCACCTGCCCCGGCAGCACGGCCTCAATTTGCGCCAGGTGGTTTTCCGTGATTTCGTGGGGGGCCAGCAGCACCCGAATTTGGCCGGCGTAGCGGCGTAGCAGGGGCCCCAGGGCGGGTAGGTCTTCGGGCCAGGCGCTGCCCACCACCAGCACCGGGGCCCCGTCGGCCACAAAGGCTTCCACGAGTGGCAGCGGGCGCGGCGGGGCCAGGGCGGTGGCCGCCACGGTGTCGAAGCGGGTGTCGCCGGTCACGCTTACGCGGGTTAGGCCGTGCTGGCGCAGCAGGGCGGCCGAGGCCTGGTTTTGGGTGAAAATGTGCGAAAGCTGACCCAGAATGCCCCGAAAAAACCCGCCCCAAGGCTTAAAAAACACCTGCTCGGGCCGAAAAATGGCCGATACCACCACGGCCGGCACGCCCAGCCGCCGCGTTTCCGTCAGGAAGTGGTACCAGAATTCGTACTTCACAAATACTGCCAGCTGCGGCTGCACCGCGTCGAGGAAGGCGCGGGCATTGGCCCGGGTGTCCAGCGGCAGATAGAAAATGTAGTCGGCCCCCGGCCAGTCCTTCCGCACCGCGTAGCCCGAGGGCGAGAAAAACGTGAGCACGATTTTCGTGTCCGGGTGGGCCCGGCGGTAGGCCTCCATCAGCGGGCGCCCCTGCTCGAATTCGCCTAGCGAAGCGCAGTGGTACCACACCCGCGGGGCCCCGTCGGCAGCCAGCGCCGCGCCGATGCGCGGCAGCAGCCCGCGCCGCCCGGCCACCCAGGCCGCCGCTTTGGGCACAAAGGGCGCGGCCAGCCGCAGCAGCAGCGCGTAGCAAAAAAGGGCGAAGTCGTAGAGCAGCGTCAAGGCCGCGAAATTACGGCTGAAAAAAAAAGCGGACGGAGCCAGGGGCCCATCCGCTTTTTCGGCGTCAAAAAAAACCGGCGCATTTACCGGGTGGGGTTCAGGGCGGCCTCGCCCTCGCGCCAGTCGGCGGGGCAAAGGGCCCCGTGCTGCTCGTAGTGCTGGAGGGCGTCGACCATGCGCAGGGCCTCGTGGGTGCTGCGGCCCAGGGGCCCGTCGTTCACCGACTGGTGGCGCACAATGCCGTCGCGGTCAATGAGAAACAGGCCGCGGTTGCTGGTGGGCGTGCCTACAAAACTCATCTCGCCCTGCTCGTTGTAGTCGTAGTGGCCGGCCAGCATGTCGTAGTTAGCCGCAATGGTTTTGGTGGCGTCGGCCACCAGCGGGTAGGTCACGCCCATGATGCCGCCCTGGTCGCGGGGCTGCCGCAGCCAGGCGCGGTGGCTCTGGTGGCTGTCGGTGCTGCACGCCACCACAGCCACGTTGCGCGCCTCAAACTTGGGCAGCAGGTTCTGAAAAGCCAGGATTTCGGTGGGGCACAGCAGCGAAAAGTCGGCTGGGTAAAAGTAAAAGAGCACGTGCATCTTGCCCAGGTAGCGGTCGAGCGAAAAGTCGTTCTCAATATCGCCGTCGATAACGGCCGTGGCCCGGAAAGAAGGGGCGCGCTTGCCCACGAGAACTGCCATTTAATTAAATATGAAGATGTAGGGGAATGTGAAGATGTGGGAGCGCGTAAAGATGTGGGAGAATGCGAAAAGCGTTTGATTACGGAAAAAAGAAAAGGAAGGGGGCAATAATAATTACTCATTCCGTACATTTCTCCACATTTAATCATGTTCCCCACATTTTCTACCGGCCGGTAAATTCGGGTGCCCGCTTCTCCAAAAAGGCCGCCATGCCCTCGCGCTGGTCCCCCGAGGCGAAGGTGAGGTAGTAGTTGCGCCGCTCGAACTGCAGGCCCGCGGCCAGGTGGCTTTCGAAAGCGTAGTTCACGGCTTCCTTGGCCAGGCGCACGGCTACCGGCGGCTGGGCCGCAATGTGCCCCGCCAGCCGGAAGGCCTCCTCCAAATGCTGACCGGCGGGCACCACGCGGTTCACCAGGCCCAGGCGCAGGGCCTCGGTGGCCGCAATAAAGTCGCCGGTGAGCACCATTTCCATGGCCTTGGCCTTGCCCACGGCGCGGGCCAGGCGCTGGGTGCCGCCGCCGCCGGGCAGCGTACCCAGCCGGATTTCGGGCTGCCCAAACTGCGCCGTTTCGGCCGCCACAATCAGGTCGCAGGCCAGGGCCAGCTCGCAGCCGCCGCCTAGGGCGAAGCCCGCCACGGCGGCCACCAGCGGTTTGCGCATGAGCCGCAGCTGGTCCCAAAACGTTACGTGGTCGGCCAGCAGCATGTCCACCGGGCTCTTGCCGGCCATGGCCCGGATGTCGGCCCCCGCAGCAAACGCCCGGTCATTGCCCGTGATGACCACCGCGCGCACCGCCGCGTCGGCGTCCAGGGCCCCCAGTGCGTCGCGGATTTCGTGCATCAGGGTCAGGTTCAAGGCGTTCAGCTCCTTCGGGCGGTTGAGTTGAAGTAGCGCCACGCCCGGCCGGGCCTGGGGCGTAACGAGGAGAAATTCGGGCATAGTAAAAGAAGTAAAAGTGCGGGCCCGGGGTAGGCCGCCGACTTTTCGCCGGCTGCCCGCCAACCGTTGCGCCAAGTTGAACGGGTGGCCTGGGGCCCCAAAGGTCGCTCCAGGGCCCCCAGCAATTACCGGGCAGCCGGCAAAAGTCGCCCGGCCCATTGTGTACCGGGCCTGAATTAATTACCCATTAAGTTGGGCGCAACAACCTTATTATTAAAAAGAAAGCTGATGGCTATCAGTTAAAGGCTCAATATTTACCGGCATACAAACTGAAAGGTGCTGCGCGTACGCTGCTCCAATAGCAGTTCGCGGCCTCCGGTAAGGCGGGCCACGCTGGCCGCATCGTAGTTTTTGATGGTAAAGATCGTAAGATCAGCGTTGTAGTGTACCCGAAACTGACCGGCCAGCAGGCCCAGTAGCTGCTGCACGCGGCGCTCCGAGAAATCGGTGCACACCGAAAAGCTGATGGCCGAGTTTTGCATCAGGTTGATTTTGAGCCGCGCCTGTGCCAGGGCCCCAAAAATCACTTCCAGATTTTCCTCCGAAATAAACGCGAAATCCTTACTCTCAAAAGAGAGCAGGCACTGCCCCGTTTTGCGGATGAAGGCCGGCGCCAGCGCTGGGTGCTGGCAGTCATGGATGAGCGTGCCGGGGGCCCCGGGGTCCAGGAACGAGCGCACCTGCAGCGGAATGCCGCGCTCGGCCAGCGGCTTCAGCGTTTTGGGGTGAATGACGCTGGCCCCGTAGTAGGCCATTTCAATGGTTTCCTGGTAGCTGATTTCTGGGTAGCGTACCGCGTCGGGGAAAATCTTGGGGTCGGCGCTGAGCAGCCCGGCCACGTCCTTCCAAATTGTTACCGACTCAGCCCCCAGGCAATACGCAAAAATAGCGGCCGAGTAATCGGAGCCCTCGCGGCCCAGTGTAGTAGTGAGGCCCCCGGCCGTGCCGCCCACAAAGCCCTGCGTGACGATGGGCCCCTGGGCCAGTAGCGCCGGTAGGGCGGCCTGCACCAGCCGCTCGGTGGCCGGCCAGTCCACGCGGCCCTCGCGCCAGGTGCGGTCGGTGCGCACCAAGGGGCGGCAGTCGAGCCACCGGGCCCCCAGCGCCTGCGCCACCAGCTGCGAGGCCAACAGCTCGCCGTAGCTCACAATTTGGTCGTACTGTCGGTCGTAGTGGTCGGGATTGACGCCGGCCAGCTGCTCGCGCAAATCGTGCAGCGTTTGCTGCCAGGGCCCCGGAGCGGTACCGGGGCCCACCAGCGCTTCGGCGGTGGCGGCGTGAAAGTCGCGCACGGCCCCTAGCGGCGCATCGTAGGGCTGGCCGCGGTGGGCAAGGTCGAAAATCTCCTCCAGCGCGTTGGTCGTTTTGCCCATCGCCGACACCACCACGAGCAGGGGCCGGCCCGCGGCCGTGGCTTCCACAATTCGCTGGAGGTTGAGAATAGCCGCCGCGTCCTTCACCGAAGCGCCGCCGAATTTGTAAACCAGGGGGGAATGTGCTGCCATAGGGCCCCAAAAGTAGGGCCGTAGGTGCGCAGGCGGGCAAAATCACCCTAGCTTTGCGCGTACCACTTGCCCCTGAGACTTTTCGCTTATTATGGACCACAACAAAATGGCCCTGCCCGTCGGCGCCACCCTCGACCGCTTCATCATGCGCAAGCAGGAGGATTTTCCCTACGCCACCGGGGAGCTCTCGCAGCTGCTGCGCGACATTGCGCTGGCTGCTAAAATCGTGAACCGCGAAATCAACCGCTCGGGTCTCATCGACATCGCCGGGGCCTATGGCAGCCAAAACGTGCAGGGCGAGGACCAGCAGAAGCTTGATGTGGTGGCCAACATCCGCTTCATCCGGGCCCTGCGCAACGGCGGCGAAGTGTGCACCATCATCTCGGAAGAGGACGAGGACATGATCCAGACCGGCAACGTGCAGGGCAAGTACGTGGTGGCCATCGACCCGCTCGACGGCTCGTCGAACATCGACGTGAACGTGAGCATCGGTACTATTTTTAGCATCTACCGGCGCATGTCGCCCACCGGCCTCGACGGCACCACCGCCGACTGCCTCCAGCCCGGTACCCACCAGGTGGCCGCTGGCTACATCATCTACGGCTGTAGCACCATGCTCGTGTACACGACCGGCAACGGCGTGAACGGCTTTACCTACGAGCCCTCGCTGGGCGAATTTTTCCTCTCGCACCCCAACATCCAAACGCCCGCCACCGGCACCGTTTATTCCGTCAATGAGGGCTGCTCCGAGTTGTTCGAGGCCGGCGTAACGGCCTTCGTGCGTCAGTGCAAAGAGCGGCACTTCTCGGCCCGCTACGTTGGCTCGCTGGTGGCCGATTTCCACCGCAACCTGCTCAAGGGGGGCATCTATTTCTACCCCGCCACCACCAAAAGCCCTGGCGGCAAGCTGCGCCTCATGTACGAGTGCAACCCGCTGGCCTTCATCGTGGAGCAGGCCGGTGGCAAAAGCTCAAGCGGTACCCGCCGCACCATGGAAATCGAGCCCCAGGCGCTGCACGAGCGCTGCCCCGTTTTCATCGGCAGCAAAGAGCTGGTGGAAGAAGCCGAGCGGCTAATCGCCGAAAGCGCCGGGGCCCCGGCGTAGCCCCAGCGGCTCTCCAATAAAAAAACAAAAAGCCCTGCTGGGTATCCAGCAGGGCTTTTTGTTAAGTTACAGCAACGGCCGCCGCCCGTGGGCAAGGCCTACTTAGCGGTGTCGGCGGGTGTGGCTTCCGGGTTGCCGGGGGCCCCGGCCGTGGCGGCGGGTTCGGGGGCGTCAATTACGCCGCCCGTGCTCAGGGGCTCGCCCTCGGCGGGCTCGGCGTCGGCCGCGGCGGCAGGCTGGTAGGGCAGGTGCTGGCTCACTACGCTGTACCAGCTGGCCAGCTTCTTAATGTCGGAAAAGTACACCCGGTCCCGGTCGTAGTCGGGCACGGCCTGGCCCATAAACTCAGCCAGCTCGGCCTCGCCCGACTTGTTGGTCACGGGCAGGTTGGTACCGTAACGGGCATGAATTTGATCGAATACATCGGTTAGGGGCACGTTCACGTCGTAGTCGGTCGTGTAAATTGAAATCTCCGCGAGCAGCGATACCTTGTTGCGGGCCGGGGCCATGCTGCGGATGGCGCGGGCGTCGAGGCTTTCCACCAGCACGCCGTGGCGGGCAGCTTTCAGCAAGCGGTACAAGCCAGGCATGCCACTGATTGCGGCGATTTCTTTCAGTTCGTAAGGCATTCTCTTGAAAAATTATGAATTAGAAATTAGAAATTATGAGCTGAAAAACCATGAATAAAAGTGACCCAAAGAGCCAAGTAAGTAAGTAGTCAGGATGAAGTAGCAAGACCGTAATGACCTGATAAATAGGTATCAGCATAGTTCTTACTACTTATTGCTTTTGACTTGCTACTTAATAATTCATAATTTATAACTCATAATTAATTTATTCGGTGGTGTTAGAGCCTGTCACGCCGAGCTTGAAATCGATGGGCAGGCTGGTGAGGATGGGGTAAGCGGGTTTTTTAAATTTGAGCAGGCGCACCACGCGCAGGGCCTCGTCGCCGGTGCCGCCGCCCACTTGTTTCACCAGCTTCACGCCCGACATGGTGCCGTCGGGGTTCAGCGTGAAGCTCACGATGCAGCGGCCCTGGATGCGGTTGCGCTTGGCCAGCAGTGGGTACTTCAGCTCCTGGGCAATGAAGGCGTACAGGGCCTCCTGGCCCCCTTCGTAGTATTCGGCCACCGGAACTACGGCCCCCACGCGGCCCGTGCCAGCCCCGGCTTCGGGGGCCGCGTGGGCGGGCGGTGGGGTATTGGGCGGTGTGGTCTGGGCCGCCGCTGGCGCCGTAAGCAGCAGGCCCAGGGCCAGCAGCGAGAGCAAAGGTTTCAACATGGTATAAGTAGGAGCGAAATAAAATAAGGCCGTTGCGCAGGGCCCCCGCTTAGGGCCGGCCGGGGCCCTGCGCAAAAGCGGGGCCAAAGCTACGCACCCGGGGCAGCGGCGGCCAACTGCTGGTTCACCTCATCGATGAAACCCAGCAGCTCGTCGCGGCCCACCTTGGTGCTGGCCGAGGTGAGGAAATGCCGCGGCAGCTCGTCCCAGGTTTCGCTCATCTTGGCCAAATATGCGGCAATGAGTGTGCGCGTCTGGGACGCCGACTGCTTGTCGATCTTGGTGAACACCATCACAAACGGCACCCCCATCTCGCCCAGCTTTTCCATAAATTCCAAGTCGCTGGTCTGCGGGGGTAGGCGCGAATCGATGAGCACACACACGCAAGCCAGGTTTTCGCGGCGCTGCAAGTAGGCGTTGATCATCTTGTGCCACTCGGCCCGGGCGGTTTTGCTCACCTTGGCGTAGCCGTAGCCGGGCAAGTCAACCAAGTACCACTGCTCGTTGATGAGGAAGTGATTAATAAGCTGGGTTTTGCCGGGCGAGGCCGACGTTTTGGCCAGGCCCGCCCGGCTGGTCAGGGCGTTGATGAGCGACGACTTACCCACGTTGGAGCGCCCGATAAAGGCGTATTCTGGCCGGTCGGGGGGCGGGCACAGCTCCACGCGGGTGTTGCTCGTCAAAAACCGGGCGTCACGAATAATCATAGGCAGGAGCAAACAAAAAGGAATGCCGGCCCAAACACGGGGCATGCGCCGCAAAAATACACCCGCCAGCTTTTCAAATGCCACAAGATAAGGGATTGACTGAGCGCGTAATCACTTGCATTCATCTATATTTGTGCAGCTCCTTGGGCCATTTTGGTCTGCGGTGAATAGTTTGCTGGCTGGCGCTGCGCTATTTCCCCGCGGCTGCCCGGGGCCCCTGCGCTACCTTTGTGCTAGTGCGGGCCCAGTAAAGCGCCTTAGATTCTGTATTTCCCGCTATTCCGTACCAAACCCTGCGCTTTGATTTCAGTATAATGCGGAAATAGTTGCTATACTGTCCTGTTTTTCGCTGATTTTTGCCACGCCGCTACTCAACATCCCTTCGAAACTCTTTTTCTAACTCCTTCTTTTACAATGGATAAATTATCCAAACGGTTATTGCAGGCTTCCTGCGTCGTAGCTCTAAGTGTCGCCGCTACCCAGCCCGGCATGGCCCAAAGCACGGGTAAACTGCTAAAAACCGGTAACAAGTTTTTTGAGCAGGAAAACTACCGCGCTTCGATTCCTTATTACGAGCAGGTGCTGGCCAAAGACCCCAACAATGCCAAGGCGCTGTTCAACGCCGGTATTGCGTACCTCAGCTTCGATAAGGAAAAAGCCAGCGATTATATCTATAAGGCCCAGCGGCTTAAGCCCAAGGTTTCGAAAGACGTGGAGTATTGGCTCGGCCGCGTCGACCACCTGAATTATAATTTTGACGAAGCCATTGCCCACTACCAGTCGTATAACGCTACGCTCAAAGCCAAAAAGAGCAACGAGGTACGCCGGCAGGAAGTAGCGCAGCTAATCCAGCACTCGAAGAACGCCAAGGTGATCTTCAACTCACCCAAGGACATCTTCGTGAAGAACCTGGGCCCGAGCATCAACACGCAATACGCAGAGCACAGCCCAGTCATTTCGTCGGATGACAAAGTGTTGCTTTTTACCTCGCGGGGGCAATATACAGGTGCCGCTACCAACAAGAAGAAGCTGGCAGCCGATGGCGAATACTTTGAGGAAATTTATGAATCGCGCCGGATTGACGACGAGAACTGGGAAAAGCCCCGCTCACTGGGCCCAGCCCTTGTGACCAAAGGCCACGACGCTTCGATTCAGCTCTATGACAACGATTCGAAATTGCTGATGTATCGCGACGATGAAAACGGCGATATCTTCAGCTCAGACAAAGTAAGCGGCGAATGGACGGCTCCTAAGAAACTGAACAGTAACATCAACTCGAAGGCTTTCGAGTCGGATGCTTACATTACGCCCGATGGCAAAACGTTGTACTTCTCGACCGGCAAGTATTCGGAAGACGGTACACTTGACCTGTATTATTCGACCCGCGGCTCGGATGGTGACTGGGGGCCCGCCAAGTCGATGGGCGGCGCCATCAACACCAAGTACGATGACGACAGCCCGTACGTGAGCAAAGACGGCAAAACGCTCTACTTCTCGTCGCGCGGCCACAACACAATGGGTGGCTACGACATCTTTAAGAGCGCCTACGACAGCATTGGGCACAAATGGGGGGCCCCCGAGAACATGGGCTACCCCATTAACACTCCCGATGACGACAGTTACTACCGCCTGAGCCCCGACGGCTCGTATGCTTATCTAAGCAGCTACCGCATCGGTGGCTACGGTGAGAAGGACATTTACACCATCAACTACATCAAGAACGCCACTGTTAAAGGCAAAGTATTCGCCAAGGACAGCACCACGGTAATTCCAGGCGTGGAACTGGTCTTCAGCGGCAAGCAAGCCGATAATACGCCGCTGAGCTTCCGCGATGTAAGCAAGCCCGATGGCTCGTACCAAGTGGCCATGCTCTCGGGCCGCACCTACCAGGTGGCCGTGAGCAAGGACGGCAAGAACGTTGAAACCCAAGAGTTTGCCATTCCGGTTTCGACCAACGATTCGACCACTATCACCAAAAACTTCTACATCGCCTACATCGACACGTCGATGTCCAGCATGTATCCGTTCAGCAAAATTTACTTCGATACCGACAAGTACAAGCTGCGGCCGGAGTCGATTGTGGTGCTAAATGACATCGCCCAGAAACTGGTAGCTACCCCGGGCCTGAACATTCAGGTGGAGGGCCATTGTGACTCGCGCAACACGGACGAGTACAACATGGTGCTCGGCCAGAACCGCGCCAACGCTGCCAAGAAGTACCTGGTTACCAAAGGCGTGGCCGATACCCGCCTGACCACGGTGAGCTACGGCGAGCGTCGCCCGGCGGCCCCGAACGATTCGCCGGAGAACATGCAGCTTAACCGCCGCGACGAATTCCGCGTGGTGCTGAAGGAAGGCGAAACCATGCCGACGGCGACTTCCCCGCGCCCCGCCCCGGCCGCTGGTGCGCCAGTGGGGGCCCCCATGGCGCCTCCTGCTGCCCCGCAGCTACCGCTGCCCGGTAAGAGCAAAGCCAAGATGGCCGATGGCACTAAGGTGAAAACCAAGGTGGACGAGAATTCGGATAAGGTGAAAATCAAGACCAAAGGCCCGGCCGGTGAGAAATCAAAGACCGTATCCAAGAATGGCGAGGTGAACTCGAAAGCCAAGGATGCTACTGGCGCCAAGGACAAAGTGAAGATTAAGCCGGACTAGTAACCGGTAGCGTTGCCTTGAGCGGGCCGGGCGTTATGTCCGGTCCGCTTTTTTTATGATTGGCCACCAGCGGGGCCCTAAACAAAACCCAGGCCCAGCCGTTGGAACAACACAATTTCTCGCTTTTTCGCCGTTCTTTGCATCACCCATGGCCGTTGTCCCCTACAAAGAAGATTCTGCCGACAAGAAGTCGCAGGTAGCCACGATGTTCGATAGCATCGCGGGCAAGTACGACTTCCTCAACCACTTCCTGAGCGCGGGCACCGACATTTACTGGCGCCGTAAGGCGGTGGATGAGTTGAAGGCGCTGCGCCCGGCCCGCATCCTGGACATTGCCACTGGTACGGCTGACTTTGCCATTGAAACCCTGCGGGCCGCCGCGCCCGACGCGCACGTAACAGGCGTGGATATTTCAGAAGGAATGCTGGACGTGGGCCGCCGCAAGTTGGCCGAGAAGCACTTGGGCCACCGCATTCAGCTAGAACTCGGCGATTCGGAGAATCTGCCTTTTGCCGACGGCTCGTTTGACGCCGTAACGGCCTCGTTTGGGGTGCGCAACTTTGCGCATCTGGAGGTGGGCCTGGCCGAGATGCGCCGGGTGCTGCGCCCCGGTGGCAAGCTCGTGATTCTGGAGTTCAGCAAGCCCACGGCGTTTCCGCTCAAGCAAGCTTATAATTTTTACTTTCGCCGGGTGCTGCCCGTGTTTGGGAAACTGATTTCCAAGGACCGGGCCGCGTACACGTACCTGCCCGAATCGGTGCAGGCCTTTCCCGACGGCTCCGACTTTCTGGCCATCCTGGCCCGGGTCGGCTTTAAAAACCCCGCATGGCAACCCCTTACCTTCGGCATCAGCTCCATTTATACCGCCCACAACTGAGCCGATTGCTGGCCCTGGCCTTGCTGCTGGTCCTGCCATTTCTGGGCCAGGCGCAGCAGCGGCTGCGGCCGGCCAAGGCCAGCCGCAGCCGGGGGGGCAACTTAAAAGGCGTGACGGTGGACAATTTATCGAACTACGACGACCGGTGGTTTCACCCGGGATTATACTTCGCACCGGGTTTCTCGCGGTTCTTTATCGAGCAGTCGGCCACGTACATTCAGCGGCAAACGATAACGGCTAATTCGATCATCAGCCCCGATTTTGGGGTGGGCATCATTGGCGATGTGCGGCTGGGCAAAGCGGGTTCGCCGTTCATTCTGAGGTTTGCTCCGGGCGTGAATTTCCGCACCCGGCGGGTCGAGTTTGGGGCCCACGGCGGCACGCCGCCCGACTCCACATTTACCCAGGAGGTTAGCTCGACGGTGGTGGATTTTCCCTTGTTGCTGAAGTACCAATCGAAGCGCCGGGGCAATACCCGGGTGTACATGATTGCCGGCGTGAAGCCAAGCGTGAGTGTGACCACACGCCGCAGTGACTTGCTGCGCAACCAAGTGCAGGTGAGCGACAACGACCTGACCCTGGAATATGGCGTGGGGCTGGACTTGTTCTACCCGCTGTTCAAGTTTGCACCGGAGCTGCGGTTTTCCTACGGCCTGCGCAACCTGCTCGTCAACCGGCCTGATGTGTACAGCCAGAGCTTGCAAAGCCTGCGCACCAGCACGGTGACCTTGTACCTAAACATTCAGAACTAAGCGGCGCACAAGCAGCTTATTATCAACGATCACATGGTAAAAACAGCATTTGTAACGGGGGCCTCGTCCGGCATTGGGCGCGCCACAGCAGTGGCCCTGGCCGGGGCCGGCTTCCAACTGGTGGTGACGGGCCGGCGGCGTGAGCGCCTCGATGAGCTAGCGGCGGCGGTGGCCCCTACGCCGGTACACATTCTGACGTTTGACGTGCGCGACCGCGACGCCACCACGGCCGCCGTGATTGGGCTGCCACTCGAATTTGCAGCCATCGACGTGCTGGTGAATAACGCCGGGGGGGCCCACGGTCTCAACCCCATCCAGGACGGTGACCCGCACGACTGGGACGTCATGCTCGACGCCAACGTGCGTGGCTTGCTGAACGTGACCCACGCCGTACTGCCCGGCCTGACGGCCCGCAAAACCGGCTTTATCATCAACATCGGCTCCATTGCCGGGCGCGAAGCCTATGCCAACGGCAACGTGTACTGCGCCAGCAAAGCGGCGGTGAGCATGCTCACTAAAACCATGCGGCTCGACTTGCTGCCTTTCGGCATCCGGGTGGCAGAGGTGGCCCCCGGCGCGGTGGAAACGGAGTTTTCGGAAGTGCGCTTTAAGGGTGATGCTGAGCGCGCGGCCAAAGTATACGACGGCTTCGAGCCGCTGCGGGCCGAAGATGTGGCCGATGTGGTGGTGTTCATGGCAACGCGCCCGGCCCACGTTAACGTGGCCGACGTGCTGCTGCTGCCCGCGGCCCAGGGCGCGGCGGCAACAATATTTCGGCAGCCGAGCTAACTGACTTCGGCCTGGCCCAGCTGGGCAATGATCTCCTGGTTCAGGGCGTGCCCGCCGTCGAAGGTGCGCACCGCAAGTAGGGCCCCCAGCTGCTGCAAGTGCGCTTGCTGTTGCGCAACGGCAGCTGGGGTCAGGTATTCGTCGTGGTTGCCCACTACAAGGGTGATGGGCAAGCCCCGGACCAGCTGCCCGGTCGCTTCTGGGTCGGTGTCGGGCGGAAACGTGCCGGCCCACAGCACCAAACGCGCCGGCCGGAACGGGGCCTGCACTAGCCAGCGGCCCGCAGTGGCCGTGCCCTGCGAAAAGCCCAGTACCGTAACCGGCACGCCGGCTGGGCAGCGGCCCAGCACGTGGCCGGCCAGTTGGTTGAGGAAGCCAATTTGGTCGTCAATTTCGTGTTGGCGGTCGTCGCGGGTCATCCAGCTGGCTCCCACGCGGCCGTTGTGGCCGTGCAGGTAGAAGCGCGACAAGCCTTCGGGGGCCACCACCACCAAGCTAGGATCGGCCGCCGCCCAGGCAGCAAAGTGCCGGATGAAGTACGCTGCCAGCTGCCCGTAGCCGTGGCACACAAACCATACCCGCCGCGTGGCGGCCGAGGGCGTGCCCAGCTGGTGGTAGCGGGCTGTGCGCGGCACAACCAAGTGGTGTTCAGTAGACATGAACTAAAGGAATAGTTGGCAGTTATGTGTTGTCAGTAAATGCACAGGCCACTGACTGAAAACTATACTGCGCAGTGGGGGCCTACGCGCTGGGCAGGTCGTCGGCCAGGAAGGTAAACGGCATCAAATCGATCAGCGCGGCGAAGCGCAGGATGCTGCCGCGGCGGCTGGGCAGCAGCAGCGAAATGGGCTGGCCCTGCCGCGCTTCGTACTCAATCATCACCTGGCGGCAGGCCCCACAGGGCATGGCAGGGCCAAAGCCGCCAGCTGCGGGCCGGGCCGCCACGGCCATGCCCACGATGGGCGCGTGGCCCGGTTGGGCGGCGGCCAGCCCAAACAAAGCGGTGCGTTCGGCGCAGAGGCCTGAGGGGTACGCGGCGTTTTCCTGGTTGGTGCCTTGGAAAATGGTGCCGTCGGCCAGGAGCAGGGCGGCCCCCACGCAGAAGTGCGAGTATGGCGCGTAGGCGTGGGCAGTAGCGGCGCGGGCGGCGTCCCACACCAAAAGCTCGGTGGGGGAGAGGTCGGCGGTAGCGTCGAGTTCGTCGTAGGCCAGGGCAAGCTGGCAGGAAGTGCGGGCCATGTAGAAATTAAAATGGGGCGACGAAGGTAGGCGTTGCGCCGTGGTTGGCCGCCGGGCCCGTGTACATTTGCCCGTATGACGACAACCCGCTTGCTGTTGCTCGGGGCCGGCCGTTCCGCCGCCTCGCTCATTGAGTACCTGCTGCGCCACGCGCCCACCGAAGGCTGGTTCCTGACCGTGGCCGACGCCAACCCATCCCACTTGGCCCCCGTGCTGGCCGCCCACTCGCAGTATGCCCGCGCCGTGCCCTTCGACGCGGCCGACGCCAGGGTCCTGGATGCCCGCGTGGCCGAGGCCGACGTGGTGGTTTCTATGCTGCCGGCCGCACTGCACCCGGCCGTGGCCCGAGCCTGCCTGCGCCACGGCCGCCACTTGGCCACGGCCAGCTACGTGGGCCCCGAAATTCAGGCCCTGCACGCCGAAGCGGAAGCTGCCGGACTAGTGTTTCTGATGGAGTGCGGCCTCGACCCCGGCCTCGACCACATGTCGGCCGTGCGGGCCCTGGCTGATATTCGGGTGCGGGGCGGGCGGGTCACGTCCTTCAAATCGTACTGCGGGGGCCTGCTAGCCCCGGCCGCGGAGGCCGACAACCCCTGGAAATACAAGTTCACCTGGAACCCGCGCAACGTGGTACTGGCCGGCCAGGGCGGTCCCGCCCGCTACCTCGACCGCGGCCACCCGCGCTTTATCCCGTATCAGCACCTGTTTGCGCGGGCCGAGCCCGTGGCCGTGCCTGGCCACGGCGACTTCGAGGGCTACGCTAACCGCGACTCGCTCGGCTACCGGGGCCCCTACGGCTTGGCCGACGTGCCCACGGTACTGCGCGGCACCCTGCGCCGCCCAGGCTACTGCGCCGCCTGGCAAGCCTTGGTCAGCCTGGGCCTCACCGATGATAGCACCCGCCTCGGCAACGCCGAAACCATGAGTTGGGCCGCGCTGGTGGAGGCCTTTTTGCCCGTGGCTAAGGTGCCCGGCTTGCCGCTGCCGCTGCGCGTGGCCTATTACCTGGGCCTGGCCCCCGAGGGCGAAGAAATGGGCCGCCTGAACTGGCTGGGCCTGTTTTCCGACCAGCACCCCGTGGGCCATGCCGATGCCACGCCCGCCCAACTCCTCGAACGCCTGCTGGCCCATAAGTGGCAGCTGGGGCCCCACGACTGCGACCTCGTGGTGATGCAGCACGTGTTCGAGTATGAGCTGGCCGGCCGGGCACACCGCCGCACCTCGTCGCTGGTGGTGACGGGCGCCGACGCTACCCGCACCGCCATGGCCCAAACCGTGGGCCTGCCCCTGGGCATGGCCGTGCGGCGGCTGGCCCGGGGCGAAGTGCCGCAGCGCGGCGTCGTCATCCCCGTCGTGCCCGAGCTGTACGGGCCCATCCTGGACGAGCTGGCGGCCGACTACGGCATTGCGTTTCAGGAGGAGGAAGCGGGGGAATAGTTGTCAGTAGCGTATTGTCTGCTTTCAGTCAATAGTTTATCAATAAACCATTGACTGATAAACTATTGATTGCTAATTGATAATGAGCAACTGGCAACCATTTTGCGTTTGAACGACCGTTTAAAATGACTACAAATCGCCCTGCCCTAGCGCCCCCTGCGCCCCTTGCGGCATACCTGTGCCTGCGGGCCCGCACGGTGGGGCGGCAGTTGCGCGAGGTGGGTTGGGTGCGGTGGGCGCTGCTGCTGCCGTTTCTGTTGGCCTTGGCCGTCCAGGTGCTGCGAACGGCCACCCCGCACCCATGGGGGCGCTGGGCGCTGCCCATAGGCTGGGCCCTGTTCGTAGTGCTGCCCCTGCACCGCCAGCGGCCCGACTGGCGCTTCCTGGCTGCTGCCGCGCCGGCGTTCCGGCCGTGGCTGGCCGCCGAGTACGCCCTGCTGACCGTGCCGCTGGTAGTGGGCATGGCGGCGCTGGGAGCCCCCGGGCCGGCCGCGCTGGCGTTGGGGCTGGCGGCGGCCGTAGCCGCGGCGGGCCCGGCCCAGGAGATTTTTTCGGCGCAGGCGCGGCGGCGCAGCTGGTTTCGCAGCGCGGCGTTTGAGTGGGTGAGCGGGCTGCGGGCGGGCCGCGTAGTCTGGGCCTGGCCGGTGCTGCTGGCCGGCGCGGGGTGGTGGCGGGCTACACCGGTGGGGCCGGTGGCCGCGCTGGCCGCCTGGCTGCTGGTGGTGGCCAGCTGCTATGGCACCCCCGAACCGGCCCCGATGCTGCTGCTGGGGGCCCGCACGCCGGGGCAGTGGCTGCGGCAGCGCCTGGGGTGGGGCCTGGGCTACACCTTGCTCACCGCCATACCTTTTCTGGGGCTGATGGCCGTGGGGCCGGCTGGCCCGGTGGGGGCCCTGGTGGCGGGTGCGGCCGGCCTGGGGCTGGTGGCGCTGATGATTTTTGCCAAGTACGCTTTCTACCCAAGTGGCTTCCAGATTCGCTTTTCGCAGGGCCTACTGGGCCTCTGCTTGCTGTACCCGTGGCTGCTGCCGCTAGTGGCGGCGGTGTTGCCCTGGCAGAGCCACCGCCGCTTGCGCGACGTGCTGGGGGCTCAGTTAAAAGCTGAAAAAATGCCAAACCAGGTGGCACTTATTGGGCGTCCTGAAGAAAGCAGTGCTACTGCTTCGTTGTACGATGGGGTTGGTCAGCGGTAGGGAGGCGCCGGCTGCGCGGACGCCAGATGAGCACGAGCGCCTGTCCGGCCGGGAGCTTCAACAGTTTTTACCTTTTAACTGAATTTCCGTGCTCGAAATTATTGACCTGCGCCAAGCCTACGGCCGCCACGAGGTGCTGCAGGGCGTGAACTTAACCTTGCGGCCGGGCATCATCCATGGGTTAGTGGGGGCAAACGGCGCGGGTAAAACCACGCTTATCAACTGCCTCTACGGACTGGAAAACGGCTTTACGGGCATCGTGCGGGGCCCCGGCGGCCGGCCCGTGCGGGCTTGCACGGGGCTGGTGCCCTACGAGCCGTTTTTCTACCCCCGCCTCACGGGGCGCGAGTACCTGGAGTTTTGCGTGCAGGCGCGGGGCGGGCCGGCCCGCGACTTTGCCGGCTGGAACCGTGTGCTGGAACTGCCCCTCGACCAGTATGCCGACGAATATTCGGCCGGGATGCGCAAAAAGCTGGCCCTGCTGGCCGTGCTGGCCCAGGATTTTGCCTACCTCATCCTCGACGAGCCCTTCAACGGCCTCGACCTGGAAGCCAACCTGCTGCTGAAGGAAATTTTGCGGCGGCTGCGCGACCGGGGTACGGGCATCCTGCTCACCTCGCACATCCTGGGGGCCCTTACCGAAACGGCCGACGAGATTTCGGTGCTGGTGGGCGGGCGGGTGCAGCGCCGCTATACTGCCGCCGAGTTTGGGGCCCTGGAAGCCGACCTGCTCGACGCCCTGCACCGCGAAAAGCTGGGCCTGCTCGACGCGCTGGTGTAAGCCGCAACAGCCTGCTAAAGTGCCAGGTAAAACCCCGCCAGTAGCGCCTGAAACGCGGCCGAATAAGCTGCGTCGTCATCGGCTGGGTGGATGGCTAGTTCCTGCTCCACCGGGGGCCCCGGGGCCCGCCCGAATGCCACGACGTGGCGCAACACGCGGCTATCGGGCCGGTGGCGCAGTGCCAGCCGCGTGGCTGGGTGCAGGCCCACGGCCGCCGCATCCGCGCTGAACTGCGCCATTTCGGGCACGGGCAGTAGCAAGGTGAGGCGGCCGCCGGGGGCCAGAAAGTCAGCGGCGAAGCGGCTGATTTCGGCGAAAGTGAGCGATTCGGGCGCGGCGTGGCGGGCGGTAGTGCGGGCGGCATTGGGCGAGCGCAGGGCCCTCTGAAAAAACGGCGGGTTGCACACGATATGGCTAAAAGACGCAGGCCCCGCGGCGGCGTAGGCCGCTAGGCTGAGCGCGTGCATTTGGATGCGGGGCCCCCAAGGGCAGGCGGCTGCGTTGGCGGCGGCCTGCGCGGCGGCTGCGGGGTCAAGCTCCACGGCTTCGATGGCGACCGTGGGGTGGCGCTGGGCGGCCATGAGGGCCAGCAGGCCGGTGCCGGTGCCCACGTCCAGTAGGCGGGTGGCGCCGGCTAGGTCCACGGCCGCGCCGAGCACGCAGGCGTCGGTGCTCACCTTCATGGCGCACGCCGCCTGCTCGATGCGAAACTGCTGGAACTGGAAGTAATCGTTGGGCACTGGAAACGATAATTGGGATGCCAGTTGCCGGGCCAATTGTGCAGGCCGTAGTTTAGCGCGCAGCGCGTAACTACTGAATGGTCAGTGCCTTGAGTTTATAGCTCACGGCCGCGCAGCGGACAGGCGGGTTGTGTAAACAGGCTGTTCTATGTCGCGAGTTACAAACTCGCCCCGTTGGCCGGCCAGTAGTTACGCGCTACGCGCTAAACTGCGGCCAGCGCCGCAGCGGCTACAGCAGCGAAGTTGCGGCCCGGGCCCGCTCGAAACCTTCGTCTATGAGCAGGCCTTTGCCGAGGGCACTTTGCACGGCCAGCACGTCGCAGCGCTCGTTTTCGGCGTGGCCGGCGTGGCCTTTTATCCAGCGGAACGACACTTTGCGCTGGCGGTACACGGCCAGGAAGCGGCGCCACAAATCGGGGTTAGCCTTCTTGCCGAAGTCGGGTTTTTTCTCCCAGCCAAACACCCATTTTTTCTCCACGGCATCGACTACGTACTTCGAATCGGACACGACGAGCACCGGAATGTCGGGGCGCGTCACGGCTTCCAGGCCCACAATCACGGCCAACAGTTCCATGCGGTTGTTGGTGGTGCGGCGGTAGCCCTGGGCCAATTCTTTTTCGTAGGGGCCGTAGCGCAGGATGGCGCCGTAGCCGCCGGGCCCCGGGTTGCCACGGGCCGAGCCGTCGGTGAAGAGGGTAATCAAATTAAAAAAATGTGATAAATGTGACGGATGTGGAAAATATGGAAAATTGTGCTAATTGCGAGGAGCTAAAACGATTTTTACCGCTCCACATTCGAGCGCGTCTTCACATTTAGCCACATTCCTACATTTGATTAAAAGTTGGCTTTAAAGAGCTTGATGGCGATGGCCAGCAGGATGACGCCGAACACGCGGCGCAGCACATCTTCGCCGGCTCTGCCGAGCTGGCGCTCAATCCAGGGGCTGGTCTTGAGCACGGCGTAGACGAACACCAGGTTTAGGCCAATGCCGGCCAGGATGTTGGGCAGGGCGTAGGCGGCGCGCAGCGAGAGCAGCGTGGTCATGGTACCAGCGCCCACGATCATGGGAAACGCCAGCGGCACGATAGAGCCCGTACGGGCCGTCATGTCGGATTTGAACAGCTCGATGCCGAGAATCATCTCCATGCCGATGAGGAAGATGATGACAGCCCCGGCCAGGGCAAAGCTCTCGTTATCAACCCCGAACAGGTGCAGAATGCTCTGGCCCAGAAACAGGAACGTCACCATCAGCCCGCCCGCCACCACCGTGGCCAGCTCGGCCTTGATTTCGCCCTCGCGCTGCCGAATCTGAATGATGATCGGCACCGAGCCGATGATGTCGATGATGGCGAACAGGGTGAGCGTGACGGAGAAGATTTGCTGGAAGTTGAACATGGGGCAGGAAAATGTGGCAAGCGCGGGGCGGGCTGTCGGCTTTTTGCCGGCTGCCCGCTAATCGTTGCGGGAAATTGCGGAATCGTTGCAAAAAGCAGCTGGGGCCCCTAATTGCTCCCGGCGATTACCGGGCTGCCGGCAAAAAGCCGGCAGCCCGGGCGGGGCCCTAGGCGGCCACATATTCCTTTACAAAAAACTGCACCAGAGCCTCCATTGCGGCGTCGGATACGGCCGGGAAGTTGGCGATGCGAATGGAGGTGTTTTTCAGGGGCCCGTAGCCGCTGCCCAGCGTGAGGCCGGCTTCGAGGGCCTTGCGCTTGATTTCCTCGATGAGCGCGGGCTCGCCTTGCAGGCCGATGACGGTGGTGGAGCGGGCGTCGTGGTTGGCGATGAGCGGCTGCAAGGGCGTGGCCTGCTCGAAGAAGTCGTAGAGCTTCTGGGCACGGTCGGCCAGGTGCTGGGCCACGGCCTTAATGGGCTCGCGGTCGGCCATCACGCGGCTCAACAGGTAAATGCCCAGCACGTTGGGCGTGTAGTTGGTCTGGTGGTTGAGCATGTTGCTCAGGGCGGCGGGCAGGCCGTTGTAGTGGGCGCGGTCGTTCACCTCCTTGGCCCTGGCCACGGCGCGGGGCGAGAGGATGAGCACGCCCAGGCCGGCGGGCAGCCCGAAGCACTTCTGCACCGAGCCGAACCACACATCGGCCTTGATGAACTTGAGGTTGAGGCCGGCCAGCGAGCTGGTGGCGTCCACGGCCAGCAGGGCCCCGCCGAGGCGATTATAAAGCTGGAGGATGTGGGTTTCGCGGATTTGGGTGGCCGTGCTGGTTTCGTTCTGGGTGAGGCACACCAGGTCGGTATCCTCGCCTACGAAGGGCAGGGCCCCCATGTCGGGCACCTCTTCGAGGCCAAACTGCACGTCGGTGGTTCCGGGCCGCAGGGCCCGGGCGTAGTCGAACCACTTCTTGCCAAACTCGCCGTTGTAGAGGTGGAAGCTGCGGCGCGGCGTAAGGCCCTGGGCCAGGATTTCCCAGCACTCGGTGGCCGAGCCGGTGAACAGCACCGTGTAGTCCTGCGGAATGTTGAGCTTGAGCTTGAGGTCCGTTACAGCCTGGCGCACCAGGCTCGTGAACCGCTCACCGCGGTGCGGGGCCGAAAGCCAGCCCTCGTCGTAGGCGTCTTGCAGGTATTGCCGCACGGCGGGGTACACGGCCGCGGGGCCAACGTTGAACGTGAATTGCTGAGGCACGGGAAGGGTCGGGTAAGGTCGGAGGGATGGAATGGGGCCCAGCGCGCCGCCCGGCGCCGTTCGCCCCGCAAAGGTCGGGCGCGGGGCCCTCATCTAACCCGAATCTTTTGGGGATGTTGCCCGGGGCCCTACCGCCCGAAACCTACACGTTTGGGCCGCTGGCTGGTAAACCACTGCACGGCCAGCCGGTAGCTTTCGAGGCCGAAGCCGGCGATGCTGCCCGCGCAGTGCTTGGCGATGAGGCTTTTGTGGCGAAATTCTTCGCGGGCGGCGATATTGCTCAGGTGCACTTCCACCACGGGCGTGGCAATGCCGGCCACGGCGTCGCCGAGGGCCACGCTGGTGTGGGTGAAGCCGCCGGCGTTCAGCACGATGCCGTGGTGGGTGAAGCCGACCTCGTGCAATTTGTCGATGAGGGCCCCCTCGTGGTTGCTCTGGAAGTGCGTCAGCGTATGGTCGGGAAAGGCTTCCACCAGCTCCGGGAAAAAGTCGTCGAACGAGCGGCTACCGTAGATGCCGGGCTCGCGCCGACCTAACAAGTTAAGGTTGGGGCCGTTGATAATGAGAAGATCCATATTTGAAGAGCGAAATAGCGAGGGATTACAGCCCAAAGAACGTCATGCTGAACGCAGTGAAGCATCGCTAATACAGCACTAACCAAATCGGGCACCGAAACGGGAGAGATGCTTCGGCCGTGCGGACGCAAGATGGCATGACGTTCTTTGGGCCTTTCCTTCTCCCTATACTTGAAAACATGACCTGGCCCCAGGCCCTCCGGCAATTCCAGGGCTACCTGCAGCTCGAAAAATCCCTCTCGCCCAACTCGGTGGAGGCCTACGTGCGCGACGCCACCAAGCTGCACCAGTTTCTGGTGGGGGAGGGGGTGCCCGCCCGCCCCGAGCAGGTGACGACGCGGCTGCTGCGCGACTTCCTCAATACCCTCACTGGCCTTGGGCTGGGGGCCACTTCGCAGGCGCGCACGCTCTCGGGGCTGAAGGCATTCTTCAGCTTCATGATCATGGAGGACCTCATCAGGCTTGACCCCACCGATACGCTGGAGGCCCCCAAAACCGGCCGCCACCTGCCCGACGCCCTCAGCTACCCCGAAATCGAAACCCTGCTCGGGGCCATTGATTTGAGCACCGACGAGGGCCTGCGCACTCGTGCCGTGCTGGAGGTATTGTACTCCTCGGGCCTGCGCGTGAGCGAGTTGTGCGAGCTGAAGCTCTCGAATATTGCCGCCGAGCAGGGCTTTATGAAGGTGCTGGGCAAGGGTAACAAGGAGCGCCTGGTACCCGTGGGCCGCGAGGCCCTCAAGCAACTCAACTTTTACCTGCGCGGGGTGCGCGGCCACCTCGACATCAAGCCCGGGGCCGAAGACCACGCCTTCCTAAGCCAGCGGGGGCGGCCACTCTCTCGCATCACCGTCTTCACCACGCTCAAGAAGCTGGCCGAGCAGGCGGGGCTGCGCAAAACCATCAGCCCGCACACGCTGCGCCACTCCTTCGCCACCCACCTCATCGAGGGCGGGGCCGACCTGCGCGCGGTGCAGGAAATGCTGGGCCACGCCAGCATTACGACCACCGAAATCTACACCCACCTCGACCGCGACTACCTGCGGCAGGTCATTACCGAGTTTCACCCGCGCAGCTGAGAGGGCCCCACGGGCCCCTAGCGGCCCACTGGTCCGCTGTGCGTAAATTTGGCTTTTCCGCTGCCTCCCCGCATGGCTGATAACCGCTATAAGAACCCCCCGCCGGACGCTTCCGCCAACCGCCCCGCCGAGGGCCGGCCGGCCGCCGCGCCGCGCGCCAACGCCCCCCGGCCCGCCGCCGAGCCGGCCCCCGTGCCTGCGCCCCGTCCGCCGCGCCCCACCGCCACCAACCAGCCCAAGGCCGCTAAAGCGGCTACCCAGGCCCAGGCCGCCCGCGCCCCGCGGGGCCCCCGTGGCCCCATACCCGGCGTGGTTGGCTTAAAGACGCTGCTGCGCGACCGGCGCTTTCACCTGTTCATCGGGTTTGGCCTGCTGCTGGGCAGCTTGTACCTCACCATCGCCTTCACGTCGTTCCTGTTCACGGGCCACGCCGACCAGAGCGTGGTGGCGGCTATGGGTACCATCCCCACGAAAGAAGCGGGGCAGGAATCGAATAACTGGCTGGGGCTGCTGGGGGCCTGGGCGGCGCAACTATTTATTTATAAGTTGTTTGGGGTAGCGGCGTTTGTCCTTATCCCCATCGTGTTTTTCCTAGGCTACAAAATCGTGTTCCGCACCGCCACCGGCTCGGTGAGCTACGTGCTGGCGCTGGGCCTCTTCACGATGGCCTGGCTGAGTATCCTGCTCGGTTACGTGGTGGTGGCGCTGGGGGCCCCCGCACCGGGCGCCGATCCGGCCCTGGCCCACCGGCTCGACTTTTTGTGCGGCGGCGTGGGCTTCGAAGCAGCCTCCTGGCTGAGCAGCCTCATCGGCTGGGGCACCGTGTTGCTGCTGGCCTTCGTGCTGATTTCGTTCGTGGTGTTTTTCTTTAACATCACCACGTTGCCGTTCAGTTTTGGTCGCTCGGCCGCCCAGGCTGAAGCCGATGAAGACGCCGAGCTGACCGCCGAAATCGAAGCCGAGGAAGCCGCCAACGCCCGCCCGGCCGCCGCGCCCAAGCCCGCACCCCGGGCCCCCGCGCCGCTGGCCCCGGCCTTCGCCGCGGAGGGAATTGAAGACGAATACGCAACCGATGGGGCCCCCGCCACGGTCGAGTTTGAGCCCGCGCCGCAGCCCAGCCCCGGCCTCGCCCTGAGCGTGGCCGGCCCGCTGGCTGCCTCGGCCGTGGCGCTGGTCGTAGCTCCGGCCGCCGCTGCTAGTGGCGCGGCAGTACCGTTGGCAGTGAGCGGCCCCTTGTTCACTGTGGAGATGCCGGCGCCCGAGCCCGAAGTGGCGTTTGTGGCACCCGTGGCCACGGTACCCACGCCGCTTTCGCTGGCCGACTTGGCCGACGGGCCCCTGGTAAAACCGGCGGCGGGGCCCCTGGGCGTAGAAAATAAGAAGCTGGAAATCACGGTGCCGAGCCGCGACGACTTGGACCCCAATGCCGGGGCCGCCATCGCGGCGGTGGCCGACGAAAGCGAGGACGAGGACGCCATGCCGGACGTGAACTACGACCCGACGCTGGACCTTTCGCGCTACCAGTACCCCACCCTGGAGCTGCTCAACGACTACGGCCAGCCCAAAGCCCAGGTGACCAAGGAGGAGCTGGAGGCCAACAAGGACCGCATCGTGGAGACGCTCGGGCACTACGGCATCGCCATCGCCAGCATCAAGGCTACGATTGGGCCCACGGTGACCTTGTATGAGATCGTGCCCGAGGCGGGGGTACGCATCAGCAAAATTAAGAGCCTGGAGGACGACATCGCCCTGAGCCTGGCCGCGCTAGGCATCCGCATCATCGCCCCAATTCCGGGCAAGGGCACCATCGGCATCGAGGTACCGAACGCTAAGAAAGAAATGGTGAGCATCCGCTCGGTGCTGGGCTCGGAGAAGTTCGCCCGCACGGAGATGGACCTGCCCATCGCCTTCGGCCGCACCATCACCAACGAGGTATTCGTGGCCGATTTGGCCAAGATGCCGCACTTGCTAATGGCCGGGGCCACGGGCCAGGGCAAGTCGGTGGGCCTGAACGTGATTCTGGCCTCGCTGCTCTACAAGCGCCACCCGGCGCAGCTCAAGTTTGTGCTGGTGGACCCCAAGAAGGTGGAGCTGAGCATCTTCAACAAGATCGAGCGCCACTACCTGGCCAAGCTGCCCGACTCGGAGGAGCCCATCATCACGGATACCAAGAAGGTGGTGCACACGCTCAACTCGCTGTGCATGGAAATGGACCGGCGCTACGACTTACTCAAGGAAGCGGGCTGCCGTAACCTGAAGGAGTACAACGCCAAGTTTGTGCTGCGCAAGCTTAACCCGAAGAAGGGCCACCGCTACCTGCCCTTCATCGTGCTCGTCATCGACGAGTTGGCCGACCTGATGATGACGGCCGGTAAGGAGGTGGAAACGCCCATCGCCCGCCTCGCCCAGCTGGCCCGCGCCATCGGCATCCACCTCATCGTGGCCACCCAGCGCCCCTCGGTGAACGTGATTACGGGCATTATCAAGGCCAACTTCCCCTGCCGGATTTCCTTCAAGGTGACCAGCAAAATCGACTCGCGCACCATCCTCGACACCGGCGGCGCCGACCAGCTCATCGGCCAGGGCGACATGCTGTTTTCGGCCGGCTCAGACATTATTCGGGTGCAGTGCGCCTTCATCGACACGCCGGAGGTGGACCGCGTGTGCGATTTCATCAGCGAGCAGCAGGGCTACTCCGATGCCTACCTGCTGCCCGAAGTGGCCGGCGCCGAGGGCGACGACGGCAGCGGCCAGGACGCCGGCGATCCCACCGAGCGCGACACCATGTTTGAGGAAGCCGCCCGTTGCATCGTGCTGCACCAGCAGGGTTCCACCAGCCTGCTCCAGCGCAAGCTCAAGCTGGGCTACAACCGCGCCGGCCGCCTCATCGACCAGCTCCAGCACGCGGGCATCGTGGGGCCCTTCGAGGGCAGCAAGGCCCGGGATGTGCTCGTGCCCGACGAGTACCAACTGGAGCAACTGCTGAATTCTATGCCTCGGTAGGGCCCCCAGGGCTCTTGCAACGGTCGGTCAGCACAGTTTTTCTCCAGAAAAGCTATTCTGGCCGACCTTTTGATGAGGGGCTGCGTATCAGGTCCTGCGGGGCCCCAACGCCCTCTTTTCTATTTATTTATATGACGACCAAATCGTTTTTGCTGCTGACATTGGCTGCCACGCTGGCCCTGCCCGCTGCGGCTCAACAAGACCCCAAAGCCGGCAAAATCCTCGACGCTATGAGCGCCAAGTACCAGGCCCTGAACGCCTTCGGTGCCAACTTCACCCAGACGCTGGAGAATCCTTCGGCTAAAGTGAAGCAGAACATGAGCGGCGACATCCTGGTGAGCGGCAAGAAGTTTCACCTGAAGATGAACGGCCAGGAAGTCATTAACGACGGCAAAACCACTTGGACCTACCTCAAAAACGAGAACGAGGTAAACATCGCCGACGCCGATGCCGACAGCCAGGATATGTCGCCCTCGCAGATTTATACCATGTATAAGAAGGGTTATAAATACGCCTACGTGCAGCAAGCTCAGGACGGCGGCGAGGCCGTGGACGTGATTGAGTTGACCCCGGAAAATCGCACCAACGAAGTAATCAAAGTACGCCTGAAAGTGCGCAAGAAAGACCAGACCGTGAAAAGCTGGCAGATGTACAAGAAGAACGGTAACCAATACACGTTCAACATTAAGAACTTCAAACCCAACCCACCCATCACGGCTAGCACCTTCGCCTTCGACAAAGCTGAGCATAAGGGCGTGAAAGTGGTGGACCTGCGGTAGGTTAGTTGTCAGTTATTCGTTGTCCGTTGTTAGCTCAACGACCTGCGGCGGCCTGCTTCGAAAGAGGCGGGTCGCTTTCATTTATGGACGAAACAAGCCGCGTTTTTCTTAACAACACACAACGGGCAACTGACAACTAATTTTGCCTCATGCGCGAAGATTTCCTCCACTACGTTTGGCAGCACCAGTACTTCGATAAGACCGATTTGCGCACGGCGGGCGGCGAGGAAATCCTGGTATTAAAACCCGGGCACCGCAACGCCGACGCGGGCCCCGACTTCCTGAACGCCCGCCTGCGCCTGGGCGATGTAGAGTGGAACGGCGCAGTAGAAATCCATTTAAAAGCCTCTGATTGGCAGCGGCATAACCACCAGGTGGACGCTAAGTATGACCAGGTGGTGCTGCACGTGGTGCACACCCACGACGCCGAAGTGGCCCGCACCAACGGCAGCCGCATTCCGGCGCTGGCCCTGGGGCCCCGGCTGGGCCCCGAGCTACTGGCCCGCTACCAGGCCCTGGCCAACGCCCCGGCGGCGGCGCCGCTGCCCTGCGCCCCGCTGCTGGGGCAGGTGCCCGAAATCATCAAAATCATGATGGCCGAGCGGGCTCTGCTGGAGCGCATGGAAGCCAAGGCCGACGCCGTGGCTGCGTTGCACGAGCGCCTGGGCCACGACTGGGAGGCGACGGCCTACCACGCCTTGATGGCCGCGTTCGGTTTCCAGAAAAACAGCGAGCCGCTGGCCCGCCTCGCTAAGGCCGTGCCGCTGGCCGTGCTGCGCCGCCACCGCCACGACCAGCGCCAGGTGGAGGCATTGCTGTTTGGCCAGGCCGGTTTTCTGGTGGAAAACGACGAGACGGCGGCCGATGCCTATATCCAGGGGTTGCGGCAGGAACACGAGTTTCTGCGCCATAAATACGACCTGGGGGCCCCCGCCCTGGCCGTGCACGAGTGGAACTACCTGCGCCTGCGGCCCGCCAATTTCCCGCCCGTGCGCCTGGGCCAGCTGGCCGGCCTGCTGCACGCCCGCCCCGCGCTGTTCGACGCCTTGCTGACGGCCCAGAGCGTGGCGGCGCTGGCCGAGTTTTTTAGGGCCCCGGCGCCGGCCTACTGGCGGGCGCACTTCCGCCCTGGTCGGCCGGGCAAGGTGCCCGATTTGGGCAAGAGTAGTATTGATTTGCTGATTACCAACGTAGTGGTGCCCCTGCGCGTGGCCTATGCCCGCTCGGTGGGCCAGCCCGCGCTGGTCGAAAGCAGCGTGGCCCTGCTCACGGAGCTGCCCGCCGAGCATAACCAGTTTACCGACGTGTATGGGGCCCTGGGCTTCGGCCACCGCACCGCGGCCGACTCGCAGGGCCTGCTAGCGCTGCACAAAAGCTACTGCGCGCCGCGCCGCTGCCTGCACTGCGCCATCGGCAGCCGCCTGGTGCAGGGCCCCCAGTTGCGCGCCACCCGATGAAGCTGGCGCTGGCGCTTGTGCTGAACGCGGCCTTGCTGGCCGTGCTGCTGCCGTGGCTGCGCTGCGAGTGGCGCAGCCTGGGCGCGGCTTGGCGGGCAGCATTGGTGGCGGGGTTGGCGGGACGCCTGCTGGTGGGGGCCCTGCGCGACGCCCGCCCCGTGAACGACGGGGCTTATGTGCAGCACCTGAGCGAACTACTCACTGCCCAGCTGTGGCACGATCCCGCCAGCGGCCTCCGCTCGCTGACGGGCGAGGTGGTGCAATTTGCTGGCGAGCGGGTGGTGTACTACGGCATGTCGAACACGCTGTTTCTGGCCAAGGTGCTGGCCCTGTTGAACTTGGCTTCGTTGGTAAATCCTTGGCTCAATGCGGTGTACTTGAGTTTATTCAGCTTTATGGGGTGCTGGCAACTGGCGCGCACGCTGGCCGAAAGGCTGCCGGCTACGCCGGCTGGTGCCGGACTAGTGGGGCTGGTGCTGTGGCCTTCGGTGGCGTACTGGGCCGCCGGCCTAAACAAAGAAGCCATCCTATTGGGCAGTAGTGCCTGGCTATTAGCGTTGGCGATCAATAAGTTGTACGCCGAGGTGAGGGCAGCCCCGCGCCCGTGGTGGTGGGGCCCGGCCGCGGCTGGCCTGGCGCTGCTGTGTTTTAAGATGCGCTATTTTTTCGCGGTGCCGCTGCTGGGCGGGCTGCTGGGGCTGGCAGTCGTGCAAGGGCTGCGGCGGCACGGCTGGGCACAGAGGCGCGGCGCCCAGGTACTGGTGCTGGTGGCCCTGCTGGTGGCGGGCGCGGCGGTGGCCCCCGAGGTCAGCGTAGCATTTCGGCTCAATAAGTTTACGAGCCAGGTGCTGCGCATCTACGACCACGACTTGCTGGTGTCTGCCGGCCGGCCCCACTTCGCCTACGCCGACCTGCGGCCCACGGCGGCAAGCTTTCTGGCCCACACCCCGCAGGCCATCTGGAACACCCTTACCCGGCCCTGGCTAGGCGAGTCGGCCGAGCCGCAGTACGTGGCCGCGGGACTGGAAAATGCCCTACTGCTAGCGCTGGGGGCCCTGGCTTTGACGGCTTTGGTACGGGGCCGCCCCGGGCGCCTGCCGTTTGCCTTGGCCGTGGTGCTGCTGGGCTACTGCCTGCTGCTGGCCGCGCTCATGGGCCTGAGCACGCCCAATTTGGGTACGCTCGGCCGCTACCGCAGCGCGATGCTTTCCCTTTGGGTGCTGCTGCTGTTGCAGAACGACTACGCCGCTGCGGCCCTGCGCCGCCTGGGCCTGGGGGCCCCAGCGGGGCCGGCCCCGGCCCCATTCTCAGGCCCGGGGGCGTAACTTTGCGCTTTGCAACGGCGAGACCAAGCCCGGGTTTGGGTTGTTCTTGCCGCTTACTTCGCTCAACGCTATTCATGGAAAACCCCGTTATCATCCTCGGCGCGCAAGCCGTGGGCACGGCCGCCCTCGACGCCTTTCTCTCCAACGACCTGGTGGTGTACTGCCTACTCGACGACGACCCCAAACTGCAAAAAAGTGAGCTGCTGGAAGTGCCCGTGATGGGCGCTACCGACGACGCCGAGCTGCTGAAGCTGCTGGGCAAAAAGTGCGAAGTATTCGTGGCCACCGACGACGCGGCCAGCCGCCGCAGCCTCACCCAAATGCTGCGCCAGGAGTACGAGGCCGTGCCCGTGAACGCCATTCACCAGCGGGCCAGCGTATCGGCCCACGCCACGCTGGGCCACGGCAACTACGTGGGGCCCAACGCTGTGGTGGCCGCCCTGGCCACGCTCGGCAACGGCTGCCTCATCAACGGTAACGCCGTGGTGGAGGCCCGCGCCACGGTGGGCGACTACGCCCAGCTCGGCAGCGGGGCCCTGATCGGGGCCGGGGTTACGGTGGGCGAGCTGGCCTTCGTGGGGGCCGGCGCCGTGGTGGTGGCCGGCGTTACCATCGGCGAGAAGGCCCGCATCGGGGCCGGCTCGGTGGTAGTGGCCAACGTGCCCAAGGGCCAAACCGTGTTCGGCAACCCGGCGGTAAAAGTCTGATTTCGACCGTGGGCCTTTGCTTGGTGGCGACGGCTCGTGGTTATCACCTAATAGCTTCAACATGGATTACCAAGTTCTGCTTTACTACTGCTACGCGTCCATCGAAGACCCCGCGCAGTTCCGCGACGAGCACCATCAGCTGTGCCTGGCGTTGGATTTGCGCGGGCGCATCATTGTGGCGGCCGAGGGGCTGAACGGCACCGTGTCGGGCACGGCGGCCCACTGCGTGGCCTACATGGCGGCGGTGAAGGCCGACCCGCGATTTGGGGCCCTGGAGTTCAAGGTAGATGCTGCCGCTGGGCACACATTTCAGAAGCTGCATGTGCGCGTGAAGCCTGAAATTGTGCACAGCAGCCTGGCTCACCTCAAGCCGCAGGAAAAAACCGGCCAGCACCTCTCGCCTCAGGAATTTAGGGCCCTGAAGGACCGCGGCGATGTAGTGGTGGTGGACGTGCGCTCCGACTACGAGTACAATCTGGGCCGCTTCCGCAACGCCGTAACGCTGGACATGGAAAACTTTCGCGACTTTCCGGCCCGGGTGGAGCAGCTTAAGCAGTTCAAAGACAAGAAGATTCTAACTTACTGCACCGGCGGCGTGAAGTGCGAGAAGGCCAGCGCCTACCTGCTGGAGCAGGGCTTCGAGAACGTGTACCAGCTGCACGGCGGCATCATCAAGTACGGCATCGAGGCCGGGGGCGAGGATTTCGACGGCAAGTGCTACGTGTTCGACAACCGCGTGGCCGTGGACGTAAACCGCGTGAATCCGCGCGTGATTTCGCGCTGCTGCGTCTGCCGCGAGCCCTCGGCCCGGCTCATCGACTGCGCCAACCCGCAGTGCAATGCCTATATGGCGCAGTGCGAAAGCTGCGGCGATGTCATGCAAGGGGCCTGCTCCGAGGCCTGCGCCGCGCACCCCGCCAAGCGCCCCTACGACGGCACCGGGGCCTACCCCAAAGCCAGCAACCATTACCAGCCGGCCCAGGGCCTGGCCTCGTATAAGGGCTGAAGCAATCTTTGAAGAGTAGTTTCTGGCCGTACCGCCAAGCTGCGCTTGGCCTTGCTCCGGGGCCCTAGTATAGCCTACGCAAGGCCAAGCGCAGCTTGGCGGTACACGCTAAGTCTCAGCACAACGGTTTTTTTGGCCGCTTCCCACTCCACGCTTCCCGCTCCCGACAACCATGATTTCCAACGCCGAGCTCATCCTCAACCCCAACGGCAGCATTTACCACCTGCACCTGCTGCCCGACCACATCTCCGATACCATCCTCACCGTGGGCGACCCCGCCCGGGTGGCGCAGGTGAGCCGCCACTTCGATTCCATCGAGTTTGAGGGCGCGCACCGTGAATTCGTGACCCACGTGGGCTACTACAAGGGCAAGCGCCTCACGGTGCTGAGCACGGGCATGGGCACCGGCAACATCGACATCGTGATGAACGAGCTGGATGCCTTGGTGAACATCGATTTCGTGTCGCGCACGGTGTGGCCTGTGGAGGAGCAGCTGCGCCTGCGCATCGTGCGCCTGGGCACCAGCGGCAGCTTGCAGCCCGACGTGCCCATCGGCGCGGTACTGGCCACCGAGCACGCCGTGGGCCTCGACTCGCTCATGCAGTTCTATCCGTTAGTGGAAACCGGTCTCGAAACCCAGGTGGGAACCGCCCTGCAAGCCACGCTGGGCCTGCCCTTTACGCCCTACGTGGTGCGTGGCGACGACCTGCTGCGCGAGCAGCTCGGGGCCGGCGCTGTGGTGGGCAACACCCTTACGTGCCCCGGTTTCTATGGGCCCCAGGGCCGCCGCCTGCGCCTCGATGTGACGCCCGTCGACTACCTGGAGCGCCTGCGCAACTTCCACCACGAGAGCGGCGAGGGCGAGTTCCGCCTCACGAATTTCGAGATGGAAACCGCTGGCTACTACGCCCTGGGCCGCCTGCTGGGCCACCAGGTGCTCAGCCTGAACGCCATTGTGGCCAACCGCGCTACCGGCGAGTTTGCCGCCAATGCCAACGCCATAGTCGACGCCATGATTGAGCGCACGCTGCAACGGCTGGTGTAGCCTGGCGGAACAACGAAAAGACGGGGCCTCGTGAACAGCAGTTGTTCGCGGGGCCCTATTTCTTAGCATTTTATACGGCACTCGCAGAAAATGGAAAAGCTCGTTCCTTCCTCAAAGCCCGGAAAGGGGCTGCGGGGCCCCCAACTTGCCTGGTACGATTTTCGTGCGCCGGGCATGGGCGTCCGCCGGGGTAGTGCACTTCCGGCTTAGCGGCGGTGAGCCGGGCCAGGGCCCCCGGGCGCGGGTGGCCACCCGCGCCGAGCGGCTTTCGCTGTTCAGGCGCAGGGCCCAGGCTTTGAATGTTGACTCTTAAGTACTTAGTTAGAATTAAGGGTCGTGTATTAGGGGTGTAGATAGTTAAAAGAAGAAATGGAATATGAATAATGGGTCGTGTGTTGAGTATGTGGAGAGGGCATATTTTTTGGGATGGTTTTAGAACCCGTTCTCTGCCCGTCCTGTCAGCAACCGGATGCCGTCTATCGGCACGGCAAAGCCACCGATGGCACCCAGCGCTACCGCTGCACGGCCTGCCGCCGCACCTTTCAACTGCGCTATCGCCATAAAGCGCATGCGGTGGGCGTGCGGGCTAAAATCACGGACATGGCCCGGAATGGCAGCGGGATACGGGATACAGCCAGGGTGTTGGGCATCCGTCCTCAAACCGGGATGGGCGAGCTAAAAAAAAGATTGAAGCCGGAAGGCACTGCCCCCCGTGCCATCCCACTTACGCGCCGGAGCCGGGAGCTAACTTGGGGCAGTATGCCGACGAGAGGTGGTCGGTTGTACGCGGCAAAAAGCAGCAGCGCTGGCTCTGGTGGGTAGAAGATGCGGCGAGAGGGCAAGTCGTGGCGTTTGTGTTTGGGCGGCGTACCCACGCCACGTTTCGGCGGTTATTGGCCGTGCTGGCAGCGGCCGGCTGGGCCGTGGAAACCTGGTTTACCGATGCCTGGGGGCCTTGCCTGTTTGCCCGCCGAGCAGCGCCAAACAGGCAAGGCCCCCAGGCAACGGCTGGAACGCAAGCACCTGCCCTTGCGCACCCGTTTCAAACGGCTGACGCGCCGGAAGAATTGCTTCTCTAAAAAGCAATTCTTTCACGACGGCCTGATTACCTTATTCATCTTCCATTTCTTCTTTTAACTATCTACACCCCTAACACACGACCCTTTTTCCGTATCGTGAATAATGCTGAAAGCCCTGTTTATTATGGGTGGCCTGGCCGTTGCCGCTTTAGGTAGCGTGGCGTGGATTTTTTCGCTGGGCCAGTGCTCGATTACCTACGTGCTCCACCTCACGGTGCGCGATGTGCAGGGCCAGCCCATGCCCGGGCAGCCCGTTACCGTCTGGCGGCGGGGGTACCCGGCCTAGCCTTTGCAACTCGGCGCAGCTGGGCAGCTCTCGGTGCTGGCCACGGAGTCGTTTGGGGCCAGTGCCCTCACCGGGCCCAGCCGCCCGGCGGTTTTTGGCGTTCGGCTGCAACTGCCGGGCGTTTCGCCCCTGTTCTATTGGTCCGACGTGGCGCGCCTGGGGCCGCGGGGCCCTACAAGGTGTACAATGATTCCTGTCTCCGCCAACTACACGCAGTGGGTGGGGGACTTCGACGCCGCAGGCTCCACGCACCGCCAAACCAAGCCCGCCGCGCCGAGGCCGTGGCGCCGGTAGGGGGGTAAGGTGCTGCGCTGGTCGGGCACGGCCACGCTCCAGCGTGCGGCCAACACGGCGGACGGCTGCCGCCAGTACGCGCTGGCGCTGGTGCTTCAGCAACAGGGCGAAACAGTGTGGACGGTAGCCAGGGCCTGCTCCAATGGCAGCCAAAGGCTTAAATCCGGGCAAGTTGGGCAGCGGTTCCGTTCCGAACTGGTGCGCAACTCCGGACGGCCCGAAAGGGCCAGGCCAAACAATCGGCCGGCCAAGGAGCTTGACCGCGCCGCTCATAACTCACTTAATAATTTCACCGACCCCAAGAAATGCTTTCGGGGGTGGTAGGCACAGCGTGGGCTATGTTAGCCAGCCCGTAGTTCGCAAGCGTAAATATTTCGCCGCGTTAAGTAACCCATGCCCAAGGCTCCCGAATACGCCGCTACCCGGGCGGCTTTGGGCATGGCACCGAAAGCAAATAGCCAACTACCTGGCGTAACAGGGAATCTGCCAAAGAAGGTCTGCATAATGAGTGGAAGCGCGGGCAGTAAGGAATTAGAGCGGTTTCCAAATCGCTGTACAGCTTGCTACGTACGGGCTACCAGCTTTTCGGTAGTACAAACGGCGCGAATGGCTGGGGAAGAGCTGGCGAAGAGCCGGCAGCCAGCCCAGTACACAGCCTTGGAAACTGCCCTGGGCGCAAGCAGCAACAATGACCGGCAGGGCACAACTGGCCCTTCGTTTAGCAAAACTCTATGCCCAGCACGGCGCGCAGGGGCAAGGCCATGCCAGTTTGCAGCACCACATAATCGCCGTCGACCGCCCACACGCAGGTTTGGAGGCGGTGCAGGGCCCCGTCGGCGGTGCGGAAGGCCACAGCGAGCTTGCCGCGGTAGGTACTTCCTAAAATAGCGGCGCGGGCAGCTTCGGTGGCGCGGCGGCAGCGCTCATCAGCGGTGGGCAAGACGTCGGCGTCGGCGAAGCGCAGTCGCGCAAACAACTCGGGGGCCTGGATGGGGGCGAGGGTTAGGGCGGGAGACATGGCGGACAGTTTGAGTGTGCAGCAGCCAGCCGGTTGGCGGGCTTAGCTGAACTATCACAGCAATTCCGTCGCCAGAAAGGCCATCGTGTCCACACCGTCGGCATAATCGGCCACGCCCGGCTGCTGGGCCCGCCCAAACGGCACGCTACCGGCCCACCGCCCGCCGGCCGACACCACGCACTGAATGCGCGGGGCTACGTCGGTGAGTTGGTCTACTAAGTCAATTTCCTGCGAATACTCGCTATAATGCAAAACTGAGATGGGTGATACCAAGGCGGTATTGGGGGTAACTAACAGAAAACCAGAGTCGAGGTGCGGTACGGCGTTGACCAGCAAAATGCTCTTGTTATAATCGTAGTTGTTTTGGTACTTGTGGTGGTTCAGCACACCGCTGCAAATCTGAAGCGCGTCGAGCAGGGGTGTAAAATCGTAGGCCTCAGGGACGTAGAGCTTGCTCACGTTGCGGCAGCCCAGGCCGTAGTATTGGAAGATGTCTGGGCCCAGACAGGCCAGCTCAGCGTCGGTTTCGTGGCCCGTGAGCACGGCCACACTCGTGCGGTTTCGCCGGATCAGGTTCGGTTTCTTGCCAAAATAGAACTCAAAGTACCGGGCGGTATTATCCGAACCCGTCGCAATAAAGGCGTCGGCCGCATTCAAACGGGGCACGATTTGGATGAATTTGGTAAATCTTGTCTCAATTTGGGAAAGTTGTTCCAAAATCCACGTCATCAAAAACGTGTCGGATGCGCTGAGCTTGGCCAGCAAAATGTGGCCGCTCAGTAGCACGCACAGCGCGTCGTGGAAGCCCACCAGCGGGATGTTGCCAGCCATCACCACGCCCACCTGGCGCACGGCGGTGGGCTCGGGCGGGTAGCGGGCGGCCCACTGCGCCAGGGCCCCTGGCTCCAGTAAGTGGGCGATGCCAGCGAGGGCGACGGCCACGTTGGGCCGGTCGAACCAGGCGTTTTGGTTGCGGGCGCGGGCGGCCAGTTCGGTGAGCTCGTCGGGGGAGAGGGCGGTGAGGCGGTGGCCCAGGGCTACGAAGGCAGCCAGGCGTTCGGAATAGTTCATGCGGAAGGTGAGGGCGGCGGAGAAGCCGTAAAATTGGGGCGCGGCGCGGGAAAGCGGCGCTTGGTGCGTAAATTTGTGGGCCCAGCCACACGGCCGCGGGCCTCGCTTTTACGTAAAGCGTCCCGTCTCCTTTTGGTTTCCTTCCCTACTACTTGACCCGCGACGCCCCATGGCCATCATGATAACCGACGAGTGCATCAATTGCGGTGCCTGCGAGCCGGAATGCCCCAACAACGCCATTTACGAAGGCGGCGCGCAGTGGCGCTGGGCCGACGGCACCACCCTGAAGCAAGTTGAAACCGCCGACGGCGCCACCGTGGCCGGCACCGCGCCCCAAACGCCGGTGTCGGACGAGTACTACTACATTGTATCGGATAAGTGCACCGAGTGCGTCGGTTTTCACGAGGAGCCGCAGTGCGCCGCCGTGTGCCCCGTCGACTGCTGCGTGGACGACCCCGACCTGCGCGAAACCCGCGAGCGGCTGCTCGAAAAGAAAGGCTGGCTGCACCTGGTTGCGTAAGCGCCGGGGCCCCCTGGCCCAAACCGAATCAGCCGCTGCCTCGCCGGGAGCGGCTTTTTTGTGGCCCCCGGGGCCGTCATGCTGAGCTTATCGAAGCATCTCTACCGCTAACTAATTATGGATTGCTGCTGCGGGAGAGGTGCTTCGAAAAGCTTCAGTATGACCACCTAAATAGAAACAGTGCGGCTCTCAAACGGAGCCTGCCCCAGGGCCCTAAAACGTACCTTTGCCGAAATACCCTTTACTGATGAATCCCACCAAAACCACGTACTCGCCCGCCGATGTTGAAGCCAAATGGTACCAGCGGTGGCAGGAGCAGGGCTTTTTCAAGGCCAGCGCCAACCCCAAAAAGACGCCCTACACCGTTGTAATCCCGCCGCCGAACGTGACCGGCGTGCTGCACATGGGGCACATGCTGAACGCCACCATTCAGGACGTGCTGGTGCGCCGCGCCCGGATGCAGGGCAAGGAGGCGTGCTGGGTGCCCGGCACCGACCACGCCAGCATCGCCACCGAGGCCAAGGTGGTGGCCCTGCTCAAGGAGCAAGGCATCGAAAAAAAGGACCTCACCCGCGAGCAGTTTCTGGCGCACGCTTTTACCTGGAAGGACAAGTACGGCGGCATCATCCTGGAGCAGCTCAAGCAGCTCGGGGCCTCCTGCGACTGGGACCGCACGCGCTTCACCATGGAGCCCAAGCTGACCGAGGCTGTGCTGCGCGTGTTCGTGGACTTGTACCGTAAGGGCCTGATTTACCGCGGCGTGCGCATGGTGAACTGGGACCCGCTGGGCGGCACCGCCATTTCGGACGAGGAAGTGATTCCGAAGGACGTGATGGCCAAGATGTACTACCTCAACTACGAGGTAGTGGGCCAGCCCGGCCGCTTCCTGACGGTGGCCACCTCGCGCCCCGAAACCATCATGGCCGACGTGGCCGTGGCTGTGAACCCCACTGACGGGCGCTACGCCGACCTGGCCGGGCAGCGGGTGCGCATCCCGCTGCTGGGCCGCGACGTGCCCATCATCCAGGACGAGTACGTGCTGACGGACTTCGGCACCGGGGCCCTGAAGGTGACGCCGGCCCACGACCTGAACGACTACAACCTGGGCCAGAAGCACAACCTGCCCACCATCGACATTCTGAACGACGACGGCACGCTCAATGAGAAAGCCGAGCTATACGTGGGCCAGGACCGGTTTGCGGCCCGCCGCAACATCGTGAAGGACCTGGACGCCGCCGGCCTGCTCGTGAAAACGGAGGAGTACGCCAGCATCGTGCAAACCTCGGAGCGCACCAAGGCCGTGATTGAGCCCAAGCTTAGCATGCAGTGGTTCCTGAAAATGGAGCACATGGCCAAGCCCGCCCTGGAAGTGGTGGAGAACGACACCGTGCGCCTGCACCCCGCCAAATTCAAGAACACCTACCGTGTCTGGATGGAAAACGTGCGCGACTGGTGCATCTCGCGGCAGCTCTGGTGGGGCCAGCAAATCCCCGCCTACTACCTGCCCGACGGCTCGTTCGTGGTGGCCCTGTCGGCTGCCGAAGCACTTGAACTGGCGCGTGAGCAGAGCGGTAACGCGGCGCTGGAAATTAGCGACTTGCGCCAGGACGAGGACGTGCTCGATACCTGGTTCTCGTCGTGGCTGTGGCCCATTTCGGTGTTCGATGGTTTTGAGGACCCCGACAACGCCGACGTCAACTATTTCTACCCGACCAACGACCTGGTGACGGGCCCCGACATCCTGTTCTTCTGGGTGGCGCGGATGATCATGGCCGGGCTGGAATTTCGCCAGGAAGTGCCGTTCCGCAACGTGTACCTCACCGGCATCGTGCGCGACGGCCAGGGCCGCAAGATGAGCAAGCAGCTCGGCAACTCGCCCGACCCGCTCGACCTCATTGCGCAGTTCGGGGCCGATGGCGTGCGCACAGGGATGCTGTTTTCGGCGCCTGCCGGCAACGATTTGCTTTATGACGAGAAGCTGGTGGAGCAGGGCCGCAACTTTGCTAACAAGCTCTGGAACGCCTTCCGGCTGGTGAAGGGCTGGACCCCCGACGCGGCCCTGCCCTTCGTGCACGACAAGCCCGTGGCCTGGTTTGGGGCCCGGCTGGCGGCGGCCGTGGCCGAAATCGACGACCACTTCGAGAAATTCCGCATCTCCGACGCACTGCTGGCGGTGTACAAGCTTGTCTGGGACGACTTCTGCGCCCATTACCTGGAAATGGTGAAGCCCGCCTACCAGCAGCCCATCGATGTCGAAACCCTGCGCTACACCACGGCCTACTTCGAAACGCTGCTCAAGCTGCTGCACCCCTTCATGCCCTTCATCACGGAGGAGCTGTGGCACGAGCTGGCCGCCCGGGGCCCCCGCGAGTACGTGACCGTGGCGCACTGGCCTAAGCCCGCGCCGCCGGCCACCAGTGCCCTGCTGCTGGCCGATATGGACAAGGCCCTGGCTGTGGTGGCCGGCATCCGCGCCGTGCGCAACCAGAAAAACCTGGGCCCCAACAAGCCCCTGGCCCTGGTCATCAAAACCGATGAGCCCGCGCTGTTCACGGCCTACGCGGGCGTGCTGCGCAAGCTCGGCAACCTGGAAGCGCTGGACTTTGCCGACGCGGGCCCGGCCGGCGCGGTGAGCTTCGTGCAGGGCAGCAGTGAGTTCTTCATCCCGCTCGAAGGCCCGGTTGACGTGGCCGCCGAGCGCGCCCGCCTCGAAAAGGAGCTGGCCTACGCCCAGGGCTTCCGCGAATCGGTGCAGAAAAAGCTGGGTAACGAGAAATTCGCGGCCAACGCCAAGCCCGACGTGCTGGAGCGCGAGCGGCAAAAGCTGGCCGACGCTGAAGCTAAAATAGGGGCCCTGGAGCAAAGCCTGGGGGCCCTGTAGCCCGCGTTTACCCCATAAAAAAGCCGTCGGTGGTCTAGAACAGGGTGGTCCGGCGAATTACCCGAAGGGCTTCGTCGGGCCACTCTTATTAAAAAGAAACAGCGGCTCCGGGTCATTGCAAGAGTGGTCCGACGACGGAAAAGCCGCTGGACCACCCCGTTTTATACCACCACAAAAAAAGCCGTTCCCCCAACTGAGGGAACGGCTTTTTTATGGGCTCGCGGCGGGGCCCCCGGGGCCCTACGCCGGGGCTACTGGATCAGTAGCGACTGGGTTTTTACGTTGGTGCTGGTCTGTACTTTGGTGATGTACAAGCCTTTGGGTAAGCTGCTGAAATCTTTCGTGGTTTCGAGTTGGGTAGTGCCCTCGCTGCGGAATATCTCCTTGCCCATCTGGTTGAGCACCGTCAGCACGATGGTTTGCTGGTCCTCGGCCACCACCTGGAAATTCACCCGGCCGTTGGACGGGTTGGGGTATAGGGCCACCAGCAACTGCTTGATTTTGCTGATTACCTTCTGCTTGATCAGGTCGCGGATGGCGGCGTCGGCCTGCACAAACCCCACGCCGGTCTTGAAGTCGAAGCCGCGGTCGAAGCCCGGGGTGAGCGGGTTGTCCATATCGACGGCCGATTGCTGCAAGAACTTCGTGACGGTGCGCGGTGGGAGGTCGCCGTCGACCTCCAGCATCAGCGCCGCCACGGCCGCCACGTGCGGCGCTGCTGCGCTGGTACCGAAGAAGTTGGGGAAGCCATCGCCCTCGAAGTCCTGGCCGGGGAAGGGCGGGAAGAAAGTCGTGTTGCCGCCGTCGGGGCCCGTCACTTCGGGCTTGTTGGACGTCAGGGGCTGGCCCAGCCGCCGGCCCTGGTTGTTGAACAGCAGGGGCGTGCCACCCAGCGACGAGAACGACTCCACCACCGGTACCGGCGTGTTGGCGTTGAACAGCGGCGTGTTGAAGTACGGGGCGGCCCCTACGGCTACCACCTGCGGGGCGTTGGCGTGGCCCACCAGGGTCGAGCTTTGCGTGTCGTACTCGATGGTTGTGGGTCGGTCGCCGAAGTTGACGTATTTGAGGCGGGTCGGGTCGGGGCCGTCAAATTTCACGATTACCGCTTCCACGGTTACCGCGGCCGTGCTGCTGTTAGTGATGCTAATAAACTCGAAGGGGTCGCCGCCGATGTTGTTGTCGATGGACGAGAACACGGGCACGCCGTTGTAAAGCAGGTAGAGGTCCATGTCGCTTTTGGCCCCGCGCACGCCGCTGGCCGAAAATGCCGGGTCGTCCCATTGCAAGGCCAGCGACAGGCTGCGGCCAGGGCCGATGGTGATGCTCTGCCGCACGTCGCCGGGGGCGAAGCTGTGCGCCTCGCCCGTGATGCCCGGCACCGAGGTTTTCGAGTTGCGAAACACCGCTTCGTACGACTGCTGGGCCTGATTGCCGGCCGATGAGAAGTACGACGCACCCTTGGCCACTACTTTTTGCGCGGCTTGCGCAATGATGCCGTTCTGGAAGAAGGGTTCGTCGAAATAAATTGCGTCGTCTACAATGGCTTGGCAACCAGCGGCTTGCAAGTCCTCAATGCCCTGGGCAAAGTCGGCCTGGCCCAGGAATGCGGTATGGAAAGCAATGGCAGCCCCGGGGGCCACGTCGTGCACGATTTCGGCCATGCCGCGGCCCTCGTCGGTGCCGCTGCCGGGCAAGTCTTCGAGCACTTCCACGCCGCCGCGGGGCAGGTCGTTGCTGGCCACACCGGCGGCGGCCCCGCCCAGGTTGTTGTAGCTGTCGGAGAGGATGCCCACCTTCACGCCCCGGCCGCTCAGGCCGTACTTGGAGCGGGCCGCGTCGGCCCGCAGGGCCCGGTCGCCCTGGGTAGTGGTGCGGCCCACGTTCAGGGCCGGCTTATAAGCGGGCCGGATGAGCTGTAGCGACGGCACGTTCTCCAGCGTCGATAACTTGTCAACCGGGAACAGGCCTGAGACAAGCGCGCCGTAGGCCGTGCCTTGGCGCAAGCCCTTGGCCTGCAGATCGATTAGCAGCTGCTTGGCGCTGGGCGTTGTGGCCAGGGCCTGCACTACCACGTAGCCGTTGTAAACCTGCACGGCATTGGTGGCCTGAAGCGGCGAGCTTATCCCCGCTTTTGCCGCAAGGCCGCGGGTGGCCACCGCGGGCTTGGCCAGTTCGAGCAGGCTGGCCGATATTTTGCCCTTGGGGGTGGGCATAGTTTGGGCCCCGGCGGGCGCCCCCACCAAGGTTGTCGCGGCCAGCAAAGCCACGGCGGTGCGGAAGTAGATTTTTCTCATGGGTAGTGGAAAAGAGGGAAAATGAAAAAAACTGTCCCGGGTACCGAAAACAGCCACCGTTTGCGTGACAAATCAGCGTCGCCGAGATGTACAAATATATCAATTAAAAATATTAACTTTCACACGTATTTCTTGAGAAAATAAAAAATAATATTCAAAATTAACCAGGTGCTCGCAGACCGGTTTTTCCAGACTCACAGCGGTAAAAATTGGCTGATTGCAAGCACAAACTACTATCAATGAATGAATTGGTAATCTAGCAACCCAGCTGCCCTTGGTGCGGTTCTTTTGCTATGGGGACACGGTGGATGGGCCCCACCGTGTCCCCATAGCAAAAGAACCGCACCAAGGGCCGCCTTCGATCAGTGCAAAAGCGCTACAGTAAAGGCAGCCGGCCTAAATGTAAAAACTGCCGCACCGGTAGGCCCACTGCGTTTCGCCAGTAGATAGGGCCCCCAGCGCAATGGTAGCAAACCTGCCGGGGCCCCGGTACACCATTCGCGCAGTTTTCAGGCCAGGGTGCCCGGTGCGGTAGAACGGAGTAGTACTCCGTTTGGCGTTCGCACGGAAGGAGAGTGCCACTCCGTTTTACAGCACCAGGTACACGGTCCTGAAAACCGCTACAGGCACGCCATAAAAAAAGCCACCGTCTGGGTAGACGGTGGCCTTGGTTAGGTTTTGGGCAGTGGGGCCTACTGCTTGGGACGCGGCGCTACGCCCGTGCCGGCTTGCTTCTGCTGCTGGGCCAGCTGGTTTTGCAGCTGAAAGGTGATAATCTCGCAATCAGCAAAGCGCTGGTCGGCCACTTTCAGGGCCGCTTCGGCGTTGCTCAGCTGCTGGTAGAGGAAGGCGATGATGCCCAGCGCCAGCACCAGGGACCCAATGGTGAGAATGTTTCGCATGGCGGTGGGGCCCCGGGCGCAGCTGCCCGGGGCCGGTCATTAAATCGTGGTGTTGGGGTCGAACTGCTCCAGGTAATCGGCCACTTTGCGCACGAACATGCCGCCGAGCGAGCCATCGACCACGCGGTGGTCGTAGCTGTGGCTCAGGAACATGAACTGGCGCACGCCGATAAGGTCGCCCTGGGGCGTCTCAATTACGGCGGGCTTCTTGGTGATGGCCCCCACGGCCATGATGGCCACCTGCGGCTGCATGATGATGGGCGTACCCATGACGTTGCCGAATGAGCCCACGTTGCTCAGGGTGTAGGTGCCGCCCTCAAGGTCGGCGGGCGTGAGCTTGTTGGTGCGGGCGCGGTTGGCTAGGTCGTTCACCTTCTTGCTCAGGCCGTTGAGGTTGAGCTGGTTGGCCCTGTGAATGACCGGCACGATGAGGTTGCCGCTGGGCAGAGCCACGGCGATGCCGATGTTGATATCCTTTTTCTTGATAATGTAGTCGCCTTCCACCGATACGTTGATGTTCGGGAAATCCTGGATGGCGCGGGCCACGGCCTGGATGAAAATGGGCGTGAAGGTGAGGTTTTCGCCCTCGCGCTTCTTGTAGGCATCCTTGTGCTTATTGCGCCAGTTTACGAGCTCCGTCACGTCGGCTTCCACGAAGCTGGTGACGTGCGGCGCAATGCGCTTCGAGTCGACCATACGCTGGGCAATCATTTTGCGCATCCGGTCCATCTCCACCAACTCATGGCCGCCGCTCACGCTGGGCGCAGGCTTGGCCGCCGGGGCTTGGTTGTTGGCGCTGGGGGCCGGAGCCGCTACGGCAGCGGGCGCGGCCGGGCGCGGGGCGGGCGCGGCCGGGGCAGGCGACGCGGCTGGGGTAGGCAACGCGGCCGGAGCCTGCGGCACCAGCGAAGGTTTGCCGGCCGCCACGTAGTCGAGGATGTCCTTTTTGGTGACGCGGTTTTCCTTGCCCGTGCCGGGTAGGTATTCCAACGCGCTCAGGCTCACCTTTTCCTCGCGGGCAATGCTGAGTACAAGTGGCGACAGGAACCGGCCGGGCATGTGCGGGGCCCCGTCGGCAGCCTGGGCGTCGTCGGGACCGTCGAGCGCGGGCAGGTAGGGTACATCGGAGGCTGACGCGTTGCCGTTGGCGCTGGCCAGCATGGGGGCCGGGGCGGCGGGTGCCGGGGCGCTGGAAGCTGCCGAAGCCGCGGCGCCTACTTCGGTTTCGATGACGGCGATGGGGGCCCCCACGGCCACCACCTGGCCTTCCTGTACCAAAATCTCGGCCAGGGTGCCGGCGTGGGTGGCAGGCACTTCGGTGTCTACTTTGTCGGTGGCTACTTCCAGCACCGATTCGTCCTGCTCGATGGCGTCGCCGACTTGCTTGAGCCATTTTAAGACGGTGCCTTCCATGATGGATTCGCCCATCTTGGGCATCGTCATTTCCACTCGTGCCATAAGGTGCAGGGGGGGGATTGGGGTAAGGGGTGGGGTGGGATAGAGAGGTCGCAAAGGTAGCCAGAAAGCCTTCATCCCCGGCGCACGGTGCACCGGGTGTAGCAAAGCGTGGGGCCCCAACCAGGGGCCCCGGCCGAGCCGTTAGTCGATGGTCAGCCGCGGAATGTCCTCCTCTCCCAGTTCGTCGCCGGCCGTGGCCGGGGCGGGGCGGTAGGTGGTGAAGCAGATGCTGCGGTTCGACGCGTACTTGCTCACCGGGTCGTTGATGATGACCACGTGGCCAAACGTTCCGAATTCTTTGCCCTGCCAGAGCAAGGTTTTCTTGCGGCCCAGCGTCGGTTGGTTCAGCACGTCGACGTAGATGAGCCGGCCGCCGCCGGGCCGGGGCTTGGCGTATAGCACCGTGCCTTCGATGTTGCCGGTGCACGGCGGCGTGCACGCGGGCAGGGCCAGGGCCCCGGCGCAAAGGAGCCAGCGCCCGGCGGCTCCCCAATAACCTAACGAGTTTTTCATGGCCAAAAATAAGGCGCGCACGGGCACGCCTACGCTTGGCCCGTCAGCCGCTGCCACAGCAGCGCCAGCACCGACTGGGCAGTGTAGGTGATGTTCAGGGCCCGGCCCCGGTCGAAGCTAATTTGCCGGGTCACCGTGCCCTGGGCGTCGGCCACGGCAAAGCAGATGGTGCCCACGGGTTTGCCCGGGGTGCCGCCGCCGGGGCCCGCCACGCCGCTGGTGGCCACGGCCACGCTGGCGCCCAGGCGCTGGCGGGCCCCTTCGGCCATGGCCCGCACGGTGGCCTCGCTCACGGCGCCACTGGTAGCCAAGGTTTCGGCGGGTACGTTCAGCTCACTCATTTTAAGGTCGTTGTGGTACGCCACCACGCTGCCGCGGAAGTAGCCCGAGCTACCCGGCACGCCCGTGATGCGGTGCGCTACCAGGCCCCCGGTGCAGCTCTCGGCCGTGGCCAGCGTCAGGCCCCGGGCCAGCAGTAACTGGCCGATGGCGGCCTCCAGCGTGGTTTCTTCCTCAGCAAAAATGTAGGGCCCCGCGCGCTCGCGCAGCGCCGGCAGCAGGGCCAGCATCCGGCCGCGCAGGTCGGGCTGGCCGTCGTCGGTGCCCGTGAGGCGCAGGCGCACGGCCCCCAGGCTGGGCAGGTAGGCCAGTTTGAAATTGGGCGGGAGGGCGTCTTCCCAATCGGCAATTTTCTCGGCCAGGTACGACTCGCCCAGGCCCACGGTCATCACCACCACGTGCTCGATGGGCGCGATATTGAACCGTTCGCGCAGGCGCGGCAGCACTTCGTCGGCCATCAGCTTCTTCATCTCGAAGGGCACGCCGGGCATGCTCACGAACACCGTGCCCTGGTCCTCAAACCACATGCCCGGGGCCGTGCCCACGGCGTTGAACAGCACCTGGCAGCCCGCCGGCACTAAGGCCTGCTGGCGGTTCACGTCGAGCATAGGCCGGTTGTAGCGCCGGAAAAACTCGGTGACGTGAACCAGCGTGGGCGCGTCCATCACCAGCTCGCTGCCGAAGTAGCGGGCCAGCACGTGCTTGGTCAGGTCATCCTTAGTGGGGCCCAGGCCGCCGGTGATGAGTACCACCCGGGCCCGCTGCCGGGCCTGGTCGAGGGCCTCCACTATCTCGTCGGCGCGGTCGGATACCGACGAGATCTGGCGCACGCGTAGCCCGATTTTGGCCAGCTCCTGGCCCATAAAGGCCGAATTGGTGTCGACGACCTGGCCGTAGAGCAGCTCGTCGCCAATGGTCATGATTTCAACGTCGGGCGGGGCAGGGCGGGGGGCAGTAGTGGGCATGAACGGGCGGGCGCGGGGCCCTGCGGGGGGAGGAGGAAATGGATTTGGCGGGAAAATTGCGTCACTTTGCAGCCGCGCCGGCACTACGACAGCCACACCGGCTACCGGGTTTTCCCGCCGCGCTTTTTTTATTGCCATGTTTACCCGTTTTGTCACCCTTTTGCTAACCGCTGGCCTGCTGGCCGCCGCCCCCGCCGCCCGGGCTCAGACCACTAAAAAAACCACTAAAACCAAAACCACGGCCACCAAAACGGCCACCGCCAAGGCTGCTGCCGCTAAAGCTGCCGCGGCTAAAACGGCCGCCGCCAAGGCAGCGGCAACTAAGGCAGCTGCAACCAAGGCTGCCGCCACGCCCGCCCCAGCCCCCGTGGCGCCCCTTACCGAGGCTGAAGCCAGCGGCGGTATTAAGGATGCCCTTAACAAGAGCGTCACCAAGGCCGTGGAATTTGCCTCGGAGAAGGACGGTTTCAACCTGAACGACGATATCCACATCCCCTTTCCGGAAGATATGGTGCTGATGAAGAGCACGCTGGGCCGTATCCCAGGCATGAGCACCGTGGTGTCGACGTTCGAAACCCAGCTCAACCGCGCCGCTGAGGCCGCCGCGCCCAAGGCCAAGGGCATTTTCCTGGCCGCCCTCGCCAACATCAGCCTGACCGACGCGCTGGGCTTGGTCACGAGCAGCTCGACGGACGCGGCCACGCAGTTCCTGCGCAAATCGACCGAGGCGCAGCTCGTAGCGGCCTTCAAGCCCGACATCACCGCGGCCATCAGCCAGGTGGGGGCCGAGGCCGCCTACACTAAAATGACCACCCAGTACAACCGCATTCCGCTGATGACGCCGGTGCAAACCGACCTTTCGGCCTACACCACCCAGAAGGCCGTGGACGGCATCTTCATCCTCATGGCCCAGGAAGAGGCCAAAATCCGCCGCAACCCCGCCGCCCGCACCACCGACTTGCTCAAGCGCGTGTTTGCCACTAAGTAAGGTCTTATTTAGGGGTCCGTCTTACAGAGAAGCTCCAGTTGCACAGCGCAGCCGGGGCTTCTCAGTAGGACGGGGGTCCTACTAATAATCGTCGTTGTCGGAGCTGCGGCCGCTGCGGCCGCGGGGGCTGAAACCGTCGTCCTCGTCCTCATCGTCGCCGAAATCATCGTTTTCGTCGTCGAGTGAGCCGAAGCCGCTGCGCTCGGCGCTGTCGGCATTATCGGCGTTTTCGGCGGCTACGTGCTCGGCTTCGGTCATGCCGGCCAGGTCCAGGGCTTCGTCGTGGCTTGAGCCGGTGTCGCGCCACATCAGGTAGTCGGCGTACTTGGCCGAAAGCTGGTCTTCGGGGTTGCCCAACGCCTTGGCCCCGCCTTGGGCGGCGTAGGAATCGAGGGTATCGTCGTCGTCGAGCAAGTCGTCGTCCAGGTCGTCGTCGTGGTCAATCATGGCCGGGGCGGAATAAAATAAGGGTGGAAGGTAAAGGCAGAAACGGCGGCGAAGATACGCACCGCAGCAAAACGGAGTTCCCTCAGAAAGCGGGTTTGGGGCCCCGGAAGCAATATTACTTTTAGAATAGCCGCATTAGCCGTGCCGTGGTGGCGGGCAATTGCCAGTTGGGAACAGCCAGCGGCTGGGAAGAAAAATACGCGCCTAGCGCGGCCGTACCGCCTGGAAATCTGTCACCAGCAACTCCTCGTCGCAAAAGGCGTACTCGGCCGGCACGTTGGAGCTGAGCAGCACCGTACGGCCGGTGCGGGTGGCGCGCACGTGCTCCTGGAACCAGGCCGCCCCGGTGGCATCGAGGTTGGTGGTGGGCTCGTCGAGCAGCAGCAGCGGCGCGTCGGCGTACAGGGCCAGGCCCAGCTTGAGGCGCTGTTTCATGCCCGACGAAAACTCGCGCACCAGCCGCTGCCGGGCCCCTTCCAGGTACATGATGCCGATGAGGCCATCCAGCGAAACGCCCGGCCGCAGCGGCTTAAACTGGGTGTGGAAGCGCAGCAGCTCGGTCAGCGTCAGCTCCTCCAGCAGGTCGAGGTAGGGGGCGGCGTAAGCCAGGTGCCGGGGCACGTCCTCCACGGCCAGGGCCCGGCCGGCCAGGGTGTAGGCCAGGGTGCCCTCGGTGGGTAGCAATTGGCCCGATAAGGTATTAAGCAGTGTGCTTTTGCCGGCGCCGTTGGGCCCCAGCACGGCCGTAGCGCTGCCGGGCCGAAAGGTGCGCGTGAGGCCCCGGTAAATCCAGTCGCGCTGGTAGCGCTTGCCCAGGCCGGTGGCCGTCAGCTCAATCGGCACCCTCGTCGAGGCCTTTTTTGCCGGGGCCCTTGATGATGCCGCGGCTGGCGGCCTGCACAAACGCCACGGCCAGCGCACGCTCGGCCGAAGCAGGTACTTCGGCCTCGATGCGGTCGAGGGCTTCCTGGGTGTTCAGCCCGCCCAGGAACAGGATGCGGTACAGGTCCTGAATTTCCAGCACCTGCTGCTCGGAGAAGTTGCGGCGGCGCAGGCCCACCGAGTTTACCCCGGCGTAGGTAAGGGGCTCGCGGGCGGCCTTCACGAAGGGGGGTACGTCCTTCCGTACCAGCGAGCCGCCGCCAATAAAGGCGTGGGCCCCCACGCTCACAAACTGGTGGATGGCCGTCATACCACCCAAAATGGCCCAGTCGCCTATCTGCACGTGCCCGGCCAGCTGCACCGCGTTCGAAATCACGCAGTGGTCGCCCACCACGCAGTCGTGGGCCACGTGCACGTAGGCTTGCAGCAGGCAGTGGGCCCCCACCACGGTGCGGCCGCGGTCCACGGTGCCGCGGTTCACGGTCACGCACTCGCGCAGCACGGTATAGTCGCCCACGTGGGCGGTGGTGTGCTCGCCGGCAAACTTGAGGTCTTGCGGGATGGCCGACACTACGGCCCCCGGGAAAATCTGGCAGTGGGCCCCGATGCGGGCCCCGGCCATGATGGTGACGTTGGGCCCCACCCACGTGCCTTCGCCAATTTCCACGTCTGCGGCAATGGTCGTAAAGGGCTCAACGGTAACGCCTGGGGCCAGGCGGGCGTCGGGGTGAATGTGGGCGAGGGGTGAAATCATTTTTTGAGCTATTAGCTACAGCTGTAAGCCGTTAGCTTTTTTGAGTAATCAACAGCGATGAGCTAACAGCTAAAGGCTGATAGCTAACGGCTGACTTCAGGTGTTCTCTTTGCGCACGATGGCGGCGCTCATTTCGGCGTCCATCACCACTTTGCCGTTCACGAAGGCCTGGCCTTTCATTTTGGCAATGCCGCGCTTGACGGGGGCCAGCAGCCAGCAGTGGAAAATGATGGTGTCGCCAGGGATAACCTTCTTGCGGAAGCGGCAGTTTTCGATGCCCAGGAAGTACTGCCAGTAGTTTTCGGGGTCGGGTACGGTGTTCATCACCAGAATGCCGCCCGTTTGGGCCATGGCCTCCACCTGCAACACGCCGGGCATCACCGGGTTGCCGGGGAAGTGGCCCTGAAAGAATTGCTCGTTCATGGTCACGTTCTTCACCGCCGTCACCATCTGCGAATCCAAGTGAATCACCTTATCGAGCAGCAGAAACGGGTAGCGGTGGGGCAGCACCTGCATGATGCGGTTGACGTCCATCACCGGCTCGCGGGTGGGGTCGTACGCCGGTATGGGATTGGAGCGATCCTCCAGCATCTTCTTCTTGATCTTCTTGGCGAAGGCCACGTTGGCAGCGTGGCCGGGCCGGGCGGCCAGGATCTGGCCCTTCAGCGGGCGGCCCACCAGAGCGAGGTCGCCCACGAGGTCGAGCAGCTTGTGGCGGGCGGGCTCGTTCTTGTAGCGCAGGTCCACGTTGTTGAGGATGCCTTCTTTCTTGACGCTCACGCGGGGCTTGCCCAGCATTTTGGCCAGGTCGTTCAGCTCCTCGTCGGCCACCACGCGGTCCACCACCACAATGGCGTTGCTCAGGTCGCCGCCCTTGATAAGGTTGGACTTATACAAGTGCTCCAGCTCGTGCAAAAAGCAGAAGGTGCGCGAGCTGGCAATTTCGTTGGCAAACTGCCCGATGTCGGCCAGCGTGGCGTGCTGTGAGCCCAGCACCGGCGAGTTGTAGTCCACCATCACCGTGAGGCGGTAGTCGGAGAGCGGCAGGGCGGCAATTTCCACGCCCCTCGCATTGTCCACGTAGCGGATGGTGTCCGGGATTTCGTAGTAGTTGCGCAGCGCGTTCTGCTCCTCCAGGCCCACGCTTTGCAGGGCGTGGATGAACTCGGCTGCCGAGCCGTCCATAATTGGCGGCTCGGGGCCTGAGAGCTGGATCAGCACGTTGTCGAGCTGCAAGCCCACCAGGGCGGCCAGCGTGTGCTCCACAGTGTTCACGCGGGCCCCGTTCTGCTCGATGGTGGTGCCCCGCGAGAGGTCTACTACGTTGTCCACGTCGGCGTCGACGACCGGCTGGCCGGGCAAATCCACGCGCTGAAATTTGTAGCCGTGGCCGATGGGAGCGGGGCAGAAGGTCATCGTGGCCTCTACACCGGTGTGCAGCCCAATGCCGCGCACCGTCACGGGCGCTTTGATGGTGTGTTGCTTATCGTTCATTCTGGTGAGTTGTCAGCTGGTAATTACCAGTTGGGAGGGGTTGTAGCCCGAAAGCTTTGACAACCGACAACTGCTAACGAACAACTAAGGGGGTACAAAGCTAGGGCTTTTCCGGCGCGTTTGCTGCCTTTTCGAGGCGTTCGACGCGGTGCAGGATTTCGGGCAGGTTGCGGAACACTACCAGCACCCGCTGGCTTTGCTTGAGGTCGAGGGCGGGGCGACCCTGGAGGATGCGGCCCTCGCCCTTCACCGATTTGTGCACGCCGGTTTGGGCCGCAAGGGTGGTTTTGTTGGCCAGCGTGATGTGGCCCACCACGCCCACCTGCCCGCCCAGTAAGCAGTAATCGCCAATTTTCGTTGAGCCCGAGATGCCGGTTTGCGCGGCGATAACCGTGTGCTTACCAATTTCCACGTTGTGGCCCACTTGCACAAGGTTATCGATTTTGCTGCCCTCGCCCACCCGCGTCGTGCCCATGGTGGCGCAGTCCACGGTGGTGTTGGCCCCGATGCTCACGTAGTCTTCAAGTACTACGTGGCCGATTTGCGGGATGGGGCGGTAACTGCCGTCGGGCTGCGGGGCGAAGCCGAAGCCGTCGGTGCCCACCACGGCCCCCGCCTTGACGACGCAAAACCGGCCAATGACCGTATCGGGGTAGATTTTAGCCCCGGCGTGAATCACGCTGCCCTCGCCAATCGTCACCCGGTCGCCGATGTAGGCATGCGGAAACACCAGCACGTTGGGCCCCAGCCGGCAATTTTCGCCGATGTAGGAGAAGGCCCCGCGGTAGTGCCCGGGCCCCACGGTGGCCGTGGCGGCCAGGTACGCGGGCTCCTCCACGCCGCGCTTGCCCATGCGCGTGGCCTGGGCATAAAATTCGAGCAGCTTGGTGAAGCCCGAATACGGGTCGGCTACCCGGATGAGGGCGGCGGCCACTGGCTGCCGCGGGGCTAAGTCGGGGCCCACAATTACGGCCGAGGCCTGGGTGGTATAAAGGAAGTGCTCGTACTTGAGGTTGGACAGGAAGGCGAGCGAGCCGGCCCGGGCTTCATCAATTTTGGCCAGGCTAGTTACGCGCCGGGTGGCGTCGCCTTCCACGGTGCCCCCGAGCACCTCCGCAATTTGTTGAACGGTAAATTCCATAGGCGGGCAAAAGTAGGTTTTTTTAACTTTTTGCAGCGCGCAACCGGGCCGTGGGGCCCCACGGCCCGGTTGCGCGCGGGGCCCCGCGGTAGCTAACCGCCGACGGCTCAAATTATTTCCTTCGGGTAGCAGATGTAGAACTTGTCGACGCGCTGGCTCAGGGCCCGGATGTTGGGTAGGTCCGAGGCGTCCATCACGTTCACTACTTCGCCTTTTTTGGTGAGGATGTTGATGGGTTCCTGGCTGCGGGCGTCGTAGGCGCTATTGCTGAGGCGGCCGGCAATCATGAGCAGGGCGGCCTCGGCGGGCGGCAGCCGGAAGTGCTCGGCAATCAGCTCCTGAATGCCGAGCTTAAAGTCGTCGTCGAATGGCGCGGAGGCAATCACGATTTTCAGTAAGTTCCGGTTCAACAGGCTTTTGGCCAGGTAGCTGAGCACGACGTCGGGGTGGGTTGCCCAGCCTTTCACCGCCGACCAGATGTCGTAGTCGTCCAGCTCCACGAAGCGGCTCAGGATTTTGGGGTCGGCGGCGAAGTCGGCCAGCGTCACGGCCTGGCCCAGGAAGAAGCCCAGGCAACTGTTGGCCGGCACTGCCACGCCCTGGCGGGTGAGGTCGCGGGCCCGCTGCACGGTGCGAATCACCATTTGCTCGGCGCTGGTCACGGTTTTGTGCAGGTAGACCTGCCAGTACATCAGCCGCCGGCTTACCAGAAAGTTCTCGACCGAGTACACCGCTTTCTCTTCCAGCACCAGCTGCTCGTCCACCACGCGCAGCATTTTGATGAGGCGGTCGGCGCCCGGGCGGCCTTCCTCCACGCCGGTATAGAAGGAGTCGCGGTTGAGGTAGTCGAGGCGGTCCATGTCGAGCTGGCTGCTCACGAGCTGGTGGAAAAACGGCCGGCCGTAGGTATCCTCAAATATTTCGATGGCTAGCGTGAGCCGCCCGCCGAACGTTTCGTTAAGCCGCTGCATCAAAAATAGCGAGAGCTGCTCGTGCGGCACGTCCTGGAAAATAGCCGTTTCCAAGGCGTGCGACAGGGGCCCGTGGCCGATGTCGTGCAGCAGGATGGCGGCCAGCGCGGCCTCGCCCTCGGCGGCCGAAACCGGCACGCCCTTGTCTTTGAGCGTGCGCAGGGCCAGCTGCATCAGGTGCATGGCCCCCAGCGCGTGGTGAAAGCGCGTGTGCAGGGCCCCCGGGTACACAAACCCCGTGAGGCCCAGCTGCTGGATGCGCCGCAGCCGCTGAAAATACGGGTGCTCGATGAGGTCGAACAGCAGCTCGGTGGGAATGGTGACGAACCCGTACACGGGGTCGTTGAAAATCTTCTTCTTGTTCACAGGCAAAACTGGCGCAATGGGCCCCACAAAAGAACGACGCCCGGCCCAACTACCGCCGCCAGGGCCCCGGCAGCCGCCCTTTGGGCCCCCCGGGCGCCGGCCGCGCCGGCCCGGTCGAAACAACCTAACTGCCAGTTTTTCGGTACTGCTGAGCAATTGCGCACCGCACCGGGTACTTATTCCGGCGCGTTTGCCGTTAACTCCTTGCGGGCCGCTGTTGTGGCGCGCGGCAACACCCGCGGCGGGCTCCAGGGCCCCCGCCCTAGTTCCTATTACTTATGCAAACCACGATTCTCTGGGCCGACGACGAAATTGACCTGCTCAAGCCCCACATTCTGTTTCTCAAGGAGAAAGGCTACGACGTGACCCCCGTGAATAGCGGGGCCGACGCCATTGAGGAAATTCAGGAAAAGACATACGACTTGGTGTTCCTCGACGAGAACATGCCCGGCCTCACCGGCCTTCAAACCCTCACCGAAATCAAGGCCATCCGCCCCACCGTGCCGGTGGTGATGATCACCAAGAGCGAGGAGGAACACATTATGGAAGAGGCCATTGGCTCGAAAATCGCCGATTATCTCATCAAGCCCGTTAACCCTAACCAGATCCTGATGTCGGTGAAAAAGGTGCTCGACAACAAGCGCCTGGTGACCGAAAAAACTAACTCGGGTTACCAGCGCGACTTCCGCCAGCTGGGGATGCAGTTTTCCGACCGCCTTTCGCCCGCCGAGTGGGCCGACGTGTACAAAAAGCTGGTGTACTGGGAGTTGGAAATCAACGAAACCGAGGGCAAGAGCATGGCCGAGGTTTTCAACATGCAGAAGGATGAGGCCAATACGTATTTCGGGCGCTTCATCACCGAGAACTACGAGGATTGGGTGAACGGCGACGACAAGGACGCGCCCCTCATGTCGCACCAGCTGTTCAAGGAGCGCGTGTTCCCGACGCTGAAGGCTACCGGCGATACGCCCGTGTACTTCGTGCTCATCGACAACCTGCGCTACGACCAATGGAAGGTGCTCGAACCCATTATCAACGAGTTGTTTACGGTGGATAGCGAGGAGATGTACTACGCCATCCTGCCCACTACTACGGCCTACGCGCGCAACGCCATTTTCTCGGGCATGATGCCGAGCGAGATTCAGAAAAAATACCCCAACCTGTGGGTGGACGACCAGGACGACGAGGGCAAGAACCTGCACGAGGCGGAGTTCATGGAAATTAACTTCCAGAAGAATAACCAGAAGTACCGCCACAGCTACCACAAGGTGACCAACTTGCAGGCTGGCAAGGATTTGCTGGGTAAGATGAGCAACCTGCACAACAACTATAAGTGCAACGTCATCGTGTACAATTTCGTGGACATGCTCTCGCACGCCCGCACTGACATGGCCATGATCCGGGAGCTGGCGGCCGACGAGTCGGCCTACCGCAGCCTCACCCGCTCGTGGTTCCTGCACTCGCCGCTCTACGAAATGCTGCAAGTAATTGCCGAGAAAAAGGGCAAGCTCATCATCACCACCGACCACGGCACCATCCGCTGCAAGCGCCCCTACAAAATTGTGGGCGACCGCAACACCAACACCAACCTGCGCTACAAGCACGGCCGCAACCTGGGCTTCGAAGAATCGCGCGACGTGTACGTGGTGCGCAAGCCGGAGCGCATTTTCCTACCCCGCGAGAACGTGAGCACTGCCTATGTATTCACCGTCGGCGACTACTTTTTCGCCTACCCGAACAACTACAACTACTACGTGAACTACTACAAGGACACGTTCCAGCACGGCGGCATCTCGCTGGAGGAGTGCATCATTCCCTACATAACGCTCACGGCCAAGGGATAAGGATGGTACTGAATTGAAGATTATGAAAAACTTCTTGCTCGCCGGGGCCCTGGTGCTGGGCCTGTCGGCCGCGGCCCGGGCCCAAACCGCGCCGCCCGCCGCCACGCCGCCCACGGCCACCACTACGCCCGCCGCCTCGGGGGCACCTCTCAGCCCTGATGCGTCGTCGCCGGGCCTCGCGTCGGACGACCGGGTGCGCCTGGGCCAGAAAAAGGACAAAAGTGACCAGCTCCCGAAGCGTAAAAGCCGCCGGGCCAAGGAGAAGGACCTGCCGAAGCCCGGTAACTAAGCCGTTTTGATGGTTGCAAAAAAGCCCCGCTGCACACTGTGCAGCGGGGCTTTTTTGGTAGCCCGGGGCCAGTACTCCGTTGCGTTGGTTGCTGGGCGGTATTTGTTTCTACGGTGGGCCCCCTGGGGGGGGCTACCGTTTCGGCAACTCGTCCAGCGTGAGCACGCGCGGGTCGTTGTAGAGCGTTTGGATGGCTTCGACGGAGTTACTTTCCTTCAACAGCTCTGCCCAGGCCATGAAGAACACCCAGCGGGGCTGCGCGGCCAGCACGGTGGGCGTGGGCAGCGCGGCGCACTCGCCGATGGCCATGGGTTTTGGCCCCACAATGGGACGAATGTAGTCGTACCACGACGCGTCGTAGCCCTTGCCGTACACGTCGAAAGCAAACACGTCCCAATATTTATCGCCGGGGTTGTACTGGGCAAAGTCGCGGCTCATGTCCTGCATATCCCACACCCACACTAAGTTGGTGAGGCCCTTGGTGTTTTTCAGGTAGTCGTGGGTGATTTGGTAGAGGCGGGCCGTGCCCTGGGGCCCCGGGCGGCCGCCCCACCAAAACTTGCCTTGGTTCATCTCGTGCAGCGGCCGGAACAGCACCTCCACGTGCCGGTCCTTCAGGTATTGCAGGTACACGGCAATGCCGTCCATGCGGGCTTTCCAGGCCTTATTCAGCGGCGTACCATCGGTGATGAGTTCCTGCCACTGCGCGTCGGTGAGGGGCGCGTTCATCAGGCCGGGGTCCCAGCCGCAGGGCTCGCCGGGGCCCGGCGGGCAGGCGTGCCACATGATATTGACGACCGCGCCGCGGTGCCACTGCCGCTCGGCCTCCTTAATCATCGTCCAGCGCTGGTCGATATTTTCCTGCTGAAAAAGAAAGTCGCCGCTCCATAGCGCCGGGTACTTGCCGGTGGTCCGAAACACGTAGTCGGTCCACTTGGTGGGCTCGGCGCTGGGCTCGCGGTTGTGCTGCCCGGCCAGCGTGTAGGTGCCCGAAATGCGCTGCAAGTAGGCCAGCACCCGGGGCGGCGATTGGGCCGGGCTGCGGGTGGCCAGTAGCGCCAGGAAGAGAAGTAAAACGCGTAGACGCATGGGTGGAAGCAGAAGAGTGGGTGTTCGCTAGGGATGAGCTTTTCTTCACCCACTGGTTCGAGATGAAGTGGAAGCAGAAGAGTGGGTGTTCGCTAGGCGGTCGGGAAATTACTGCGCTCCCGCCGGATTGGGTCCAGCGGGGGTGTAGAGCGGGCCGGGGCGCGGGCGGTTATTTCGCGGCCGCGCTTATTTCCGTGATGGGCCCCTGGGGGGCCAGCAGCTTGCGGCTCTTCTCCACCGGCGAGGCCTGGGGTACCGGAAGGTAGCTGCCTGCTTGATGGCCAGCGACGAGGCCCCCACGCGCACCGTGTAAGTACCCGCATCGGCCACCCACGACTCGGTAGCAGTGTTGTACGAGGCCAGGTCGGCGGCGGTGAGGGCGAAGGTGAGGGTTTGCGACTGGCCGGGGGCTAGTAAGCCGGTTTTAGCGAAGGCTTTCAACTTGATTTCGGGCTTGGCCAGGGCCCCGGTGGGGGCGTGCACGTAGAGTTGCGCCACTTCCTCGCCGGCCACCTCGCCGCTGTTCGTCACCTGGATGCTGGCCGTGATTTTGCCCGCCAGGGTGGGGGCACTCAGATGGAGCTTGCCGTAGGCGAAGGTGGTGTAGCTCAGTTCGTAGCCAAACTCATACGCCGGTTTCACCTTGAAGGTGCTGTAGTAGCGGTAGCCCACATAAATGCCTTCCGCGTAGGTGTTTTCCGAAGGCTTGCCCATCAGCGTGTTGTCGCCGGTGCCGGTGCCGCCGGTCAGTAATTTGCCGGGGAGTCGGCGCTGTAGGGCACGTCCTTGTAGGCCACGGGGAAGGTGGTGGCCAGCTTACCCGAGGGGTTGGTTTTGCCGCCGAGCACATCGGCCAGGGCATTGCCGCCTTCCTGGCCGGGCTGCCAGGCCAGTAGAATGGCGTCGGCCTAGTCGCGCCAGTTGGCCAATTCCACCACATCGCCGGTGTTGATGACGTCAATAACCTTTTTATTTTGAGCGTAAAACGCTGTAGCTACCTGTTTCAGCAGGGCCTGCTCGGTAGGAGGGGTAAGGGTGAAATCGTCGGTTTCCTTGCGGTCGCCGCCCTCGCCGGTGCTGCGGCCCAGCGTGAGCACGGCCACGTCGGCCACTTGCATGGCTTGCTGGAGGGCCCCGGCGTCGGCCGCTATCTCGGGAATGACCGGGGCGGGGTCGAGCAGGCCGCGGGTTTTGGGCAGCTTGGCTTCCTCGGCGCGCAGGTGCTGGGCGTAGGCCTGGCTGAGCGGCGTATTCACGGTGTAGCCGGCGCGGGACAGGCCCATGTAGTGCGAACGGCGCATGCCAAAGCCCCGGACCCCTTGAGAGAGGGTGCCTTCAATGCCCGCTCGCTGATTATAGCGCAGGGGCCAGTCGGCCTGACTATCTCGTACGCGGGCCGCTTGCAAGGCGTGATACGGGGCATCGGCTCGCAGCTTAATAGCTCGGCGTTTCGTGCGCGTGCACTGCGCGCGAACGGGGCAGGGCCCGCAGTGCTTACAGGAGAATTTGCTAAACACGCGGGGCTGGCCTTTTTCCAGCGTGTGAATCCAGGATTGTGACGGATGTCCTTGGGGACAAGTGGCTTGCGGCGCGTCCCAATCCACGTGGAAATCTGCCTCTGCATACCCCTGCCTCGCCAAAGCCTGCCATTTCTGGTCTTTCCGAGCGGGCCCTACTAACTCCACCTGGTGGATTGCCTGACGCTGAACGAGCAGCTCGGCGCTCACATAGGCGGTGTCGACCAGCTGCTGAGACGGTAGTAACGAGCTGTCAGCCAATCTTTACTGAATCTGCGGCAAGGTGGTCGAGTCCGCCTCGGTGCTGACAGTGGTCGCTACCTGCGTGATGAGATGCGGTTGGTCGGTTTCGCAGGTTTCACTCAAATGGACTTTATAGCCCCCCCCCCCACGTCGTGGTGCGTTTGCGACTGAAGCGGGCTTCTATATCGTAGGGGGAGCTGATGAGCTGCGCGAAGGGGGTAATTCTCCCTGATTCTCCACGCGCCAGTTAAGTTGGCCGTCCACCACCTGAAACTGCTGGAGCCAGATTCGGCGCAAGATATCAATAGCCGGCAGCTGCCACAGCCAGGCAGCCCGGTCATCCTGTTCTATTCGCTCCAGTAGCCAGCAGCCGTCCTGACCGACTTGCTGGGCATGGGCCAATCGCTGGGGTTTGGTGTGTGGTAGGCGGTACTCCTCGGTGCGGGGGCCGTACCGGGCGGCCCACTCCGGTTGGAGATGGCTGGCTAACCAGTTGGGCAGGAGCGTGGCCAAGCTGTTAAGGGTGAAGCGCATGGTCTCCCCCACGCACTCCAACCGGTTCATGTCCCGGACACGGGCCAGCACGTGGGTCGAGTCTGTTCGTTGTTTACCCCCGGCTTTCAGCCACTGGTGGTCCTGGCAGCAGAGCAGCAGCTGATTGAGTAGTCGTTCTTCGGCCTTGCCGGCCACTAACCGCTGGCGAAATTCAGACAGGATGCTAAAGTCAAACCCGGCATCGGTCAACTCCAAGCCCAGCAGATACTTCCAGTCAATGCGACTGCGCACGGCATCGGCCGTTTGGCGGTCGGAGAGGTTTTCCGCAAATTGCAGCAGCGTCACCAGCGCCAACTGCTAGGGGGCCTGGGCCGCTTGCCCCCGCGCTGGAAACAGGTCGGCAAAGAGAGTATCGTCGTATAAGGTGCCCAGGGTGTCGCGCAGCTGTAGATAGCGATTGTCACGTAGCGCGCTTGGAGCGGAACAGGCGTACTGTAGGGGTGCAGGCTCATAAGTAGAAGCGGTTAAGATGCCTCCGAAAATAGCCTTTCTATCCCCAAACCAATTCGCCAACAGTATCTCGTTTTAACGAGAACCCCATACCGTGCTTGCCGCCCAGTTTTTGGCTGGTTCGTTACACTTACCCTAATTACGCCGGTCGAAAATGAAGCAGCCCATGAAATACCGGGTATTTCATGGGCTGCTTGCCACCGGAAAGTGGCGGCCCGCTAGCTGAGGTTGCGGAATAAAGAGATAAAGTTAAGGTGGGTTACGCTTGCAAAGCAATTGGTTACGCGGGTTATAATTTTTTTACGGCAAAAAAAATGACAAAGAGTGCTTCGCTCAGCCCGTTAGGCCAAAAATAAAATTTGAGAAAAGCAGTGCAAAATAAATTAATATTACCGATGCGTTACCGGGGATAACGATGCCGTAATTTTGTATCATGCTTCAACCAAAAAGCCAGTTGATGAAGCGCGGTATCCTGCTCGGCAGGGAACCGCGGGAGGGCCGGAAGGTCTTCGCTACCGTCGGTTTTTCCAGTTTTGCCGCTGGTATTTCCGCTATTTTCTCTGGGTATTGCCCCGCCACCGTTTCGGATTCCGAAACGGTTTTTTTATGTCCATTGAGTTCGTCGGCTACCGCCCCGCAGTCAATTCATATTTCATAACCCAAACTCATGGACACCAGCACCCTCTCCCCAACTGTAGCTGCTGCCACCATCGCCTCGGCCCACACCGGCGGTCGCAACCTGAGCACCGACCCCAAGCGCATGGCGGTCATCAAAGTATGGGTGTTGTTAAATAAATAGGGTAAAACTTCCGACTCGTAAGCCAATTGGCCTGAACGATTTTGATAAGGTGTAAACGCGGTGTAAGAGCATCGAAACCAGATAGTCTTACACGTTCCTTAAGACAGTCGAAATCCGTCAGCGAAAACGGTCGTTTACACAATCGCTCATAACGCTACATCACATAATTAATTGATTAACAAAATTTTAGATCATTAAATCAGGTGCCTGCACCCCTGAGTCGGAGGTTTTGCCCTATTTGTTTAACAACACCTCTTATTGTTCATTTGCCCCCGACTACCTCGATTAACAGCAGTTTTCGGCGCACGCTACTATTTTCCCCAACTCCGGTATGGCACGTAAAGACCTGCTCGACATCGCATCCCTTCACCGTGAGGAAATCGAGCTCCTGCTCGACCAATCCACGTCCTTTAAAAAACTGTTCACCCGCTCGGTGAACAAAGTCCCGGCCCTCGGGGGTAAGTCCGTACTCATGCTTTTCTACGAGGCCAGTACCCGGACGCACTCCTCCTTCGAGGTCGCCGCCAAACGCCTCTCCGCAGATGTGACGAATTTCGACATCGCCCATTCCTCCATCACCAAGGGCGAGTCGGTTCGCGAGACGGTCGAGACGCTCCAGGCCATGCGCACCGACTACATCGTTGTCCGCCATGGTCGGTCCGGCCTGCCCGGCCTGATTGCCCGCCAAACCAAGGCGTCGGTTATCAATGCCGGCGACGGGGCGCACGAGCACCCAACCCAGGCTCTGCTGGACGCCTTCACCATCAAAGAAAAGTTTCCCGACCCCAGGGGCAAAAAAGTCCTCATCATCGGCGATATTCTTCACTCCCGCGTCGCACGCTCTACCAGTACCCTGCTGCAAAAGTTGGGCGTCGAGGTCGCCTACCTCGGCCCGGGGTCGCTGGTGCCCAAGTATGGCCCCGCAACCATCCGCCGCTTCACCGACTATCAAGCGGCCATGGCTTGGTCGCCCGATGTCGTGTACCTGCTCCGCGTGCAGATGGAGCGCCAGGACGTGCAGTTTTTTCCCAGCCTCCGGGAATACCACCGGCTCTACGGCATCACCAACGACCGGCTGGCGGAAATCCAACAACGCGGCCTCTACATTATGCATCCCGGTCCCGTGAACCGGGGAGTCGAACTGTGTGACGCTGTCATGGACTATGAGCGCAGCCTCATCACCAACCAGGTCGAAAACGGTATCGTCATTCGAATGGCCGTGCTCGACTGGCTCACGCCGGGTGGGGATGCTCCGAGAGCAGAACCGACTTTCGGCCGGTCCTATGAACGGTCATGCTGAGCTTGTCGAAGCATCTCTACCGCGTAACTAATCCTTTCGATTGAGTTTGCTACTGCGGTAGAGATGCTTCGACAGGCTCAGCATGACCGTTCTTTTGGTTTTCTAAATAGCTTTTTCATATCTAATAGCCAGGACCTCCCAACACGCCTGGCCAGTTTACAGAAATCATTCCTTCATGCTCCTCCTTCAAAACGCCCGCATTGCCTCCGAAAATTCACCCGTGCTTCTCGAGGCCGATGTCCTGATTGTCGAAGGAAAAATTCAGGACATCGGGAACAACCTAGCCATTCCCGAGGGCGCCCGCGTCATCGACGCGCGTGGTCGGATTCTGATGCCGGCCATGTTTGATGCCCACGTCCATTTCCGCGCACCGGGATTTGAGGCCAAGGAAACCATTACCACGGGTAGCGAAGCGGCCATCAACGGCGGCATTACTGGCGTGGTTATGATGCCCAACACCCGCCCGGCCATCGACTCGGCGATGGTGGTGGCTACCGTGCTGGATAATGCCAAACACCGGTCCCGCATTCCGATTTACACCTCCGGCTGCGTCACCAAGGACCGCCAGGGCAAGGAACTGGCGGAAATCGACGGGATGCGCGAACTCGGGGTGAAAATGCTAACCGACGACGGGGATACCACCAACGACCCGGCGGTGCTGCTACGGGCGATGCAGTATGCCACCGAGTTTGGGATGTTTTTCGCCAGCCACTGCGAGGTGCCGGAGCTTGCCGGGCCGCGCGCGCTGAACGAAGGGGTGATGAGTTACCGGCTCGGCATCAAGGGCTCGCCGGCTTGCGCGGAGGAAATCATCATCGACCGCGACATCCGCCTGGCCCACGCGGCGGGCGCGCACGTTCACATCCAGCACGTTTCCAGCAAGCTCGGGATGGAAACCATCCGCTGGTGGAAATCGCGCGGCGATGTGAAGGTCACGGCGGAAGTGGCTCCGCACCATCTGTTGTTCACCGAAGAGCACATCGGGAACTACGACACGAACTATAAAATGAACCCGCCGCTGCGGACGCAGGCGGATTGTGATGCGCTGCTCGAAGGGCTCATTGAAGGCGTACTCGACCTGATTGCCACGGACCACGCGCCGCACACGCCCTACGAAAAAGCACAGGATTTCATCAGCGCGCCCAATGGCATCACCGGCCTGGACACGGCGCTGGTGTCGCTCTATCACTACTTCGTTGAGCCCGCAAAATTCGGGTGGGACGTGGTGGTAAAACGCTATTCGGCGGAGCCCCGCCGCCTGATGGGCCTGCCGGTAGCCGCCATCGAAGTCGGCCAGAAAGCCGAGTGCCTCTTGTTCGATACCGAAGCGGAAACAACCTTCACGCGGGAATTTATGAAATCTAAATCCCACAACACGCCCTTCCTCGACCAGACGTTGAAAGGCCGGGTGGACCTGGTGATTTTAGGTACGGAAATCCTACTGGAGCGCTGATGGTTAAATAATCAGAAGAAGTTTTTGCCATTTTTAGAACGTCATGCTGAGCTTGTCGAAGCATCTCTACCGCTTCATATGAGCCGTCCAACGAAGCGGTAGAGATGCTTCGACAAGCTCAGCATGACGACCAAATATTTTTCAATGAGTACTGTTTCCACCTCCAATACCTCCAAGCCACTTGTCGGCGTTGTAATGGGCTCCAGCAGCGACTGGGACACCATGCAGCATGCCGTGCAGATGCTCACGCATTTTGGCGTAGCCCACGAAGCGCGCGTGGTGTCGGCCCACCGCATGCCCGACGACTTGTTTGCCTACGCCGAACAAGCCGGCCCGCGCGGCTTGCAGGCCATCATCGCCGGCGCGGGTGGGGCCGCCCACCTGCCGGGCATGATGGCCGCCAAAACCACGCTGCCCGTGCTGGGGGTGCCGGTGGCCAGTCGCCATTTGCAGGGGGTAGACTCGCTGCACAGCATCGTGCAAATGCCCAAAGGGGTACCGGTGGCCACGTTTGCGATTGGCAATGCCGGGGCGGCCAATGCCGCGCTGTTCGCGGTCAGCATACTGGCCTTGCATGACGCGGGCCTGGCTACTAAGCTGCAGGCGTTTCGCGCCGAACAAACCGAAGCCGCTCGCGCCATGACGCTGCCACTATGAGCACCACTAGTCAAGTTGCCACGATGACGCCAATTTTCCCAGGCAGTGAAGATGCCGCTGGCCAGCGGGCCACGCTGGGGGTGATGGGGGGCGGCCAGCTGGGCCGCATGTTTGTGCATGCCGCCCAGCGCCTGGGTTACTTCACCGCCGTGCTGGAGCCCGACGTGCAAAGCCCGGCTGGGCAGGTGAGTCACTACCATATCCAGACCGATTACAACGACCCGGCCGGGCTGGCGCAACTGGCCCACCTGTGCCAGGCCATCACCACCGAGTTTGAAAACGTGCCCGCCCAGGCCCTGCAAACGCTGGCGCTGACCCGGCCCGTGGCACCGGGCGCGGCCGTGGTGGGCATTGCCCAAAACCGCATCGAGGAAAAAGCCCACTTCGCGGCCTGCGCTAACTTATCAGGGGTGACCTGCGCGCCCTATGCGGTGATTGAAACGCGGGCCCAGCTGCAGGCCGTCCAGGCCGACCGGGCGGATTTGCTGCCCGGTATCCTGAAAACCGCGCGCATGGGCTACGACGGCAAGGGCCAGGTCCGCGTCAAGACCGCCGTTCAGCTGGCCGCCGCATGGGCCGAGTTGGGCGGCGCCGCTTGCGTGCTGGAAAAGCTGCTACCGCTAACCGCCGAGTGTTCGGTGCTGGTGGCGCGCGGCTGGGACGGGCGGGTTGTCAGCTTCGCGCCGCAGCGCAACGTGCATGTCGATGGCATTTTGGCCGTGACCCACGCTTACGAAGGAAATATGCCGCCCGCCCTGGCCACCAGTGCCCGCGACGCTGCTGTTTCCATCGCGCAGCATCTCGGCTACGTTGGGGTGCTGTGCGTCGAGTTTTTTGTGGTGGACGACGGCAGCGCGCACGGCGGCCTAGTTGTCAACGAGATGGCCCCGCGCCCGCACAACAGCGGCCACTACACCCTGGACGCCTGCGACGTGTCGCAGTTTGACCTGCAGGTCCACGCCATGGCGGGTTTGCCCTTGCCGCAGCCGCGCCAGCATTCCCCGGCAATCATGCTCAACCTACTGGGTGAGGTGTGGTTTAACGCCAACGGCCAACCGCAGGAGCCCGACTGGTCCACCGTGCTGGGCCTGCCGGGCACGCACCTGCATCTATACGGCAAGCTGCAGGCGCGCGCAGGCCGCAAAATGGGCCACCTGACCATCACCGGCCCGGACGTCGCCAGCGTCAAAACCGTGGCGCGCCGCGCCGCTGGTCTACTCGGCTTGCCGGGGCTAAACGAAACATAACTGCCTTAGCATTAATCATTTCTATTCGCACCACTGTTTCCCCCCCCTCTCCTTTTCGGAGAGGGGGTCGGGGGTGAGGCGCAACATCCGCACAATGCCCCAAGTAACCCTAACACTAGAAGACGGCACCACAATACAAGGCGAATCCTTCGGCGCCTTCACCTCCACCGCCGGCGAGGTCGTGTTCAGCACGGCCATGACGGGCTACCCCGAAAACCTCACCGACCCGTCCTTCGCCGGCCAGATTCTGGTGCTCACCACCCCCATGGTGGGCAACTACGGCGTGCCCGGCGAGCAGCTCTACGAGTCGATTTCGACCATTTTCGAGTCCGACAAAATCCACATTGCCGGGCTCGTGGTGAACTACTACTCCGAGGAGCACAGCCACTGGAACGCCGCCAAAAGCCTCGGCGACTGGCTGAAGGAGTACAACATCCCCGGCATCTGCGGCGTCGATACCCGCATGCTCACCAAGAAGCTGCGCGAGAAAGGCGCGATGCTGGGCAAAATCGTGGCCGAGGACGACGTGCCCTTCCACGACCCCAACCTCGACAACCTAGTGGCGCAGGTAAGCCAGCCCGGTGTGCAGCACTTCGGCAGCGGCCAGCACAAAATCGTGCTGGTCGATTGCGGCACCAAAACCAACATCATCCGCTGCTTCCTGGAGCGGGATGTGGAGCTGATTCGCGTGCCCTGGGACTACGATTTCACGACCCTCGACTACGACGGCCTGTTCCTGAGCAACGGCCCCGGCGACCCCAAAATGTGCGAAGCCACCATCCGGCACCTGCAAAAGGCCCTAGCGCAGGACAAGCCCATTTTCGGCATCTGCCTGGGCAGCCAGCTCATGGGCCTGGCGGCGGGCGGCGACACCTTCAAGCTGAAATACGGCCACCGCAGCCATAACCAGCCCGTGAAGCTCACCGGCACCCAGCGCTGCTACATCACCAGCCAGAACCACGGCTTCGCGGTGGATACCGAAACGCTTCCCGCCGAGTGGCAGATGCTGTTCGAGAACCTGAACGACGGCACCTGCGAAGGCATCAAGCACACGTCCAAGCCGTTTTTCTCCACCCAGTTTCACCCCGAAGCCGCTGGCGGACCGGAGGATACAGAGTTTCTGTTTGATGATTTTTTAAAAGCGGTGGTTGCTTACAAAGAGGGGAAATAAAAGGCCGTCATGCTGAGCGGAGCGCAGCGAAGTCGAAGCATCTCTACCGCTTCGTTGAATACGTCACTAACCGTTAATTAATAGTATCAACTCTTCATCAATTTCAACATGAAACTATTGAGCTTATCCGTTTTGATGCTATTGATTTTTCGTAAACATGTGGTGGAAAAGTATGAAGGCGGAAGTCCATACCACTCGCATCTAATTGTAGCGCTGTTCAATGATTCCACTTTTACTTACTCAACTTGGTATCACAGTAGTCCCAAGAAAATAAATACTTATAGAGGCGTTTGGCATAAGACTCCGGGGAAATTAGTACTCGATTCTCAAAAGCGCAACGGTGTATTCCACAATGATAGTTACACTCTTAGAGCGGTTTCCAATTCAATGTACAGAATTTCACGTACCTTCTGTTATGAAAGCGTATTCGATTGATTTGCGGGAACGGGTAGCGGCGGCATGTGCCGCGCCGCAGGCCCGGATTTACCAAGTGGCGGCGCAATTCAGCGTTTCCATCTCCTTCGTGGACAAGCTTTTGCGTCGTCAACGTACGAGCGGTTCGCTGGCGGCCCTGCCCGCGAGCGGCGGCCCGATGCCGCGCCTGGACCCGGCGGGCCAGGACCTGTTGCGGGCCTGTCTGGTGGCGCAGCCCGACGCGACACTGGCCGAAATAAGCCTCGCCTTGGCCGCCGCCGCCGGCCCGGCCCTGAGCCGCACGAGTACGTGGCGGGCCGTCGAGCGCCTGGGGTGGGGGCGCAAAAAAAAAGCATCCACGCCGCCGAGCGTGACACCGAACGCGTCGTAGCCTTGCGCCGCTTGTTTTTGGAAGCCATTCAGCCAGAAGATGTTACCCGTTTCGTATTCGTGGACGAGACGAGCACTAACCTCACCTACTGCCGCCGCTATGGCCGGGCCCCGGCCGGCCAGCGCCTGGACCAGGCCGTGCCGTTGCACAGCGGCCCGAACGTGACGCTCCTCGCCGCCCTGACCCCGGACGGGCTCGGGGCGTTGCTCAGCGTCAACGGGGCTGTCAACGGGGCTGTCAACGGGGCTGTCAACGGGGCTGTCAACGGGGCTGTCAACGGGGCTGTCAACGGGGCTGTCAACGGGGCTGTCAACGGCGACGTGTTTGCCGCCTACCTCGACCAGGTGCTCGGCCCCACCCTGCGGCCGGGCGACGTGGTGGTACTCGACAACCTCTCCGTGCATAAGGTGGACGGGCTGGACGATATCGTGCGCAAATACGGGGCACGGCTGCGCTACCTGCCGCCCTATTCGCCTGATTTCAACCCCATTGAACTGGCTTTTAGCAAGCTCAAGACGTGGCCGCGCACCGCCAAGGCCCCTACCCGCGACCTGCTGGAGGAAGCCATCCGGGCCGCCGCCGAGTGGGTAACCGAACAGGATGCCAAAAATTGGTTTGACCATTGTGGATATCATGTACAGTGATTTGGAAACCGCTCTAAGGGTGACACTTTATTTCTCTATACTAAGGAGGATTCTGTGAAAAGTTACAGTTTCTATAAGGAGTATAAAACCTTAGTTCGCAAGCGGTAGCTATTCACAAAATCATCCAGCATGTACGTCTACATCCTGACTAATCAAACCCAAACCGTTCTGTATATCGGCGTTACCAATGACCTCACGCAACGGCTCTACGAACACAGCGAAAACCGGGGTAATGCAGCGAAATTCACCGGACGGTATCAAGCTGATTTGCTGGTCTACTTTGAAATAGCGCCCGATGCAACGCAGGCCATAGCAAGAGAGAAGCAATTGAAAGGCTGGACCCGCCGCAAAAAAGACGCACTGATTACCGCGTTTAATCCGACGTGGCAAGCCATTGATTTAGAAACCTGGGAAGGCTGATTACTCCTTCAACGAAGCGGTAGAGATGCTTCGACTCCGCTGCGCTCCGCTCAGCATGACGTTCAACTTACTCCGCCTGACGCTCAAAAAGAACAGTACCCTTAGAATGAACAAACCCAACAAAGTACTCATCCTCGGTTCCGGCGCCCTGAAAATTGGCGAGGCCGGGGAGTTCGATTATTCGGGCTCGCAGGCCCTCAAGGCGCTGAAGGAGGAAGGCATCCGCACCATCCTCATCAACCCCAACATTGCCACCGTGCAGACCTCCGACGGTATGGCCGACGACGTGTACTTCCTGCCCGTGACGCCCTACTTCGTGGAGGAAGTCATCAAAAAGGAGCGGCCCGATGGCATTCTGGTGGCCTTTGGCGGCCAGACGGCCCTGAACTGCGCCGTGGCCCTGTACCGCGCCGGCGTGTTCGAGCAGTACGGCGTGCAGGTGCTGGGCACGCCCGTGCAGAGCATCATCGACACCGAGGACCGGGAGATTTTCAAGGTCAAGCTCGACCAGATTGGCGTGCTCTCGGCCCGCAGCGTGGCCTGCACCACGATGGCCGCCGCCCTGGCCGCCGGCGAAACCATCGGCTTCCCCATCATCGTGCGGGCCGCCTTCGCGCTGGGCGGACTGGGCAGCGGCTTCGCCAATAACATGGACGAGCTGCGCCCCCTGGCCCAGCAGGCCTTTACCACGTCCGACCAGATTCTGGTGGAAGAATCGCTGAAGGGCTGGAAGGAAGTGGAGTACGAAGTAGTGCGCGACCAGTTTGATAACTGCATCACGGTCTGTAACATGGAGAACTTCGATCCCATCGGCATCCACACCGGCGAGAGCATCGTGGTGGCCCCGTCGCAGACGCTCAGCAACCGCGAGTACCACAAGCTGCGCACTATCGGCATCAAAACCATCCGGCACCTGGGCATTATCGGCGAGTGCAACATTCAGTACGCCCTCGACCCTTTTTCCGAAGATTATCGGGTGATTGAGGTGAATGCCCGCCTCTCGCGCTCGTCGGCGCTGGCCTCGAAAGCCACGGGCTACCCACTGGCCTTCGTGGCCGCCAAGTTAAGCCTGGGCTACTCGCTGGCCGAGCTGAAAAACAGCGTCACGCAGACCACCTCGGCCTTTTTTGAGCCCGCCCTCGACTACGTGGTGGTGAAGCTGCCGCGCTGGGACCTGGGCAAGTTCTCGGGCGTGAACCGGCAGATTGGCTCGGCCATGAAGAGCGTGGGCGAGGTGATGGCCATCGGCAAAACGTTCGAGGAAGCCATTCAGAAGGGCCTGCGGATGCTCGATACCGGCAAGCGCGGCTTCGTGGCCAACCGGCCCGACAACGTGGATAAAGATACCATCGACCAGCTCCTGAGTGAGCCGAACGAGGAGCGCATTTTCGCCATCAACAGCGCCTTCGAAGCTGGCTACACGCTGGAGCAGGTGCATCAACTCACGCGCATCGACCACTGGTTTTTGCAGCGCCTGCTCACCATTTTCGAGCTGGGCCAGCAGCTAGCCGCTGGCCGCGCTGCGGGCCTTGATTCTTTAGAAACCAAGTTATTGCGCGAGGTGAAGAAAGCCGGTTTCTCGGACCAGCAGATTGCCGTGCAGCTGCTGGGCGAGGGTGATGTGAAGGCCGACGAGCTGCGCGTACGCGCCCGCCGCAAGGCCCTGGGCGTGCTGCCCGTGGTGAAGCAGATTGACACGCTGGCCGCCGAATTCCCAGCCAAAACCAACTACCTCTACACCACCTACCACGGCACCGAAAACGACCTGACCCGCGAAACCGCGAAGTCCATCGTGGTGCTGGGCTCGGGCGTGTACCGCATCGGCTCGTCGGTCGAGTTTGACTGGTGCGGCGTGCAGGCCGTGCAAACGGCCGCCGAGGAGGGCTACAAAACCATCCTCATCAACTACAACCCCGAAACCGTTTCGACCGACTACGACGTGAGCGACCGGCTCTACTTCGAGGAGCTGAGCTTCGAGCGGGTGATGGACATTCTGGATTTCGAGCAACCCGGCGGCGTGATTCTGAGCACCGGCGGCCAGATTCCTAACAATTTAGCCATGCGCCTCGAAGAGGCCCACGCACCCATTTTGGGCACCACGGCCGCGCACATCGACGAGGCCGAGAACCGCCACAAGTTCAGTAGTATTATGGACGAGCTGGGCATTGCCCAGCCCCGCTGGAAGGAGCTGACTTCGCTGGAAACCATGCATGGGTTCGTGCGGGAAGTGGGCTACCCGGTGCTCATCCGACCGAGTTACGTGCTGTCGGGCGCGGCCATGAATGTGGTTTCCAACGCCTTCGAGCTGGAAGAATTCCTGAAAGCGGCCAGGGAAGTCAGCGCCGAATATCCGGTGGTAGTGTCCGAATTCATGCAAGAAGCCAAGGAAATTGAGCTGGACGCGGTGGCCGATAAGGGCGAAATCGTGAGCTACGCCATTTCCGAGCACGTCGAGTTTGCCGGCGTGCACTCCGGCGACGCCACCATGTACTATCCGCCCCAGCGGGTGTACGTGGGCACCATCCGCAAGCTCAAAATCATTGCCGAAAAGGTGGCCAAACGCTACGAAATCAGCGGCCCGTTCAACATCCAGTTTCTGGAAAAAAACGGGGCCATCAGCGTGATTGAGTGCAACCTGCGCGCCTCGCGCAGCTACCCCTTCGTATCGAAAATCTCGGGTAACAACCTCATCAAAAAGGCCACTCAGGTGCTGCTGGGCAAGGAAGTAATGCGCGACGAAAGCGAGCGAATCTACGACCTGCCCTTCGTGGGCGTGAAGGCCCCGCAGTTCTCCTTCACCCGCCTGCCCGGCGCCGACCCGGTGATGCGCGTCGACATGGTGAGCACCGGCGAAGTGGGCTGCCTGGGCGATACCGCCGAGGAAGCCCTGCTGAAATCGATGCTGAGCGTGGGCTACAAAATCCCCGAGAAAACGGTGCTCATTTCCGGCGGCCCCATCCAGTCGAAAGTGGCGCTGCTCTCTGCCACCGGGCTGCTAGTGAAGCGGGGCTACCAGATTTACGCCACCAAGGGCACCCATCGCTTCTTCGCCGAAAATAACATCCCCAGCAACCTGCTCTTCTGGCCCGACGACCTACAGGAGCCCAACGTGCTGACCTACCTGAAGGAAAAGAAAATTGACCTGGTCATCAACATCCCCAAAAACCTATCAAAAGGCGAATTAGATAACGACTACAAAATTCGCCGCACCGCCGTGGATTCCGGTGTGCCCTTGCTGACGAATGCACGGCTGGCAAAGGCGTTTATTAAGGCGTTTTGTACGCTGGAGATGAAGGACTTGAAGATTAAGAGCTGGAACGAGTATAAGGCAATGTAGCGCGGACTTTGTAGTTCGCGTATGGGTGTAATTCAAACTTTCGCTTAGCTATTTTTGAGTAGTTGAGTGACGAGGTCGAATTTTCGGCTTTTACAGGCTGTGCGCAGGCGCAGCAGATGGTCGCAGCCGTGGTTGGCCTAGCGTTGGCCGGAGCGTTTCATGCGTACTTGCAGGACACTTCGGTGGGCGGCTTCGATGGGACCGCTGCCAATGAGCAGGCCGGCGGCCCGATAAGAGCCGTAGCGCATGCGGTGGTGGTTGGCGTGCAGTAGGTCCCCAGGCGCTGGCGCTCGGCCTGGGGCAGTTGCCGCAGCCCGGCCACGTGGGCTTCGACCCGCTCGCTCTCGTCGGCCAGCAGATGTGGCTGTTGGCGCTCAAGCCACGCGGGGCCTTGCGGGGCCTTACGGCAGCAACCGGGCCACGGCGGCCAGCTTTTCGACCACGTGGTAGTAGTCAAGAATGTGGGTAGCAGCGGGGTAGGTAGCCGCTAACCAGTTACCAATCCACTCGGCACCGTCGGTGATAAATACCTTTTGGGCGGCACTATCGGGCGGCAGCCGCCGCTCAAAGTGGGGCGTGAAACCGCTATAATGGCCTCGATGGGCCACGTATTCGGAAGCTTGTGGCCCGGCGGGTCCGTCGGCGGGCACGGCGGCGGGCACGCGGCCGAGTTTGGTTTCCTGCCATCCCTGGTCGGTGAAGAGCATACTGCCGTCCACCATCCCATAAACCAGGCCCGGGGCCTGCGCTTGCTGCCCAGCCAGCGTGGGGGAGGGCGTACTAAAGCTTATTCGGCGTAGTTAGCGAGTTTCGCGTGGACAGGTGCGCGATAGGCGCGGTGCGGGCTGCGCACGCGCAGGTTGTGCAGCCCACAGGCCACGACCATGACCGTATCGCGCACCCATTCGCCGCGCAAGCGGATAGTGCCCTGCACCATGTGCAGGCGCTTGATACCGCTGTGCGCGTGTTCGATAACGACGCGCAACGGACTCAGCAACTGGTTATACAGCTTTTGGGCAAACGTCAACTCCCGCTTCGGCGGCTTCTTGTGGGGCATCTCCACCACGACCCCGGTCGGGGCGTGGCCCAGCAAGCCCAAATCCTGCCGTAACACGCAGCCCGCCGGTAGGTGCAGCGCGTACTCGTCGGCCAGTTTTTTGTCGTGCGCTCGCCCGCTTTCCGTAGCCGAGAGAAAATGCACGTACTGCGTGGAATCGCATAAGGTCATGTTTTTCACGCGGTGCGCTTTTTTTTGGCGCTGTACTCCTCGGCCTGGGCCTCCCGGTCCGTGTTACGTGGTACGCCCCGCTCGACCCCGTCGTAGGCAAAGACCGGCTCCGGGTGGTTAGCCAGGCGCTGAGCCAACTCGCCGCCGTCGCGCACGGGCAGCAGCCCGCGCCGGGCCAGCACCTGGTTGAGCACGCCCAGCAGGGCGGTAGCCAAGTGGCTGACGCGCGCTTGCGAAATGCCAAAGCTGGCGGCCTGGTGCTCTTGCAAGGCGTTGCTTTTGAGGTAGGTGAGCAGAAAAAAGAGCTTTATATCGCTGCCCGCCAGCACGGCGTTGGCCCGCTCGCGGTGGGCGGGGAACGCCCGTTTGGTTCCTTCCAGGGTGTGGTAGCGGTGGTGGCGCTCCCAGGCCGGGGCAAAGTCGGTCAGCAAGTCGTCAAACTCCGCCGCTCGCAGGCTGGTCAGGGCCAGAAACTGGCGGGGCCGCTCGCGCAAACTCAGGTAATCCATAGCCAAATTTACGCCTCGCCTACGGGCAGTAACTTAACACACACTTCCGAATTAGCTTTACTGAGTTGCTGCTCGTCGAGCGCATCGGCGATGCGCTGGCACTGCCGGTACACCTGGCTCTGGTTGACGCGCAGGCCCAGCAACTGCTCGACCAACCCGGGCACCTGGCCAAAAACGGTCAGTGTGCTGAGCAGGGCCAGCTTCTCCTGCAGATAGGGGCTGGTACGGCTGCCGAGCACGGGCCGGCTGAAGGCGTGGCCAACGGCTACTTCAATCTTGCCGTAGCGGCTGTGGATACCGTTTTTTTTCGCTTGTCGGCCGGTACCGGCCCGACCGTCTGCTCCAGCACCTGCCGGCCCATGCCGGTCCAGACCTGGTTAAATTCTTTCTCAAACGTGTAGAAGTCGGCGTGGCGCGCTAACGCGCAGAGGGCCTCGAAACGGGTTTCAGCCAGGGCCAGGTAGTCCGCTTTGGTCATCCTCATGGCGGGGAATGGTGTTAGTCAAAGATAGCACCCCCAAACGAAGATTTGAATTACACCCACGTCTCACTTACATCGCATACGCGATAAATGCCAGAAAGTGAAATGCGTTCTAATAATAATTTAAGGCGGTGGTCCAAAGCAGGATGATACCGGACCTTTAGTTTGTTAATTAAGTCAGCTTAAAAACACGTCAGGAAAGCTGGAAGGACGAATATTCAGACATCATAAATTGAGTGAAATACCAAAATCATCTCGCTTTGGACCACCGCCTAATTTATTAATTCCTTATCAGCGGTACTGTTAAACCACGATTGGCCTGCCGCTACAAATTGGCGCCAACAATTCGTGCATTGATAATTTTGCTTGCCATGATGCGTATGGCCGTTCTTCTTAATGTGTCGGCTTTGACAGTCGGGGCAATTCATATCGTTTTTTCTCAAAGATGGCGGTGGTCTAAAATAAGATGGCCTACGTATATTGGGGTGTAATTCAAAACTACGCGTTGGGGTGGTAACTTGGGGTATTCACTACCTGCTTATTCCCAATGACGAAAGAAGCCTACCTGGCGCTGGCCGCCGCCCAATACGACGAGTTGCGCGCTATCGGCCAGGAGCCGGATTTTTACACGCTGGAAGAGAAGTTTGACCAGTTGTGGACAGCCCTGGGGCGTTCGGTGCTGGAACAGACGCTGGGGCCGGTGCCGGCCAACAAGCAAAAAAAAACAGTGTCCAGACCCGGTTCGGGCGCGTAGCCATCGCCAAAACGAACCCGTTCAGCGCCCCGGTGCTGGGCTCGCGCACCAGCCCCTACCTACAGGCCAAACTCGTGTTGCTGGCCGCTGAGCACGTCTTTGCCCAGGTGCCGCCGCTGGTCGAATCGCTGCTGGGCATCCGCGTGAGCACGACCCAGGTTTACCGCCGCACCCAGGCCGCCGCCCAGGCCCTACCCGCTGCCGGCCTGGATGCGCCCTGCCCGGGGGTGAGCGCCGGGCCGGGGCCGGTCTATGGCATGGTCGACGGCTCGATGCTTTTCACCGACACGGGCTGGCAGGAGGTGAAAGTGGGTCGCGTCTTCCAGCACAGCGCCCCGGCGAGCGCCCCGGCGAGCGCCCCGGCGAGCGCCCCGGCCGGGACGATGGGACCGTCGCAGTACGTGGCGCAGCGCGGGCCCTTCGCCACCTTCACCCAGCGTTTTGAGCAAGTCTTGCCGCCGGACGCGGCGGCCGACCAAGTGTTTGTTACCGACGGGGCGCAGTGGATTCACCGCTGGTTACAAGACGCTTACCCCCATGCCACCCAGGCGGTGGTCTATTAGCGAGTGAGGTTGTAAATTAGCGCATGGTTTATACGCAACACTTATGTGCCCGCTGTGGTAGTGAACACATCCGCCGCAATGGCACGCAGGGTGGTCAGCCTAAATACCAGTGCAAGGCGTGCGGGTATCAGGCACGGTTTATACCAGCGGCCGTGGCCAAGGCGGCACAGTATGCGCAGGTGGAAGCCTTGCTCACCGAGCGTAACTCCCAACGTAGCATCGTGCGCGCCACCGGCGTGGCACGGATGACCATCGCCAAGCTGATAAAAAAAAGCGGCCTTGGACTCGCCCCGGCTGCCGCGTCGCCGGACGAAAAAGGCCCAACGCCGGAAACCTGAAGCCCTCGAACTTGACGAAATGTGGACCTTCGTGGGCCGGCGCACGTGCAAAGTCTGGTTGTGGCTGGCCGTTGAACGGGCCTCGCGCCGCATCGTGGCCTGGGTGCTGGGTTGCCGGGGAGCCGCCACGGCCTGGCGCTTGTGGGCCGCGCTGCCGCGACGCTACCAACGCCACTGCCGCTACCACACCGACCAGTGGGAAGCCTACGCCAAGGTCTTGCCCGCCCACCAGCATCGGCCTCATCCCAAAGGCAGCGGCAAAACCAATATTGTTGAGGCTATCAACTGCTCCTTACGCCAGCGCTGCGGGGTATTGGTCCGCAAATCCTGCTCCTTTAGTAAAAGTTTGCGCATGCACACGGCTCGCATCAAGATTGTGATTGACAATTACAACCTCACTCTTCAATAGACCGCCGCCGCCACCCACATCCTGGACTTCTACCACGTGGCCGAAACACTCGCCGCCGCCGCCCAGGCCGCCGCCGCCCAGGCCGCCGACGCGCCCGCCTCTGGGCCGGACAAAGCCCGGCCGTGGAACAGGCCGTGGCCGGGTTGCCCGGCCTGGCCGCCCCGGTGGCCGCCCAACTCGGCGCCTACCTGGCCACCAACCGGGCCCGCATGCGCTACGACCAGTTCCGCCAACGCGGGCTGCTCTGTGGTAGCGGGCCCGTCGAGGCGGCCCACCGCACCCTGCTGCAGGTCCGACTCAAACGAAGCGGTCAGCGCTGGTCCAATGGCGGACTCGACCGGCTCGTACACTTACGCTCGGCACTGAAAAGCCCTCAAATGCACTTGCTCACAGACCTGTTTAAAAAACCAACCGCGTAGTTTTGAATTACACCCGTATATTAGACCTTATTCGGAAGAGTTGCCGAGACTCAGGGGCGCTTGCGCGAGGTAGGCACGAAGCGGGCTGCACACGCGCAGGTTGTGCAGTCCGCACGCCACGACCATCACCAGGTCGCGCACGGGTTCGCCGCGCAGCCGGACTGTATCGGCCACGATACGCAGCCGTTTGATGCCACTGTGGGCGTGTTCAATCACCACCCGTAAGGGGCTGAGCAAGTGGTTGTATAACTTCTGCGAAAACGACAGCTCCCGCTTGGGCGGCTTTTTGTGGGGCATCTCCACCACCGCCCCGCCCGGGGCGTGGCCCAGCAGGCCCAGGTCTTGGCGCAAGACGCTGCCGACGGGCAGCGACAGGGCGTACTCGTCGGCCAGTTTCTTGTCGTGCTGCCGCCCACTCTCCGTCGGGGAAAGGTAATGCACGTACTGGGTCTGGTCGCACAGGGTCATGTTTTTCATGCGGTGCGCTTTTTTTTAGCGCTATATTCCTCGGCCTGGGCTGCGTAGTCAGCGTTACGCGGCACGCCGCGCTCAACCCCGTCGTAGGCCAGCACGCGCTCGGGGTGGGCAGCCAGGTGCTGGGCCAACGCGCCCCCGTCGCGCACGGGCAGCAGCCCGCGCTGGGCCAGCACGTGGTTGAGCACCGGCAACAGCCCGGCGGCCAACTGGCTAACGCGGGCTTGCGAAATGCCGAAGCTGGCGGCCTGATGCTGCTGCAAGCTGTTGTTTTTGAGGTAGTTGAGCAGAAAAAACAGCTTCGCGTCGCTGCCCGCCAGCACCGCATTGGGCCGCTCGCGGTGGGCGGCGAACCGCCGCCGCTGACCCGCGAGTGTGTGCCAGCGGTGATGGCGCTCCCAGGCCGGGGCAAAGTCGATGAGCAAGTCGTCGAACTCGGCCACGTGCAGGCTAGTCAACGCCAGGAACTGGCGCGGCTTCTCGCGCAGGGTCACATAATCCATGTGCAAAACTACGACTGCCTCGCACGGGACAACCTAGTAACCTTTTCCGAATTAGGTCTATTGTTTATGGTCACGACAATTCACACTTGCGCGAAATGCAGCAGCGCGGATATCCGCCGCAATGGGCACAGCAATGGCCATGCCCGCTACCAGTGTAAAGCTTGCGGCTACCAGGCGCGGTTCGTGCCGGCCGCCGTGGCCAAAGCCGTGCAGTACGCGCAAGTCGAGGCCCTGCTGGTCGAGCGCAATTCGCAGCGCAGTATTACCCGCATCACGGGCGTGGCACGCATGACCATTGCCAAGCGGCTAAAAAAAAGCGGCGGCCGCCTCCCCGCCCTTGCCCCGGTTACGCCCGAAAAAGGCGCAGCGCAAGGAATGGGAAATCCTCGAGTTGGATGAATTGTGGAGCTTTGTGGGCCACAAAAAGCGCAAGGTCTGGTTGTGGCTCGCCGTCGAGCGGGCCCGGCGGCGGATTGTGGGCTGGGCGCTGGGCAGCCGGGGTGAAGCCCCGTTACGCAAACTTTGGCAGGCCCTGCCTCGCCGCTACCACCGCCACTGCTGGTATTTTACCGACCAGTGGAAAGCTTACGCCAAAGTGCTGCCCCGTTGGCAGCACCGGCCTTGTCCCAAGGGCGAGGGCCAGACCAACAGCGTCGAAGCCATCAATTGCTCCTTACGTCAGCGTTGCGGCGTACTCGTGCGCTACTCTACCCTACTAAAAATCGGGCATAAAAACGGGAAGGCCCGACCTTTGGAGTTCCTCAACTACCAAATGCGCTCCTTCCCGTGAAGCAACGCCTCGTGGTCAAAATTACGACCCTTTTACATTCGGTCCCGCTGGTGCGGAACCTGGCCCGCAAAAAGTTCGTGGCCCGCTTCGTGCTCGGCCTCTTTAAAAGCCGAAATGTGCAATTCTGCGAGGTGGCGCAGCACCTCAACGACGGCGTGAAACTGGCCTCGAACGAGACGCGCATCCAAGACTTTTTCCGCGAAGCCGACCTGGATTACGTCGCCTTGGCCGTGTTGCTCGTCGGCCTCTTGCCGGGCACGGGCAAGCTGCGCCTGTGCATCGACCGCACGGAGTGGGACTTCGGCCGCTGCCAGGTCAACATCCTGCTCGTGACGGTGGGCCGGGGCGATTGCCACTGGCCCTTGTGCTGGGAGTTGCTCGACAACCGCAGCGGCAACTCCGGCACCGCCGACCGCACGGCGCTGCTGGATTTTTGCCTGCGGGTGCTGGGCCCCGACCGCGTGGGGCTGGTGGTGGGCGACCGCGAGTTTGTGGGCCATGCCTGGTTCAAATACCTCAAAGACAAGGGCATATTATTCGTCATGCGTCTGCCCAAGCACCACCTGCTCACCGACCCCCAAGGCCGTCGTCACGCCGTGGCCGACTGGGGCCTGCGGCCAGGCCAGTGCCGCCAGTTGCCCGTGTGCCAAGTCGACGGGGTTTGGGGCGGGGCGCAGGTCACGGCCTTGGCCGGGGGCGAGTACCTCTTCCTCTTCGGCACGGCCAACCCGGCTTTTTTGGGCCAGTTCTATCGCAAGCGCTGGACGATTGAGGCTTGTTTCCAGAACCTGAAAGGGCGAGGCTTTGCCTTGCGGGCTACGCACCTGCGTTGCCGGGACAAACTCAAAAAACTCGTGGGCCTGGTGAGTTTGGCCTACGCGCTTTGCGTGAGCGTGGGCACCCGCCTGCACGAAAAAGTGCAACCCATCCCCCAGAAGAACAACGGCTACAAACGCGCCAGTTTTGGCCGCCACGGCCTCAACGCCCTGCGCCAGTACACGCGGCCCGGCCGCAGCACCGACCCGGTATTTACCGCCAACATGAATGCTGTGTTCCGATGGATTATCAATCAACTAACTCATTATAAAGCAACTAAAATAGTAGGGTAGAGTACTCGTGCGCAAGTCCTGTTCGTTCAGCAAATCGTTGGTCATGCACACCGCCCGAATTAAAATAGTCATCGATAATTATAATCGAAATATCATCTTAAATTAGATCACCGCCCTCAAAGATAACAAAGCATTACATTTTGGCAATGGTCTAAACCAAGGTGCTAAACTCGTTATTTAATATAATGATTTTGAGGAAAAATTATTGGATAAATATATTGATAATCAATGGTTTATGCATGAAATAAAAATAAATTTCTAAGTCTGATTAATGATTTTGCAAATCACCATAAATTAGACGACTGCCAAAAAATGGAATATAAATAGGGGGATCAATCCATCGTGGAAGAACTGTTTTTTGGAGAAGCAAATGGTCTTGCGGGTCAGCCTTTTGAGGCGGGTACGCCAGGTCAGATGTTTGCGTTCGAGGCGCTGCATCGGTGCCTTGCCCGTTTGCCGCTGTTCGACGGGCAAGGCACGCCTCATAGGCTCCCCAGGCATCGGTAAACCACCTGTCTGCGACCCAGCCCGCCGCTTCGAGCACCGCCGGCAAGCGCCGAAACGTGGCGTGGGTACGCCGCCCAAATACAAAGGCGACCACCTGTCCCGTGGTAGCCTCTTCTATCCACCACAGCCAGCGTTACTGCTTTTTGCAGCGTACAAACGACCACATCTCGTCGGCGCACAGCCGCCGCTTGGTGCCCGTTTCGGGCGAGTAGGTCGGATGATGCGGCTAGCGCTTCAATCTTTTTTTAAGCTCTCCCATGACCGTTTGCGGACTGATGCCCAACACCCTGGCCGTATCCCGTACGCCGCTGCCATTCAGGGCTAAGTCCATGATTTTGGCCCGCACCCATGGCGCATGTACCTTGTGCCGCTAGTGCAGTTGGAAGGTGCGCCGGTAAGCCGTGCAAAGGTAGCGCTGGGTCCCATCGGTGGCTCTGCCGTGCCGATAGTGTCTCGTCCGGCTATAGCTATACAGGTGAAGGTGATAATCCGTCCTGCGCTTTACAGGCAGAGATAGTAATCCGAATTGAACTTTACAGGTAGGTAAGGTAAGTCGCCATTTTCTTTTAGCCGCTTGGACCGTGCGTCAGGTTGGGGCAGGAATGGCCACCGGCTGATAGTAATTTTTCCAGCGCCGTACCAGCGGCCCTTCCTGCTCGTGAGCTTGGTTCGGGGTCAGGAAGTCGCAACTGCCGTGCGGGCGCAGCTCGTTGTAGGCCCGCACCGCCCGGCCCACCAACGCGTCGGCCTGGGCAAAGCCGGGCAGCACATCGCCCAGGCCAAACTCGTCTTTGAGGATGCCGTTGACCCGTTCGGCCACGGCATTTTCGTACGGGTCGCCGTTTTGGGTCATGCTCAGGGCCACGCCGTGACTTTCCAGCAGGCCCACGTACTCGCGGGCCGCGTACTGCAAGCCCCGGTCGGAGTGGTGAATCAGGGGCCGGTGCGGCTGGATGCGGGCGGCCAGGGCTTGGTGAAGGGCACTGAGCGTGCCGCGCACCGACAGGTCGGGGTGCAGGCAGGCACCCACGATTTTGTGGGAATACAAGTCGGTAATCAGGCTCAGGTAGCTCCAGCCGCTGAGCAAGCGCACGTAGGTGATGTCGCTGACCCAGACCTGTTCCGCCCGGCTCACCGTCAGGTGCTCAATCAAATTCGGCCGCCGAAACAGGGGCAGACAGGTTTGGGTGGTCACCACGCGCCGTTTGCGACGGCGGATGAGCAGGCCGTGGGCGGCCAGCAGGGCAAACAGGTAGTCCCGGCCCACGCGCGGCGCGTGCTCGCCGAGTTGCGGCAGCAACCGGAAATACAGCTTGCGCGTGCCCAAGCGGGGCAGATCCTCGCGGATGTCAGCCACTAGGTGTATAGTCCCGGGGGATGGGAAAGGGGACTTTTGTCGTAGCCTTCAGGCAACTCTATGGAAAAAGTACCACACGGCTGCGCCACCACAACGCCGGCAACTCGGCGCCTTATCCAGCAAAGTACAGAAGGCGTACAAACGCTAGCCAAGCGCCTGGGCCTGACCCAGGGCACCGTGCGCAAATGGCGGCGGCGTACCAGTACGGAAGAGGCTGTGCGCGGCCCCAAACCGGCCTCCACCGTGCTCACTCCCGTGGAAGAGGCGGCTATCGTGCTCTTCCGCCAGCACACGCTGCTGCCACTTGATGACTGCCTCTATGCCTTGCAGGAGACGCTTCCGCACCTGAGCCGCTCGGCCCTGCACCGCTGCTTCCAACGCCACGGCATCAGCCGCTTACCCCCGGCCGACGAGCCGGCAGCTGGGGCGGGTAAGGCGCTGTTTAAGGCCTACGAGCTGGGCTACCTGCACGTGGATTTTGCCGAAGTCCAGACCGAAGAAGGCAAGCAGTATTTATTCGTGGTCATTGACCGCACCAGCAAGCTGGCCTTCGCCGAGTTGCAGCCACAGGCCACGCAGGCGATAGCCACGGACTTCTTGCGCCGGGTCTTGCCGCAGATTCCCTACAAGGTGCATAAGCTATTGACAGACAACGGTATTCAATTCCGAAACTTACCGCATCATACGAAAGTCGGTCGCCATCCGTTCGGTCAGCTCTGCGACGAGTGGGGCATCGAGCAGCGCTTTACCAAGCCGGCTCACCCCTGGACCAATGGGCAGGTAGAGCGGATGAACCGGACGGTGAAGGAGGCCACGATTAAGCAGTTTCACTACGAGACGAGCGCGCAGTTAGACAGTCACTTACAAGCCTTTTTGCTGGCTTACAACTACGCCAAGCGGCTCAAGCGCTTGAAGGGCCTAACCCCGCACGAATTTATCTGTGCGGAATGGCGAAAAAATCCTACTATCTTTCACCGCGACCCAACCCGCGACCCCCTTCCCCATACACCGGTACCATACAACTAGGGCTAGTACCAGCCCGTCGAGCAGGGCCTGGGCCGTGGCCCGGCGCTGGTGGTCGTAAAATGCGTTTCGGGTCTTGCCAAACAGTCCGCAGAGCGTGCCCACACCCACGTGCGGGTACTTCCGGCGCATTATTTCGACGGCTTGGCACCACCCTTTTTTCGGATGTCGATTTTATAAGCGGTCTCGGCCTGGTCGATGAGCGTGTGCAGCGCTTCAATCTGCCACTGCGCCTGCCGCAGCTGCGCGGCCAGGTCGGCGGTACCAGCCGCCTCGGCGGGCGGGTCAGGGGCGGGCGCAGCGGCTACCACCTCGGCGGCGACTTGCGCGGCCACCCACAAGCGCAGGGTCTTCTTCTCGCGCAGCCCATACTTGAGCAAGGCGTCGGCCTCGGAGAGGAGGCCCGTGCGCAACTCACGCACGATGGCGTGTTTTTGGGCGGACGTGTACACTTTTCGTTTAAGCAAGGCGTAAGCGGCCGTGCCGTGGCGGCGCAGCCACTCAATTAGCGTAATCGGAGCGATGCCCATCGCCGCGGCCACCACGCGCTGCACTTCGCCGGCCTCAACGCGGCGCACGGCTTCCAACCGGAACGCAATAGGATAATGAGCTTGTTTGGTTTGCCTGGGGGGAAAGTCATCTAGGGTCATTTACCGGGAGCTTGGTGTAAAGCTCTGGCCGGACGAGACATAGACCACGTCCGGCTGCTGACAAGCTGGACAGAGAGTGGGTTCTAAAACCATAACCAAAGATACAGCCCTCTACATACTCAACACACGACCCTAAATAGAATGCCCGAAATTAAGTTGGTAGACCACTAGTGCTCCGACAGCTTAATTTCGAGGTGTTATATTTCTCTAAAACTTAAATTAATCAAGCACTTGCTTGTAAGTAGGTCGGATGAATTAGTTTGCATTAAATGGGCTGAACGTAATAACGAGTTGCTTCCCGAAATTTGCGAGGCAGCGATTGGTGGCGTAGGCCAAGTCATCGGCCTGGGCGTAGTCCTGGGGTTGGAGCCAACCGCCCTTTAAATGCCGCCATAGGGTTTCGGCCAGGTTGAGGTGGGGCGAATAGGGCGGCAGAAAAAACAGACGCAGGTCCCGTTGCGCCCAGACCGCCCGCCATTGCTGGATAAGATGCGCCTTGTGGATGCTGGCATTGTCTAGCACAATAACCGTTGGACCAGCGATTCGCAGTGAAAGAGCGTCTAATTTTTCGGCCACAAAAGCGGCGGCAATGTTCTGGCAGGTGGTGGCCCAATGGCACTGGTTATCGCGGCTGAAGAGGCCCCAGTAGTTGAGGCGAACACCTTTTTGAGCGGGGATAAACACGTCTTCGCCCGGAAATTGCCAGCCGTAGGGCACGTAGCCTTGCTGGCAGACGTGCGATTCATCGCCGTAGAACAGGGTCAACTCGCCGGCCTCGGCCAAGGTCTCCAATTCTGCTAAGCGTTCGACCGTTTCGGCGTAGTGGAGCGGGTCGGGCTCCTTGGCCGGGCGCCGCCGGATGCGCTGGTATCGGCCACCAAGGCTTTTAAAAAAGCGCGGAAGGCATCGCGTCCCACGGCCGGTTCCCCCGCCACCCGCTGGCTTTCCCACTCGGCCTTGGCCAAGGCAATGCGCTGGCGATTGGTGGCCACGGCGGCCCGCACGCTGGCTTGGTCAGCGGCGACCGTGAGCAGGGATTTACGGCCGCGTCCGGGCTTGTTTTCCAGCCCGTTAACCCTTCTTTGCGGTAGCGTTTGAGCCAGCTGTTGACGCTGACATGACAGAGGCCGACCACTTGACCAACGTCGTGCGAAGTGCGGCCCGTGGCTTTGAGCAGCACCAGTTGGCAGCGCTGCCGCAGGGTATGATTCGGATGCTGTTTGTACAACGATTCCAGGGCTGCCCGTGCGGCCTCATCCAACAGGGGAGTGTTAACGCGACTCATAACCCAAAGATACGCCGATAATGCAAACTATTTCATCCGACCTACTTACGGTTTATTACTTGAAATTATGCTGTTGGAGCACTAGTTACCCTTGGCTGACGGTACCTGAACCTATCTGTGGGCGTTTCAGGACGTGGCCAGCCAGTAGGTGCTGGGCTGGCACGTGGCGGCCACTATGCCGGAAGAATTACTCACGACGGCTTTGCAGCGGGCTTTTTGGCCCAACCGCCTACCCTTGAACTCATCGTTCACTCCGACCGCGGCGGGCAGTACGGTGGCAACGCCTACCAGTAATTGCTGCGCGACCACAAGGCCCGGCGCTCGCAGAGCCATCGCGGGGACTGCTACGATAATGCCCAAGCCGAAAGCCGCTGGTCGCGCTTCAAAACCGAAGCGCTCGAATGCCGGGAATGACCAGTTTTTGCCGACTTAGCCGACGCGAAAGCCAGCGCCGCCACCTATTTTGACTATTGTAATCACCACCGTTTGTACGCCAGTATCGGCTACCAAATCCCGCATATTACTCACCAACAGCCACTTCAAACTACTACCCTAAACTGTCCAGCCTGACTCGACTACCTCAGCTGACCTCATGCGGCCGCGTCGGCCTAGCCGCCCGCGCCGGTTTTGTTAGGTTTCATTAAAAACACGAGCGCAACCGAAATGATGCAGGTAAAACCCAGCAGGTAGAAGGCGTCGGTGTATGCCAGGGTGGTGGACTGCTGCAGCACCGCCCGGTAGATGGCTCCCTGGGCCTGTTGCATGGCATCGCCCGCGCTGGCATTGACCCGCCCAAAAACGGAGGTAGCGAATTGGCGCAGGCCCGCCGCATAGTCAGGATTGGTGAAGGAGAGGTGGTCAATGATGCGGCTCTGGTGAAACTGGCTGCGGCGGGCAATTACGGTTTCGATAGCCGCGATGCCGAAGCCGCCTCCTATAGTTTGCACTAGGTTAGTAAACATGGCCACTTGGTTGGTCTTGGACTTAGCCAGGCCCACGTAGGAAGCCACGCTGATGGGGACGAACAGAAAGCCCAGCCCCAGGCTCTGGTAGACCCGCGCCGTGGCCACCGTGCGAAAGTCAATACTTGTGCTGAGGACGTGCGCGTAATAGAAGCAAGCCAGCGAGCTGATTACCAAACCAAAGCCAATTAGCCAGCGGGCTTGCACCTTGCCCGTCAGCCAGCCCACAACGGGCATTAGTAAAATTAGCGACAGGCCGCCTGGCGTGATGGCCAGGCCGCTATCGACGGCCCGGTAGCCCAGCAGGGTTTGCAGAAATTGCGGCAGCTGCGTGGTGCTGCCGTAGAGTAGCGCGCCCACCACAAACATGACCAGCATGGCGGCCGTAAACGTGCGATTGCGGAACAAGCTCAGGTCGAGGAGCGGGTTTTTAGTGCGCATCTCCCAAATAATGCCGCCCGCCAGCAGCAGCACCGCCGCAACACTGAGCAACATAATGGCCTTCGAGCTGAACCAATCGTCGCGTTCGCCCCGGCTCAGCACGTATTGCAATGCGCTAAGGCCCAAGCCTAATAAGCTTAGTCCAATGTAGTCCACGCTGATGCCCTTGGCCCAGGCATTGGCTTTTTCCTTCACTAGCTCCGGCGGGTCTTTCACCAGCGCCGTCACCAAAAACGCGGTGATTAGGGCGATGGGCACGTTGACGAAAAATACCCAGTGCCAACTGTAGCTATCCACGAGCCAGCCGCAAAGCAGGGGCCCCACCGTGGGAGCTACCACCGTGGCCACGCCGAACAGCGCAAACGCCTGCCCCTGCTCCGCGGGCGGAAAAGAATCTTTGAGAATGGCCTGGCCGACGGGCGGAATAATGCCGCCGCACAGGCCCTGAAAGACGCGCATGACCAGCAGCATCCCCAGCGACGACGACAGCCCGCACAGCAGCGACGAAACCCCGTAGGCCACCAGCGCCAGCATAAACAGGCGCGACCGCCCAACGGCCGTGGATAGAAAGCTCGCCGTAGGCAGCATCACGGCCTTGGCCACCAGCAGCACCGTAATTACCCAGGTCACATCGTCCTGCGACGTACCCAGGCTGCCGCCGATGTTTTGCAGGGCCACTGATACGCTGGAATTGTCCAGCACGTCCATGAACGTGCCCAGCGCCACCGTGATGGCAATGGCCCACTTCAGGTTGCCGGCTCCGGCCGCCGACTGGGGGAGGGCTTGCGCCATAATCGATTATGAATATTAAACTATAAATTATGAATTAGTAATAAACTAGGCCGTTATGCGGAGCTTATCAAAGCATCTCTTCCGCTTCATTGAACGGCGCGGCGGAAGTGGTAGAGATGCTTTAACAAACTCAGTATGACGTTCAACATTAAGCACCTAGCCTTTCTGAGTAGTAGCCTGCCTCTGCCATGTTTTCTAACTACCCCCCTTGTGCAGCTGGGTGCGGGCTAGCCCAATGGCTTCTTTGTAATGCTGCACGAAGTCGTTGAGGATTTCCTCGCGCGTCACGTCCTCGATGCGGCGGTCGTCCTGCCAGGTGCTGAGGACCTCCATCGTTTTGGTGCGGGTCGGCTCCTCTTCCTTCTGCTTATCGTCGCCGCCCTGGTTATCGCCACCTTTATCGTCGTTGCCTTCGTCAGCGGGCTGGTCGTCGCTACCTTTATCGCCAGACTTCGGGGCCTGGTCGTCGGGCTGCTTTTCGGGTTGACCCTGCTGCTTGGTTATCGCTTCGGCCAGCTTGTTTTCCTCAAACCAGCAGTGGATGTAAGGCGTTACGGCCTCGATGCGCACCTCGGCCACCACGGCGTACTGAAACTCGACCTCGCCCGTCAGTTGCCGGATGATGAGGTAGACGCGCTCTGGGTCGAGGCCGGTTTCGCAGCTGCGGGCGTGAGCGCGCAGGGCCTCGGCGGCGGCTTCCAGGGCGGGTAGGGCCGTGTCGTGGTCGAAGGCGCTCTGCCGGTTCAGGTTATCAATGTAGGTGTGACTCTCGTGGTCGATAGTGGCGAACAAGTCGTTGAGGTCGGCCTGCCAGTCGCCGGAAACAGAATTTTCCATGTTTTTTAATGCGTTTAACTACTTTTTATCGGGGGGTACCTTATGGCGGACGGGGGAGTCGGTAATGCGGGGGAGGGCTTCGCGATGGGCGGCTTCCACATTTTGTTGGGTGGGGGCAATGGTAATGTTAACCTCCGGCGTCACCGACATGCCGGGAGCCAGCAGGTGCAGGTCGGGCTGGCCTTCGAACACGATTTTGACCGGGATGCGCTGCACCACTTTCACGTAGTTACCCGTGGCATTCTCGGCCGGCAGCAGGCTGAAGCGGGCCCCGGTACCGCGCTGGAAGCTCTCGACCCGCCCCGCAAACTGCTCGCCCGGATAGGTATCTACCTCCAACTGCACCGGCTGACCCACCCGCATGTGGGTGAGCTGCGTTTCCTTGAAATTAGCCGTTACCCATAGCTGACCGTAGGTAATGAGGAGTAATTGCTGGCCCATTGAAACGGTCTGGCCCTCGTCCACGGCCTTGCTGGTGATGCGGCCCGCTTCGGAGGCGTAAAGCTTGGCGTAGGAAAGTTGCAGCTTCGCTGCATCGGCCTGCGCCTGGGCTTGCTTAATCTGCGCATCGTTGACGGTGATTTGCTCCGTAGACTGGCGGTAGTCGTTGCGGGCCTGGGCTACCACGGCCTGCGCCTGAAGGGCCTGGGCACCGGCGCTTTGGGTGCGGCGTTGGGCGGCGTCGGCCTGGGCGGCTGAGGCGCGGGCGGTGGTAAGGGCCTGGTCGTAGCGTTGGCGCGACACGGCGTCCGTTTTGTACAACTCAGCGTAGCGCTGCTCGTTGCGGGCATCGTTAGCGGCCTGGGCTTGGGCGGCGCGCTCCTCGGCGGCGGCTTGGGCTTGGGTAGCCTCGGCGGCGGCGGCCTGAGCGCGCTGCTGGGTGATGACGCTGGCCCGCGAACGGGTAGCCTGCTGGGCAGTATTTCGCTGGGCGCGAGCGCTGGTCACGGCCGCCTCGGCCTGGGCCAGCTGCGCCTCGTAGTCGCGCGGATCCAGCTCCAGTAGCAGCTGGCCGGCTTTTACTAACTGGTTGTCACGCACGTACACCTTCAATACCTGGCCGGCCAGGCGTGGGCTCACCCGTACGGCGTGGCCTTCTACAAAGGCATCGTCGGTGGTTTCGTGGTCGCTGGCGTAACGGTAGTAGCGGATGCCCCAAATCAACAGCCCTATCAGTAGCAGCGCCGCCCCAATCAGAAACCAGGTGCGCCGGTAGATGGGCTTGTGGGTAACCACGGCCGGGTCGTCCTTGGCCTGGGGCACGGTGCGGCGCGCGGGGTCGAGGCGCTGGTCGGGCGCGTCCGAAGGGGCAGCGACCCGTCGCCGCATCGGGCTGGCAACGGGAGATGGGGGTTTATCGGCCATTGGTATAAATATTTTTGAGGTTCCTGGTTCAACACACTTACCAGTGGAGCTTTTTAAGTTTTTGTGAAAACGTCATGCTGAGCTTGTCGAAGCATCTCTACTGCGTAAGTCATCAATACTGTACAACGAAGCGATAGAAATGCTTCGACAAGCTCAGCATGGCTGTTCTTTTAGCCTTTCAATTTATAAATATCGCTAAGTAACCAGTAATCAATAACTTAAATTTACAAGCGAAAAGACTGCGCCGTGCCGGTGGCGGCGGCAAAATTGAGGCGAGCCGCGCCGTACTGGGCCAGGGCCTGCACGCGCAAGGCGCGGGCGTTGGCCAGGCCGGCCTGGGCCTGCAGTACTTCGAGGTTGTCGGCCACGCCGGCCCGGAAGCGCTGGGTAGCCAGGGCTAGTTCGCGGCCGGCAATGGCGAGCTGCTCGTCGGCCGATTGCACCTGGGCCAGCGATAAATTCCAGGCCAGCAGGGCTTGACGCACGTCCTGCTCTACCTGGCCGCGGGTATTACCGAGCTGCAATTCGGCCTGGCGCTGCTCGCTCAGGGCCGCTTTCACCCGGCCGCCGATGTAGCCGCCGTCGAAAATGGGTACGCTCAGCGTAACGCCGTAGGTTCGGGTAGCGTGGTCGCTCTTGAAGGGCGTCACGGCCGATTGCCCGTAGTCGGCGGCGGCCGTAACGATCGGAACGCGGGCGGCGGTGCGGCTCCGGCGCTCCAGGGTGCGCTGCTCAATGGTTTGCTCCGCGATGCGGGCATCCAAACGGGCGGCCTGGGCGGCGGGCAGAGCGGCGGCCACGGCCGGGATGGCCTCCGGGCGGGCCGCCAGCGTATCGGTCAGCACCGTGGCGCTGCCCTGGGGCAAGCCCACGGCGCGCTCCAGGTCGAGGCGGTCCTGCATGGCGCTGGCTTCGGCCTGCACCACCCGCAGGCGCTGCTGCGCCACCCGCGACTCGGCCCGCACCACGTCGATACCGTTGGCCACGCCCACCTCGCGCTGCTGGCGGGCCAGTTGCAGCAGCGCTTCGGCCAGCACCAGGTCAGCGCGGGCGGCCCGCACGTCGAGGCTGCCACGCTGTGCTATGAGGTAGGCCAGAGCCACGAAAGTCGCCACTTGCTCGCGGGCCAGCTGGGCGGTGAGGTCGGCCACCTGCACAGCGGCCTGGATACCCTTATACTGGCGCAGTGCGCTCAGGTTCAGTAACGTCTGCGAGAAATTGAGCCGGGCATCAAACGTATTAAACGGCCCTACAAAGGAGGGGATAAGCGGGGCCATCCCGCCGCCGGCACTACCCCCCATGCCGCTGCTCATATCCTGGCCGCCGCTGGGCACCAGGCCCTGCGCCACCAGATTAAGGGTGCGGTTTTGCTGATACGCCGTGCCGAACAGGTTGGGTAACAAAAATGAGCGCACCTGCTGCCGCATGGCCCGCGCCTCCAAGGCGCGCTCGGTGGCCAGCAGGGTGGTCAGGTTGTTCTCAATGCCGATGCCGATGGCCTCACCCAGGCTTAGGGTGGCCGGGGCCATGGCCAGCGTACGGGCCGCGCCAGTGGCCTGGCCCGCGCCTACCATGCCGCCCGCGCTTGGGGAGCTACCAAACTGCGCCTGCGGGGTCGTAGCGCCGCTGGGCTCGCCCACCATGCCGGTGCCGCCGGGCCCGAGCGATGGTGGGCCCGTGCGCTGGCTGCCCCCGCCACCCGGCTGCCCACCTGGTGCCGGGCTGGACGGCCCGGCCGGCATTTGCGGCGGCAGCATACTCTGCTGAATTTGCTGCTGGCGCTGTTGCAACTCCTGCTGCTGCTGCTGGCCCACAGGCGGCCCCCCAATGCCGCCCTGTTGGCTACTTTGGGCCCCAGGACGAGTGGCTGGCGGGTTGGAATTGGTTTGCGCCGCCGCGCTCAGTGTCGCGGCCAGAAGCCCTATCCCCGTGGCTGTTATCCGGTAGTTGGCCCGTGCCAGTAAAGGGTGCCTTTTTTGCATAATCGCCCAAGTCAAGCTTCTATTAATCCGGTTGAACGCAAAAATCTCAGAATTGACTAGTCCGTTTCGAAAGAATTGTTGGCTCGCCGTCCATATGCTCCGCCGTAGTTAGCTCTGAAGCCCAACATTAGCTCGCATCAGACGGGCATGGGTAGCGCAACTGAAATGGTGGAACAGGACCTGAGGTGGTCAAGCGGAAGCGATAGTTCGAAGACCTAATCGAAACCAGCAAGGTGCCCCTTTCTGATCCCATTGATACGCAGTCAGCTGGCGTTGGTACGCCCCAGTGAGGCGCTACCTACTAGCCATCCGTTTACCTTTTGGACCAACTTTTTACCCAAGGTCCATCCTCTCCTGTTTTACCCGACCACCTCAGTCGGTCTCAAGATGACCTATCTTGGCTATCCAGCAGCGTTGTCGTCGGGGTCGTTGGCAACTACCTGCGCGTTGTTGAGGCCAGCCACCAGCAGTACCCCGCCCAGAATGTTGCCCAGCAGCGCCGGCACTGTGAAGCCGCCCAACGCCTGCCCCCAGGATACCCCACCCGACGCGGCCAACGTAAACGCCTCTATTGTACCGGCAATAACGTGGCTGAATTGGCAGATGCCTACGACGTACGTGATAACGATAATCACCCAGATGCGTCCCGTGTCGGCAAAAGGCAATATCCACACCATCAAGGCAATCATCCAGCCGGCAAAGATGCCGCGTATCAACACGATGCCGAAGCTGGGGGCCAGCACCTCCTGCCCCATGTGGGCAAACTCGGCCCGGATGGCTGGCTCGAACGTGTCGGTATGCGCCACGACCAGGGCCAAGGCCAGACAGCCCAGCAAATTGGCCACCAGCACCACGCCCCACAAACGCAACACGTTCCACAGGCTACGCCAGGTACGCTCTTCCAGCAGCGGCAGAATCGGGGTGAGCGTATTTTCGGTGAACAGCTGCTGCCGCCCCAGTACCACGACCAAAAAGCCCAGACTATAGCCCAGGTTAGCCACCAGCAGGCGCCCGGGCGAATCAGGCAGGTAATGCATCATCACCCCCTTCGCTATCATCGACAGGCCCATCGACAGGCCTGCCGCCAGCCCCGACCAGAACAGCGCGGCCGACGTGCGGGCTAGTTCCTCCTGGCCTTCTTTGAGAATAGCTTCGTGGATAACTTTACTGGACGGCGCGCTACGCTCTTTGGCTTCCTGATGCTCTTCCTGAGCAGTTACTGACGGACTGGTAGAATGAGGGGGCTGATGCATAAAAATAAGTGGGTTGGTTAGGAAAAGAATATCTCCGCTACTTAGACCGAAAATTCAGGGGGCAGCCCCATTACCTGGCTCAAGGAGCGTGAGTTGATTGTTGGCCGGGTCAATCAGGGAGAGGGTGGCCTGGGCCGGCCGCCACTATCCGCCCCTGGTTTTCGCCCGGCACCACTAGGCGGTGCTCAAACCGCTGCTGGGCAGCGGTAATGGACTCAACTGGAGGTACGTGTGACCCCGGCCGGGCCTGTTCGGAAAATACTAGCGTACCGGTATTGGATAACCGAAGCGTCGGCGGGTCAGCCCGCACCGCCTCTGCGGGCAGGTTGAGTACGCCGGTGTACCAGCGCTGGGAAGCCAGTTGGTCGGGGGCGAAAATAAACTGAATGGCCATGAGCGAAATGAAGAAATGTTAAAGGCCAGAGAAAAGCCAGCCCAGCCGGGCTCCTACCCCGCCTGCGCCTCGTGCTGCCGCCGCAGCGGCACGTCCAGCAGCATGGGCACGCCCTGAATGAGGGCCAGCACTACATATTCGTAGGCCCCCTAGCATCTCGAGGTTGACCAGTAGCAGATCCGCCCCGATCAGGTTGAGCAGGGCGGCTCCGGCATACGGTCGTTTACGGGAGCTGCCATCCACCACGGCGGCCGTGTATGCAAAGTCGACCGCGTCGAACAGGAACCACAGCGCATGAAAACTGAAGTGCATCAGCGGCTTGGACTCGGCAGCGTGGGCTCCGAAGTTTTCGACCGTAGCCAGTACCAGGGCCCCTGCCCACACCCAGACCAGGACGTTGGCCCGACGGCCGAGTAGCAGCGATATGACCACCGGCACAAGCATGGCCCCGGCCCGGGTCCAGAGCACGGCGGCGTGGCCGTAATCCGGGGCATCGTCGAAGTATTCGGTAAGCAGGTAGGCCCCGGTGACGGTAAGCCCCCACCGCAGCAGCAAGGAGTGACGGGTAAGCTTCATGCGGAGATAATCAGGATGAAAAGCGGTTTGCTGGCCGGCCTCGCGGGCTGGCCAGGTAGCATTAAAACGCGTGCTGGAAGCCCAGCGTAGCCCTAAACTTCTCGGCGTCGGTGCCCAGACCGGCCGATGCGCCGGCGCTGAGGACCAGCCGTGGATTCATCTGGCGGCGGATGCCGGCCTCCATGGACGAGCCCATTTCGCCCCGGAAGCGGCGCTGCTCGCGCACGAAATCCAGCACCAGCGACGACTGCGGCGCGATGCGCGTGGAGTAGCCCACAGCAGCGCACAGCAGTTGGGCAGCTTCTCTTTCAGCTGGCCGCCTTCAGCCCGCACGCCGGGCTGGCTGTTATGGAAGCAGACTACGTTGAAATGCAGGCGGTTAATGGTGACTAGCAAGCTCTTAATGAGGATGAAGCGGCCGTTGTAGTCGGTGCCCTCGTTGTGCAGGCTGGTGGGCAGCGTGAGGGCCCCGGCCAGGGCCACGGCAGGCAGGTATTTGCCTTCGTTGTTGAAGTTGTAGAAACCCGACACCTGCACGTCGCTGCTGCCCGACCGGTCGCCGTTGCCTAAGTAAATGGGTACGGCCACGGCCAGCTGCGTGTTGCGGAAAGGGCCAAATTCGAGGGCGTATACTGCACCAGGTTATCGTCCTGCCGGCTGCGTTGGTAGCGCACGGGCAGCTAGAACTCGCGGTTGCCGTAGGTGGTGGGGTAGGCGTCTTCGAGGCGGTTAGGCCGGCCGGCATCGAGGTTAATCTGGTCGGACTAGGCGTAGTGTAAGCTTCCCCTTCAGGTGAGCCAGTCAAAACTAGAGAGAAGTAGTAACTTTTCACTTCTTCTATTTTTAAGTGTTCATGAAAAAGAGTCGCTTTAGCGAGGCCCAGGTTCTGGGTATTTTGCGCCAACAGGACCAGGGTCAGACGGTGGTTCAGATTTGCCGGGAGCACGGCATTAGTGAGCCCACGTTTTACGCGTGGAAAAGCAAGTTGGGGGGCATGAGCGTGCGCGAATTGCAGCGCCTCAAGCACTTGGAAGACGAAAACCGCCGCCTTAAACAGCTCTATGCCGAGTTGAGTCTGGAACACCCGGTTATCAAGGGGGTGTTGCGAAAAAAGTAGTTATCCCCACCGCCCGGCGTGCGCGCTCGTGGGCCTGGCCCGCGGCAGCTACGCCCCGCCCCCAGGTGGGGGCCGTGGGGGAATTCAACCCGCTGAGGACGTACTTGTTGCCCGGCTGCGGGCACTAGTGAAGCGGCACGGTGGCTGGGGCTTTTGGAAATACTACTACCACCTGCGCAAACTACGGGTCGTGGTCAATCACAAGTGCCTGTGGCGTATCTATCAACTCATGAACTTGCAATTCGGCAAGCGGCGGAAAAAGAAACGCCTGCCCGAGCGGGTAAAACGGCCCCTGGAAGTGCCCACGCAGCCCAACGTGTGCTGGTCCTTAGACTTTATGAGCGATGCGCTGACCGGTGGCCGCCGCTTCCGCACCCTGAACGTAATCGAGGACTGGAACTGGGAAGTGCTCGGCATCGAGGTCGATTTTTCGCTGTCCGCCACGCGGGTCGTCGCCTTGCTCACTATGCTGGTCCACCGCCACGGCATCCCGGCCCGCATCCGGGTCGATAATGGTCCGGAGCTTATCAGCCAGGTGCTCCAGGCCTGGTGTCAGGCCCAGGGGATTGACTTGCACTGGATTCAGCCCGCGAGTCCGATGCAAAACGCCTACATTGAACGCTTTAACGGCTCTTTTCGCAGGGATCTGCTCAACGCCTACCTCTTCACCAGCCTGCGCCAGGTGCGCGAACAATGCCAGCGTTGGCAGTACGATTACAACCACCTGCGGCCCCATCAGGCCCTTAACTTCTTAACGCCCATCGAGTTTCGACAAGCTGCCTGACCTCTAGTTTTGACTGGCTTACTTTGAAGGGGAGCTTACAGTAGGCCAGTGGGCCCAGGCCCAGCAGGCAGAGCGCCACCAGCAGCAGGACGCGCAGGATAAGCAGCTTATTACTAGAGCTTGTGCGGATTACTTGTCAAGATTCGTGCGCCCGTGTGCGAGGTGAGCCCGGTGCGGGCTGCGCACGCGCAGGTTGTGCAGGCCGCAGGCTACCACCACGACCGTATCACGAAACCAGTCGCCGCGCACCCGCACTTTGTCGCGGACCATGCGCAAGCGCTTGATGCCGCTGTGAACGTGTTCAATGACTACCCGCAAGGGGCTTAACATTTGGTTGTAAATAAGTTGTGAAAACGTCAACCCCCCTTTCGGGGGCTTCTTGTGGGGCATTCCCACCACGACCCCGGCCGGGGCGGGGCCCAGCAGGCCCAAATCCTGCCGCAGCACACTGCCCACCGGCAAGTGCAAGGGGTGCTCGGCGGCTATTTTTTTGTCGTGCGTCCGCCCGGATTCGGTGGGCGAGAGGTAGTGCAGGTACTGCGTGTCGTCGCACAAGGTGTTGTTCAGGGCGTGGACTTTTTTTTGGCGCTGTATTCCGCTTCCTGGCCGGCCCGATCCACGTTGCGGGGAATACCGCACGCCACCCCGTCGCAGGTGAAAACCTGGTCGGGGTGCGCGGCCAGGCGCTGGGCCAGCGGGGCCCCGTCGCGCACAGGCAACAGGTGCCGGGCGGCCAGTGCCTGGTTGAGTACGCCGAGCAACGGACCCGCCAGGCGGCTGACGCGGGTCGGCGAGAGGCCGAAGCTGGCGGCCTGGGGCTGCTGCAAGGAATTGGTTTTGGGGTAGGTGAGCAAGAAGAAAAGCTTCGTGTCGGTGCCGGGCAAGGTGGCGTTGGCACGCTCCCCGTGCGCCGGGATGCGCCGCCGTTCGCCATCGAGGGTGTGGTAGCGGTGGTAGCGTTCCCAGCGGGGGGCAAAATCGGTGCGCAACGCGTCAAATTCGGTGGGCAGCAGACTGGTCAAGGCCAAAAACTGCGTCGGCCGCTCGCGCAGAGCTAAGTAATCCGTGCCGCAAAATACGACCTCGCCGCACGCATTAGTGCAGCTAAATTTGCCGCATTAACACTAATATAGGACTTACGCACTCGACTACACAAGTGCTGGAATGAGCGGTTTTTGGAGCAACTGCCGCAGGTAGGGTGCCCCTTGCTGTTGGTGGGCTTGATAAATGGTTTGCCCCATCCGGCGGGCGTGTTGGCGGAGCGATACCCAAGTCATGTAGCAACAAGTCAAATGGTTGCGCTGTGCTGCGGCCTTGCGGCACTGGCACTTCTCCGACCTTGAAGCTGCGGTGAAACTCCTCTATCTGCCAGCGTAGCTGCACGGCCTCAATGACTATTTCACGGGTCAGATGAGCGGCCAAGTGGTTAGTCATGACCCATTCCATGTCGCCGTTCGTGGCCACCAGCTTGAAGCGCTTTATCCCAAAGGGCACTTCTTTGAGGCGTACTTCCACGCCCTGGCCCCAGCCCCGGGGCGGCGGTTCGAGCGTATCGAGGCCTTGGTAGCCGCTTGCTTGGGCCAGGCTCACCAACCGGTTGCTTCTCAGGGTCGTGAAAAACGTCCAGCCCGCGCGGTGCATGCGCTTCAAATGGGTGCTGCCCGCGTACCAGGAATCGAATAAAATCGTGCGGGCCAGCAGCTTGTCTTCCGCCACCACCTGGTCAACCATGGCCAGGAAGTGGTCGTTTTTCGTCTGCCCGTCGGTATCGGGGGCGTAGACGCGGTAGTCCAGGGGTAAAAAATCGCCCGCCTCCCCGCTGCTGTGCACCCGGTAGACCAGCCCGATGCCGGTGACCATGCCGTGCACGTTGCCCTGGCGCTTGGCCACGTCGATGAAGCGGCCGTAGCGCTTGTCTTGGACGCTGTCGTCCACGAGCAGAAAGGCCTCGGGCGAATCGTGGAGCAAGGGCAGAACCAGCTCGCGCAACTAATTGACCGGCAGTTTACTTGTGCGCAAGAACCGGTTTGCCTGGTCGTGGCTCACGTCGGGCAGATGGGCCGCCAAATGCGTACAGGTGTAGTTCGTGGGCGTACTGAGCAGGTACTCGATGGAAGTGGTTTGAGTCAGCATGAGCGCGCGCTTTTGCCTAAATTACCTCAAAGTGCGTAAGTCCTATTAACATAAACTGTTTACCAACGGGTACTTAATGTTGAGCAAATGCTCACGCCGCCCATTGGCGGGGGCATAGCCAGCGTCGCGGTGGCCATTTAAGGAGCAGCTGGTATATTTCGCCGAAGTCCGATAGGGCAAGGTGGAGGGCCGGGTATTCATCTCCTTTGTCATCAGCACCACGGGCGAAGTGAAGGACGTGAAAGTGCTGAAGGGCCTCAGTGCCAGCTGCGACGAAGCTGCCGTGAACGCTGTGAAGGTGCTGCCCCGCTTTATCCCCGGCAAGCAAAACGGCCGCCCCGTGGCGGTGGCGTTCACTGTGCCGGTTGCGTTCAAGGAGCCCGACCCGGGGGCCCCACCGGACCTGGGGCCGCCCCGGCGGGGCCCCCAGCCGGCATCTACACCTACGTGGAGCAAATGCCCGCGCTGCCTAACGCCAAGGCAGCGGCCCCGGGCAAGGTATCCGAAACTATGGAGGAAAAGCTGAGCGGGGCGTATGCCGCTGGCTAGGTCACCGTGCTGGCTGCCGTGCAAAAAGCCCTGGTGCTGCCGGCCGGAGTGCTCGACGGCCGCTCCGAAGGTATGGTACAGGCCAGATTCGTGGTGGCGGTCATCGGCGAGGTAACCGACCCAAAAATCATTCAGGGCCTGTGCCCGGCCCGCGATGCGGCCGTGCTGGCCGCCGTGCGCAAGCTGCTGCGCTTCGTGCCTGGCAAGCAAAACGGCCGTGCCCGTATCCCTGAATGTGCCCGTAGTCCTACGTTCGCCCAACCACGTGTACCGCAGCTACGAAGCGCCCACGCGCGCTGCTTTCCCGGCCCCCGGCCTCTACGATTTTCTGCGGCGCAACGCCCGAGTGCCCACCGTGATGGCCGCCGAAAACCTGCGGGGCCGCGTCCGGGTCGATTTCGTTGTGCGAGCCAATGGCAAGGTGGACGCCGCCGAAGCCAAAAGCCACCTCTGCGCCAGCTGCGACGCCGAGGCGCTGCGCCTCGTGCGGGCCTTTCCGGCCTGGGTCCCGGCCCGCGCCGCCGGCGGCTAGCCCGTGGTCATGCACCAGTTCGTTGAGATTTTACTGCCGCTGCCCAACTCCGATGCCCGGCTTACCGATGCCGGAAAGGTGTACACCTACGTTTCGCAAATGCCCGCGCTACCCGATGGCAGCCGCGATTTTCCGGCGGCCATCGGGCGGGCGCTGCGCTATTCCGACGCGGTGCGGCGCAAAAATATTGCCGGCATTGTCGCGGTGGAGTTTGCGGTGGAGTTCGCGGTGGAGGCCGGCGGCCTGGTGCGCCGGCCCTGCATCACCCGCCCCCTCTGCGTAAGCTGCGACCAAGCAGTGCGGTGGCCCTGAGCCGCTTGTGGGTCTTCACGCCCGGCCGCCAAAACGACCAGAACGTGCCCGTGCAGGTGCAGGCCGTGGTGAAGTTTGAGCCCGCGCCCGCGCCCAAGAAATAGGGCCCCGGCTTGGCAAGCAAAAAGCCCGTCTGGTAGCAGCTTGTCCTTACCCAAATCTTTCGCCGGCATATTTGGATGTTGCGTCAAGGTCTTTTTTGCTAATTAATGCAGTTTTCAGGTTCGTGTACCGTCTGGTCGTTGCTGGTCCACCAGCCTTTTAAGCCGGCTGAACGCTTGTCGTCAAGGAGAACAAATAAAGGCTAGGCAACCGGTCGGCCGGCTGAAAAAGCCGGCGGGCCGGACCGTACACGGACCTGAAAACTGCTCTAACGTCATCCAGAAAGCAGCAAAATGAGTAGGGAACCGCCCAAAAGAACTCTTCCGGGCATGTGGCCAGAAGGGCTTTCGAGACTTGGGTAAGGACAAGCTGATAGCAGGCGGGCCTTTTTGTAGCTGAGCGTTCACGCCCGGGGCCCTAAAACCTTACCCCAAAAACATGCGTTGCAGGCCCGGCCAGAGGCGCTTTTTCAGGCTTACGTCGTACTCCACCATCTCAATTTCGGCGGCGGCCAAGTAGGAGAGGCCCTGGGCGGCGAATTGCACGGGCTCGTAAATCTGGGTGTTGCGCACGGCGATGTCGAGCAAGTTGCGGCCAAAGGCCACAACTTGCGTGGCGGCCAGTTCGCGGCGCAGGCTGCTGAGTGCCACCGGCAGGTGCGATTCTACGTTCACCAGCACTACGTCGGCCATCACCAGCCCCAACGCCTGCAACATCTTGTTGAGGAACACGTTGCGGTGCAGCTTGTGGAACTGGTCGGGCGGTAGGCGCACCAGCAGCACCACGCCGTCGGCCCGGCTGCCCAGCGTGGTGAAGGGCGTGAGCTGGGCCGGCGGCACCATTGGCCCAGTGGTTGCCGGGGCCCCAGCGCCCGCTACCGGGCGTGCCGGCCCGGCGTCCGGCGCCGCTGTGGGTTGCGCCGGGGGCAATACCGGCGCCGTTGCTGAGGCCGCTACTGGGGCGGGCGGTACCGGTACCGCGGGCGCTCCCGGGGCCCCGGGTACCGGCGCAACCTGGGCGGCGGCCACCTGGGCCGCGGGCACGGCGAGTGGCGCTGCTGTGGCCGCTGCGGGCAGCCGCGCTGGCGGGACTGGCATGACCGGCGGCGGTGAAGTGGCTGTTTCGGGCGCGGCGGCAGGAGCCCCGGCTACGGCAGCGGGCTCGGCTGGTACGTAGAGCGTGACGTTGGTATAGAAATTCTGGAGGAAAGCCAGGGTTTCGGCAGACATGGCAGGGCTTAGAACAGTTTTCGGGTTGGGGTACTATGCGGCCCGACGGCGCAGGCTTCAGGCCGGTTGTTATGCGCGCTGCCTGCGCCAGTCACACGGCCACTATTTCTACGGCAACCGGTCGGATGCCTCCGGCGTCGGACCGGAGCGGGTACCCCAACCTGAAAACCGCTGTGGTTGTCAGTTGCGCATGGGCAGTTGTTGGTGAGCCTATAAAGCACTGATCGACAACTAATAACCTGCTTGCTTTTCTACGGCTACTCAGTTTTCACCTGCGCATTATTTAGTTGCGCTTTGGCATTTGCGCGTTGGTAGTCAATGTGCTATCCATTCATTACCAATTGACAACCGGTAACTGACAAAAAAAGCGCTATTCCAGCGCAAACAAGGCTTTTAGCTCCTGGGCTTCGGTGGGCTTCATGCGGCCGGCCAGTACCAGGCGCAGCTGCCGGCGGCGCAGGGCCCCGTCGAACAAGGCAATTTCCTCGGGGGTTTCGGGCACGGCTTCGGGCACATCGATGGGCCGGCCCGACTGGTCGACGGCCACGAAGGTGAAGAACGCCTCGTTGGTTTTGAACTTGGTGCCGTTGGGAATGTCCTCGGCCCACACGTCGATGTGCACCTCCATGCTGGAGGCGAACGCCCGCGTGACCTGGGCCTGGAGCGTGACCACGTTGCCGAGCCGGATGGCGTCGCGGAACGACACGTTGTCGACCGAGGCCGTGACCACGATGCGGTTGGAGTGCTTTTGGGCAGCAATGGCGGCGGCGATGTCCATCAGGTGCATCATGCGGCCGCCCATCAGGTTGTTGAGCGTGTTGGTGTCATTGGGCAGCACCAGCTCGGTCATGATGACGAACGAGTCGGCGACGGGCTTTTGCTTACGCATTGTTCTGGAAGAAGGAAGAAAAAAGGTAATAGTGGAGCGAATCGCCCGCACAAAGGTAGGGCCCCGGTTTAGCGGGGCCCTACCTTGGCATGAGTGAAAAGCGCACGGCCTGGCCGTTACCGGCGCTCTAGCTTGAGGACTAGAGCGTGGGCCCCGGGGAAACCAGGCGCAGGTAGTACACGCCGGGGGCCTGCATCTCGGCCGAGAAGTCAAAGGCTAAACCAAGGGCGGCGGCTTCCCGCGGGCGGGTGCCTTGGATTAGTACCGCGCCGGTGGCCGACATCAAGGCGTAGGTTACCTCGCCAGCCCGTGCCGCCGGCAAGGCCACGGTGAACCGGCCGTCGGCCGAGGGGTTGGGGTAAGCCCGGGGTGGCTCGGCCACCGTCAAATCGGGCACCACCACTGGGGGGGTATGCTTCGCCGCAGCGGTAGCGGCGGCTTGCTGCACAACGGTGAAGTTGACGGTGAGGGCGGTGCCAGCCGCGCCGGTACCGCCGGGCCCGGCGTAGGGCGTAGCCGTGAGCTTGTAGCTGCCCACCGCCGGTATCCAAGCCGCGTAGCTCCCATTGGCGTCGCCGAACAGGGCGTAGGGGGCCGTGGTTTCGGTCTGGGTCCGGGCTTGGGCGCCACTCAGGGTGAAGACGACGCTGCCCACCGCCGCGGGGTTGGTGTTGGCCCGCACGTTGAGTCCTGCGGCGGGCAAAGCCGCCAGGTTGAGCACGGCCCCATCGGCCAGGGGTTGCAGGTCGGGCCCGGTACCGGTGCTCACCAGTGTGAAACTCGCCAACCGCGACCCGCCCGCAGGGAGAGGGGGGTTGACGGTGACGGTGGTGGTGCTGGGGGCGCTGGGGGTGCCGAGGTTGTCGGTGACGACGAGGGCGAAGACGTAGGTACCGGGGGCCAGGCCGCTGACGGTGGGGGCGGCCACGGCCGTATTGGGGCTGAAGGTGGCCGGGGCCCCGGCGGGGCCGCTGGCCTGGGCCCAGGCGTAGGCGGCGACGGTGGCGCCGGGGGCCCCGGCGCCACCGTCGCCGGTGAGGGCTGCGCTGGTGGCGGGCAGGGTAAGGTCCTGGACGGGCCCGGCGCTGGCCACCGGTGGGGCGGTGGCGGCGGACTGGCCCAGGACCTCGATGGCCGAGACTTTGGACTGGTCGAGGCCGCCGGGGTTGCGGGCGGAGAAGTCGAGGTTGAGCACGCCGTCGGCGACGGCGAAGGTCTCGGTGGTGGCCGTCATGGGCCCCCGCTTTTCGGTAAATATCGCAAGCGCTCAAGACCTTGGTGCCCTCGGCCGACACGTCGAAAACGCGCTGGCCGGGGCCTGTCCAGTAGATTTCGGCGAAGTGGAGCACGAGCGTGTAGGCGCCGTTGGCCAGGGGCAGGGCGTAGCTCAGCAGCCCGTTGGTGCCGTAGCGCCCGCTTTGGTAGAGGCCCGCGTCGGCGGTGCCGGTGATGGCCGCGTTCGTGGCGTACACGTTGCCGGGGGCGTAGTACCGGTCGGCGGCGAAGGGGCCGCGCGCGGTGGCCAGTCGGCGGGCAGCGGGGTCGGCCCCGTTTTGCTGCTGCGCCACACGCCCGTCGTGCCGTTGGAGGTGTAGAGGCCCGCGCCGGCCGGGTTGGCCCTGGTGGGATCGGGGTGCCCTCCGTAGTAGCTGCCCGGCGTATACGAACCGAGGCTGCCGATGTAGTGCAGGCCGTCCAGGTTGTTCACCGGGCCTTCGGTGGCGGTGGCGGTGGTCGAGCCCGGCTCGCCCACGGCGTAGTTGTTGGTGACATTGGCCGTGCCTTCGTTGGGCGGGTAGCCGCCCCACCCCTGGTTGGCCCCATTGTCGATGGTGTACATCTTCCGGGTCTTAGTGATGACGAGGTCGTAGGGGTTGCGGAAGCCCGGCGAATACACCTGCACGGGGCCGCCCGGCACAATCTTGGCCTGGTTCAATCCGTTGTTGCCGCCGAACGGATCGAAAGGGTCGGAGCCATTGGCGGCGTTCACCCGGTCCGGGTCGTCCAGCGTGGGCAGGTCGTACTTGTAGGCGGTGTTGCCGCTGCCCTTGGTCGGCAGGGCGTTGATGGCCGTCAGGTTGACGGACAGGATCGCCGCCGACAGGACAAACTCGCAGGCGTAGTCGAAGTTGACGGAAGGCGACCCCGCATTGGTATTCCCGCCCTGCGCCACGTACAGGGTGTTGGTTACCGGGTCTAACTGCATCCCGTTCGTGGAGTGGTTCTCTTCGGAGCGGGGCAGGCCCCGCACCAAATCAATCTTGGCCCACGTGCCGCCGCTGCGGGTGAGCTGGGAAATGACGCCGGAGTTGGTGTCGAGCGCGGTTTTCCCGCCGGGGCCCCCGATGCGGCTGCCGCTCGACGTTACGTACAGCAGCGGGGCGGCGGCGGTGCCCATCACCAGCAGGCCCGTCACTTGGCGCACGGCCACGGCCGGGTTGGGCAGGCCGTTATCGTCGTGGTTCGGGATCTGGTTGATCAGGTCCATGGTTTCCGTGGCCGTCACGGCGTAGTCGTTGGCCTTGTTGCGCTTCACGGTGAAGACCTTGATCAGCCCGTCTTGCTGGGCCACGTACAGGCGGCCATCCGGCCCAAACTGCAGCGAGGTTGGGTTGGTCAAGGCCGCGCCGCTCAGGTCGTTCGGCGTGAAGTTGAAGGCGGCCGGGGCCTGGGTCCGGGCCGGCTGGGGAGCAGCGCCGCGCCGCCAGCCCCGGCCAAAACCAGCAGCATGGTAAACGTTGCCTTTAGGGCTTGCGTGCAGGCGTAGAGCATTTGTTTCATGGCAGCTTGTTTGTGGTAGTTGGAAGCGTGGCAGGCAGGGATGGGCAGGCAAGGGAGAAAGGGCCCAAAAACAATCCGAACCCATGCTTCAGCTGGGTCATCGCCGTTGCACGAGCTGAGCCTTATTACTGCAATTTAAATAATATATTATTTAATATATTATTGATAGTCAATATTATGCGACCATAAAATAAATTTATTTTATGGTCGCTCTGGTAAGGATTGCCTTAGCGGAGCGGGGAAGGATTGCGTATCTTGTAACGTATAATATTTTATATATATTTATGTTAATAAATTGATCTAGCCAACCCGCAGCCGGGGCCCCGGCCGCACTAGCGCGTTTCCCCATCCTTTTGCCTGCTGGCCATAAAAAAACTTCTACTTCTTCTTGTTGCTTGCCTGGCTCGTGTTTCCCGGGGCCGTCCGGGGCCAGGACGTAACGTTTTCCAGCACGCGCGGCTTCTACGACGCGCCGTTTCAGCTCGCGTTGAGCACGGGCTTGGCGGGCGGCCGCGTATGCTACACCACCGACGGCTCGGTGCCCACGCCCACCGCCGGCACCCTGTACGCGGGCCCCATCGCCCTGACCACTACCAGCGTAGTGCGCGCCGTGGCCTACGCTGGGGCCGTGGCGACGCCCGTGGCCACCCACTCGTACTTGTTTCTGAACGACGTGCTGCGCCAGCCCAAAACTGTGGCGGGGTGGCCCAACCACGCGTATGCGCTGGGGGCGGGCACGGCCACGGCCGTGCACGACTACGAGATGGACCCGAACGTGGTGAACGCCCCGGCCTACCGCGCGGCCGCCAAAACGGGCCTCACGGTCATCCCCACCATGTCGCTGGTGCTGAACAAGGACGATTTCTGGGACCTGTACGAGGGCGATGCGTCGCACCCCACGTCGGTAGAGGTATTTTACCCCGATGGGGCCAGGGAGCAGTTCAACTGCGCCCTGGGGCCCCATAGCACCAACCGCCTCAAACGCTCGCTGGCCCTGGGTTTCAGCACCCGCGTGGCGACCCAGCTGCTGCAAAAAGCGCCCTTCAACGGCCCCGGCACGGCCACGACATTTAAGGACACTAAAATTGTGCTGCGCGCGGGCAACAACCGGTCCTGGGCCCGCAACTGGAACCCCGACCGCACCGCCTACACCCACGACGAGTGGTACCGCGAGTCGCAGCAGGCTATTTCGGGCGAGGGCGGCCGCGGCACCTTTGTGCACCTCTACGTCAACGGCCTGTACTGGGGCCTCTACAACCCGGTGGAGCGTACCGACGAGGGCATGCTGGCCAACTACTTCGGCGGGGCCAATGCGGACTGGATGGCCCTCGACCAGGACAGCATCCGCAGCGGCGACGGCACCCGCTTCAACTACCTCACCACCACGCTCGTGAACCAGGACCTGCGGGTGCCGGCCAACTATGCCCAGTTCCAGCAGTACCTGGACGTAACCAAGTTTTGCGATTACCTCATCCTGACCTGGATGGCCGGCATGGGCGACTGGCCCAACAACAACTTCCACGGCGCCAACCGCAACGCCCCGGCCCAGCCGTTTTGGTACAGTGCCTGGGACTGCGAGTGGTCGTGGGACGTGACCAACGGCTCGAACCTGGGGGCCTGGGTGCATCCCGAGTTCCGGGTGGCCACGCCGGGCACCTCCACGCTGGCCAAGCTCTGGCACGCGGCCCGGCGCAACCTCGCCTTCCTGCAGCTCTTCGCCGACCGCGTGTATCGCAACTGCTTCAACGCCGGCGGGCTGACCGACGCCGCCGCCCGCGCCCGCTGGGCCCGGGTCAACAACTTTATTCAAACGGCCATCGTCGACGAATCGGCCCGCTGGGGCGATGCGCTGGGCGACGGCGTGACGCGCACGCGCGACGGCTACTGGGCCCCGGAAGTAGCCTGCGTCGATGGGCTAATGAACGGCAACGTGGCCCGGTTGGTGGCGGCGCTGGTGGCCGAGGGCTACTACCCCACGGTGGGGGCCCCCGGCTTTGGGCAGGAGGGCGGCGCGGTGGCCCCGGGCTTTGCCCTCGTGCTCACCAACCCTAACGCGGGGGGCACCGTGTACTACACCACCGATGGCACCGACCCCGCAACCGCCGCCGGGGCCGCCGGCGCTACGCCGGCCCCGTAGGCAGCGTGGTCTTCGCCCTAAGTGGCGCCCAGGCCCGGGCCCAAACCGAAACCGTGGCCCCCTACGCTCTGTTCGGCGACACCAATGGCTCTCACGTGCCGTGGACGCCGGCGCTGGGGGCTTATAAACTCACGGCCACGCCCTACGCCGGGCCCAGCGGCACAGGTGGCGCCGGCATTCCCCTCACCGTCAGCTTCTCCATCGTGGCCACTCCGGCGGCCCGGGGCGGGGCGCCGGCGGTAGCCGCGGCGGTGGTTTACCCCAACCCGTCCGGCGACGGCCGGGTGGTGGTGGCGTTACCCGAGGCATTTGCCGGCGAGGTCACCTACGCGTTGGTGTCGGCCATGGGCGCGCGGGTAGCAACTGGCACATTTGCCTGCCCGGGGCCCGGGGGCACGCAGGCGCTGGATTTTTCCGGGCACATGCCGGCCGCCGGCGTTTACAACTTGTACTTGACAGGGGGGCAGGCCCAAGCGCACCTCAAGTTGCTCCGCCGTTAGCCCTGCCGCCCCCGCTTTTTTGGAGATATCTTTTTGGAGCAGGGGTAATTTTGCGCGGCGTCGCTCCGACGTTTTGGTCCCGAACCAGGTAAGTAGAAATGAAATGGCGGAGCAATATAATCGGGGCGCGGGTGCAAGGCTGCGGCCGCCCATTAAGTTGTTGAGCGTGTTGGTGTCGTTTGGTAGCACCAGCCCGGTCATGATGACGAACGAGTCGGCGACGGGCTTTTGCTTGCGCATCAGGCGGCGGGGTAAAGGGCGAAGTGAGGCCGCAAATACCGGGCAGTCGTTACGGGCCCGGCACCAGCATTTTCAGTTTCGCTTCGACGGGCCCCAGCTCGTTGGCGCGCTCCACCACCACCACGCCTTGCTGGTCGAGCAACAGGTAGGTGGGGAAGGCCGTGATGTTGTACTGCGCAATCACGCCTTCCTCGCCCTTTAGCTCGGATAATTGGGTCCAGTTGGCCTGGTGTTTTCGGATGGCCTGGTGTTTTCGGATGGCCTGCTGCCACTGGGGCTTGTCGTCCGCATTTTCCATCCCGATGCCGACCACCGCCAGCTGCCGGGCGTACCGGGCCTGCACCTCCTTGAGGTGGGGCATTGATGCAATGCACGGCCCGCACCAGTGGCCCCAGAAATCGAGCAGCACCAGCTGCCCCTTGAAGCGACTCAGGGGCACGGCCACGCCGGCCGTGTCGGGGATGGTGAAGGCCGGGGCCGGGCGGCCCACCACGGGCTGGTTGCGCAGCGCCACCAGCCGCCGGGCCACTTTGCGGCCCTGTGCGCTGGCCTGCACGGCCGGCGCGAGGCCGCGCAGCAGCTGCTCATACGCGGCCACGGGCAGGTCGTCGTACATCGTTTGCATGTAAAGTAAGTCGGCGCTGGTGCGGGCCTGGGCGTGGGTTTTCACGAAGGCCAGGGTGGGCCGCTGCGCAAGCTTGCGCAAGGCCAGGGCCGAGTCGGGGTGGGCGATGCGGCGCCGCTCGAAGGGCCAGCTAATTTCCTGCTCGGATTGGGTGAGCAGGTCGTTTTCTGGCGTACCGCGTACGGCAATTTCGCCGGGCACGGCCAGGGCCCCGGCCAACGTGAGGGCCCCCGGCTCGGCCCAAAAGGTGGTGACGCGCCACGGTACAAGCTTCAGGTAGCATGTGCCGTCGTCCGTCGGCGGCACGGTGTAGCGGAAGCGGCCGCCCGTGGCGCGCACCGTGTAGCGGAAGCGGCCGCCCGTGGCGCGCACCGTGTCGCGGTGCTGCCGGCCGTGCTGCTCGTAAACGAACACCACTGGCTTATTGCCCAGGCCTTTAATGTTGCCGCTTACCTGGTACGGGTGCGGCGTTTGGGCCCCGACGGCGGCGGCTCCCAGCAGCGCGCAAAGGGTGGCGGCCTTCAGTATAAGTTGTTGGCTGATAGAAGTAAATCCCGATATAAGTAACGCCGGATTTTGTTGACAGCCGGTGGGCCAAGCCCCGAAATGCCTTTGCCGAGGCCCTACCTGGCGGCTTTACTGCCAGCCACCGGCCCCGAGCAGGGGCACGAAGCGGGCGGGGGCCAGGTCTTCGCGGGCGAAGGCGTCGGGACCTTCGCGCACCACGCGCACCATGCGCTGTGCCTGCGCCGGGCCCACCGGAATGACGAGCTGTCCGCCCACTGCTAGCTGGCGCAGCAGGGCCGGCGGCAGCCCCGGGGCCCCGGCCGTGACGAGGATGCGGTCGAAGGGCGCGGCCTCGGGCCAGCCCAGCGAGCCGTCGCCGCAGCGCAGCCGCGGGGCGGGGCTCCCGGGCGGCAGCAGGGCCCCCAGCCGCCGCTGGGTGGCGACAAACAGGTTGGCGTTCAGCTCGATGCTGTGCACGTGGGGCGTGAGGCGCAGCAGCACGGCGCACTGGTAGCCCGAGCCGGTGCCCACCTCCAGCACCCGGTGCTGGGGCCCCACCGCCAGCAGCTCCGACTGGTAGGCCACGGTGTAGGGCTGCGAGATGGTTTGGCCCTCGCCGATGGGAAAGGCCTTGTCGTGGTAGGCGTGGGCCTCGAAGGCGGGCTCAAAAAACAGGTGGCGCGGCACGGCCCCCAGCGCGGCCAGCACCCGTTCGTCGCGGATGCCGCGCCCGCGCAGGGCGGCCACCAGGGCCCGGCGCTGGCCGCGGTGGCGGTAGGTGTCGGCGGCGGTAAAAGCGGAATTGGGGGAGGGAAGCGGCACGGGAAAAACGCAAAATAACCGGCCGTGCCGGGTGGGGCCCCGGCTGGCCGGTGGGCCCCGCCGGCGCTACCTTTGGGGCCGCGCAGGGCGTTGGGCCCGCAAAAATACACCCGTTACCCCCTCTGTGCTTCTTCGCCGCCTCCAATACGCCAAGCTTGTGGCCGCCGATTTTTTGGCGGCGCTGCTGGCCTGGGCCGCGTTCTTCGGGCTGCGCAAGTACCTGCTGAATGAGCTGGCGGGCTACCGCTTCACGCAGGAGGCGGCCGCGGCGCTGGCGCTGGCCGCCCTGGCCATTGGCCTGGCCTGGACGGCCCTCTACGCCCTGGCCGGGCAGTACCGCAACGTGTTCCGCAAGTCGCGCCTGTCTGAGGTGCTGCGGTTGCTGCGGGTGTCGGCGCTGGGAGTGGTGGTACTCTTTTTCGTCCTGCTGCTCGACGACCAGGGCGTGAGTAACTACCGCCTCTACTACCGCACGCTGGCGGCTTATTTTCTGCTGCATTTTTCGTTCACGGTTGTGTTGCGCATCGCCGCCGTGCGCAGCGTGCAGGGCCTGGTGCGGCGCGGCGTCATTTACTTCCCCACGCTGCTGGTGGGGGGCAGCGCGCTGGTGCTCGACACGGCCCGCGACCTGGCCCGCACCGGCCGCCACCTGGGCCTGCGCGTGGCGGGCTTCGTGGCCCCCGAAGACGGGCCCGTGGACGGGGCCCTGGCCGCAGCGCTACCCGCCTGCGGCACCTACGGCCAGCTGCCGGCCCTGGTGGGGGCCCTGCGCATCGAGGAGGTCATCATTGCCATCGAGCCCAGCGAGCACCGCCGCATCCAGGAAATCCTCAACCTGCTGGAGGGCAGTGCCGTGCGCATCAGCATCCTGCCCGACCTGTACCAAATCCTGCTGGGCTCGGTGAAGGTGAACCACTCGTTCGGTACTCCGCTCATTGAAATCAAGCAGGATCTGCTGCCGCCCTGGCAGGCGCTCATCAAGCGCTTGTTCGATGTGGCGGCGTCGCTGGGCTTCATGGCGCTGGCCTGGTGGGCGTACGCCATAACGGCCGGCATGGTGCGGCTCTCCTCGCCGGGGCCCGTATTTTACCGGCAGGAGCGCATCGGCAAAAACGGGGTGCCGTTCGCCATCATCAAGTTCCGCTCGATGTACCTCGGCTCGGAGCGCCTGGGGCCCGCGCTCAGCTCCGACCACGACCCGCGCGTGACGCCCTGGGGCCGCTTCATGCGCCGGGTGCGCCTCGATGAGCTGCCCCAGTTCTGGAACGTGCTGCGCGGCGACATGAGCGTGGTGGGGCCCCGGCCCGAGCGCCAGTTTTTCATCGACCAGATTGTGCGCGCCGCGCCCCACTACCGCCACCTGCACCGCGTGCGCCCCGGCCTCACCAGCCTCGGCCAGGTGAAGTACGGCTACGCCGAAACCGTGCCCCAGATGGTCGAGCGCCTCAAATATGATGTGCTTTACATCGAAAACATGAGCCTGGCCATGGACTGCCGGGTGATGCTCTACACGCTGAAAATCATCCTCGAAGGTCGGGGCAAATAACGCTTTGCCGATTGTAGTAATTAAGATATAAGATACTATTTAATAAGCGTTTATCTGCTGAGGCCAAACGAAGGCTTGAATTAACTGTTACCCGGGCACGTTCCCTATTAAAAGCAACCATGTTTACCGGAATTATTGAAGCCCTGGGCACCGTGGTAGCGGTGGCCGCCGACGGCACCAACCGCCAGTTCACCGTGCAGTCGCCGTTTGCAGTGGAGCTAAAAATCGACCAGAGCGTGGCCCACGACGGCGTGTGCCTGACGGTAGTGGCCGTGGACGCGGCCGCCGGCACCCACGTGGTGACGGCCATCGCCGAAACCCTGCGCGTGACCAACCTGGGCCAGTGGGCCCCCGGCCGCAAAATCAACCTGGAGCGCTGCCTGGCCGCCAACGGCCGCTTCGACGGCCACATCGTGCAGGGCCACGTCGACGCCACGGCCGAGTGCGTGGGCATCGAGGACCAAAACGGCTCCTGGATTTTCCGGTTCCGGCACGCCCCGGGCCCCGGCCGCGTCACCGTCGAGAAGGGCTCCATCTGCATCAACGGCACTAGCCTCACCTGCTTCGAGAGCACCGACGATGCTTTTGCGGTGGCCATCATCCCCTACACCTACGAGCACACCGGCTTCCACCAGCTGCAAGTGGGCGAGGTCGTGAACCTGGAGTTCGACATCGTGGGCAAGTACGTGGCCAAGCTGCTGGGCCGCTAGCCGGGGCCCCAAGCGGCGCAACTGCCTGGCTGCACGGCCCGTAAACGGACAAACCAACTCCCCCGGCCATGTCCAGCAAACGCGAAGAAATTGAGCCTACCCCCGGCGACAAGCGCTACATCCGGCGCAACAAAGACGGCGAAATCGAGACGTCCGTCGAACTGCATAAATCCCTTTCGCAAGACGACAAGCACGACGCCAAAAAGACCAGCAAGCCCGGCCAGGGCGACCACGGCGACGGCCACACCGGCAGCCGCAAAAAGTAATACCGGGGCCCCGCAGCATCAGCTACGGGGCTCTGGTGTTAGCCGTTATGCAAAAATTCGTTGTCAGTTATTCGCTTTCTGACAACGAATAACTGACAACTATACTGCTCACGAAGTGGAATGCGAAAACGAAGTAGGGTGCGGGGCTTGTCCCCGCCCGTCCTTGAACGGTTCAGTCGGCTTTCGTTCAACGACGGGTGGGGACAAGCCCCGCACCCTACTTCGTAACGAGCATAACAACGAATAACCAAAGAATCAGGCGCGCCCCAAGGATTCCCAGCGGCCCCGGGGGCCCGTGGACCGGCGGAAAAGCGCCGCGGCGCCCCAGCCCAGGCCGGCGCCGATGAGGGCCCCGCCCAGCACGTCGGTGGGGAAGTGGGCCCCCAGGTAGATGCGGCTGTAGGAGAGGAGGCTGGCCCACAGAAACACCCCCGTTTTCAGGGCCCGGTAGCGGCCGGCGGGCAGCGTGAGGAGCAGGAACACGGCCAGCGCAAAGCCGTTGGCGGCGTGCGACGACATGAAGCCGTATTGGCCGCCGCAGCCGTCGGGTAGGTACAACTGGGCCTCCAGGGCCGGGTTATGGCAGGGCCGCAGGCGGGCAAAAAACGGCTTGAAGAAGCGGCTCGTGATGCTGTCGGCCAGGGCCACGGCCGTGACCACCAGCGGCAGCAGCAGCAGGGCGCGCCGCCGGAAGTGCCAGATGAGCCACCCGATGAGCAGAGCGTAGCACGGAAACCAGACCAGGCGGTTCGAGGCGAAGGTCATCACCGCGTCGAGGGCGGGGCCCCGGGCGTGGTTCACGGCCAGCAGCAACTGGTCGTCGAGAGAAGAGATGGCCCTAAACATGGTTAATCCAATCGACGCCCTTGCGCAGCCAGGTCTGGGTGGTAGCCTCCGGGGTGCCGGGGGCGGGCGGGTGGGGCTGGTAGCTCCAGCCGGTGCGCGGGGGCAGGCTCATGAGGATGGATTCGGTGCGGCCCCCGGTTTCGAGGCCGAAGCGGGTGCCGCGGTCGAAGGCCAGGTTGAACTCGGCGTAGCGGGCCCGGCGGATGGTTTGCCAGGCTTCTTCGGCGGGGCCGAAGGGCAGGGCCTGGTTTTCGGCCATCAGCTCGGTGTAGAAGGGCCCGAACAGTTCGGCCACGTCCTTAATTAGCTGGAATAATTCCTCGGCCGTGCCGTCGGTCCCCACCGTGAGGCGGTCGAAAAAGATGCCGCCCACGCCGCGGGTTTCCTGGCGGTGGGGCAGGTAGAAGTAGTCGTCGGCCCAGCGCGTGAAGCGCGGGTAGTAAGCCGGGTTATGCTGGTCGCACACTGCCTTGAGGCGCTGGTGGAAGCGCCGGGCCTGGGCCTCGTCCACATAAATGGGCGTTAAATCGATGCCGCCGCCGAACCAGGCCTCGCCGTTGCCGGCCTCGAAGTAGCGCACGTTCATGTGGATGATGGGCACGCGCGGGCTGCGCGGGTGCAGTACCAGGCTCACGCCGGTGGCATAGAAGGCGGGGTCGGGCATGTGCAGCTGGCGGGCGGCGGCCTCGCTCATGGCGCCCCACACGGCGGAGAAGCCCACGCCGCCTTTTTCCAGGATGGCGCCGTCTTCCAGTACTTTGCTGCGGCCGCCGCCGCCGCCGGGGCGCTCCCAGGCGTCGGTGCCGAAGCGGGCGGAGCCCCCATCGGCGGCTTCGAGATGGGCGCAGAGGCGGAGCTGAAAATCGGCCAGCCAGGCTTCAATTTCGGGGCGAACGGTGGGGGAGGTGGGCACGGGCAGTACCGGCGCGGGGCCGGGCGGGTGAAACGGCGAAAAGCAGGGGCCCAAAAGTACGGCTACATCCGGTCCGGCCCCGCCGCCCGTACCTTTGGGGGCCCCACCCGCCAACCCCTGTATGCTGTCTCACTCCGCCCCGCTGGCCGTTGCCGCCGAGGACCTCACCCCCGCGATGCTGCGCCGCGCCTACGCCCTGATGCACACCGCTGCCGCCATGGCGGCGCTCTACGAAGACCAGAAAGCCGTGGCCGCCCGCTACGTGCACGCCACCGCCCGCGGCCACGAAGCTGTGCAGCTGGCCGCCGCCTTCCTGCTCGCCGCCACCGACTACGCCGCTCCATACTACCGCGACGATGCCTTCCTGCTGGGCCTGGGCCTGCGGCCCTACGAGCTGATGCTCCAGCTATTAGCCAAGGGCGACGACCCGTTCAGCGGCGGCCGCACCTACTATGCGCACCCCTCGTTGCGGCGGCCGGGGGTGCCCGTCATCCCGCACCAAAGCTCGGCCACGGGCATGCAGGCCATTCCGGCCACCGGCATGGCCCACGCCCTGGCCTACCTCGAAGGGCAGGGCCTGCGCCCGGCCCCCGCCCCGGCCGACGCCGGGGGGGCCAGCGGCGCCTGGCTGCAAGAGGCCCTGCGCCCGCTGCTGGGCACCCGCGCCGACCCCGACGAGGCCCCCGCGCCGCTGCCGCCGCTGGTGCTGTGCTCCATCGGCGACGGGGCCATGACGGAGGGCGAGGTGAGCGAGGCCCTGCAAATGGCCGTGCTGCACCAACTGCCCATCGTGTACCTGGTGCAGGACAACGACTGGGGCATTTCGGCCACCGGCCGCGAGATGCGGGCCATGGACGCCTACGAATTCGCCGCTGGCTTCCCCGGCCTGCACCGCGTGCGGGTGGACGGGGCCGATTTGATTTCCTCCTATAAAGGCCTGGCCGAGGCCTACGCCCACGTGCGCCAGCGCCGGGGCCCCGCCCTGGTGCACGCCAAGTGCCCGCTGCTAGGCCACCACACCAGCGGCGTGCGCCGCGAGTGGTACCGCGGCGACGACCTGGCCCAGCACCAGACCAACGACCCGCTGCCCCGCCTGCACCGCCGCCTGCTGGCCGCCGGCGCCACCGAAACCGAGCTGGCCGCCCTCGCCGCGCAGGCCCAGGCCACCGTGGCCGCCGACTGGGCCCTGGCCCTGGCCGCCCCCAACCCCGACCCGGCCACCTTCGCCGACCATGAGTTCGCCCCGCCCGCTGTGACCGAAGAGGCTGGCGAGCAGGCCCCCGCCGGCGCCGAAAAAGCGCTGATGGTGGACGCCGCCCTGCACGCCGTGGACGATATTCTGGCCGAGTTCCCCGAGGCCCTGTTTTATGGGCAGGACGTGGGCGGTGAGCTGGGCGGCGTGTTCCGCGAGGCGGCGCTGCTGGCTAAAAAGTACGGCGACAAGCGGGTGTTCAACATGCCCATCCAGGAGGCCTATATCGTGGGCAGCACGGCCGGCATGACCGCCGTGGGGGCCCGGCCCATCGTCGAAATCCAGTTCGCCGACTACATCTGGCCCGCCCTGAACCAGCTGGTGGAGGAGCTCAGTAAGAGCTGCTACCTGAGCATGGGCAAGTTCCCGGTGCCGGCCCTGATTCGGGTGCCCATTGGGGCCTATGGCGGCGGGGGACCCTACCACTCGGGCTCCATCGAGAGCATGCTGCTCACCATCCGGGGCATTAAGGTGGTGTACCCCAGCAACGCAGCCGACATGAAGGGGCTGATGCGCGCCGCGTTTCTGGACCCGAACCCGGTGGTTATGCTGGAGCACAAGGGCCTGTACTGGAGCAAGGTGCCCGGCACCGAGGAGGCCAAAACCCTGGAGCCCGCCGCCGGCTACGTCATTCCCTTGGGAAAAGCCGCCGTGGCCCAGGCCGCCGACCCGGCCCAGCTGCGCGGCGGCGGCACGGCCCTGGTCATCGCCTACGGCATGGGCGTGCACTGGGCCCGCACGGCCAGCCGCGACTTCCCCGGCCGCGTCGAAATTCTGGACCTGCGCACCCTCAACCCGCTCGACTTTGCGGGGGTACAGGCCGCCGTGCACCGCCACGGCAAGGTGCTGGTCCTCACCGAAGAGCCGCTTATGAACAGCTTTGCCGAGAGCCTGGCCGGGCGCATCCAGCGCCACTGCTTCATGGTCCTCGACGCGCCCGTGTTCACCCTCGGGGCCGCCAACCTGCCCGCCATCCCCCTCAACGCCGAGCTGGAAAAGATGATGCTGCCAAGCGCCGCCAAAGTAGCCGCGGCGCTTGGGGAGCTGCTGGCGTTTTAAAGCGTTTTTTAGTTGCCCGTTGTGAGTGAGGCCGTCATGCTGAGCGCAGCCGAAGCATCGCTACTGCGCAGGTAGTCCAATCGATTGGGTTTACTGCCGCAGTAGCGATGCTGCGCTGCGCTCAGCATGACGCTATTTTTCTGTGCGATTTTATTCGGGAACGGTTTCAAATACTAATCTACTGCTAGCCGCCAAAGCCGCCGGCGTCGCCTTTGGGCTGGTTTTCGATGGCGCCGGCGGGCTTGTCGTTGCCCAGGAACCAGGAAAGTCCCAGGTAGCCCACGCGCGTTTCGTACTTGGTTTGCAGGTCGGCGGCGAGGCCGCCGGCCGCCAGCTGGGTGTACTGGCGGCGGGTGTTGAACACGTCGCTCACCCGCAGGGTGAGGGCGGCCCGGTCGTGAAACAGGCGCTGGCGCAGGGCCACGTCCACGCCGTACACGGCCAGCAGGCGGCCCTGCGGCACCACCAGCGGGGCCCGGTAGTTGCCGCTGAGCTGCACGGCCAGCGCCTTGGTCGGGCTGAAGGTGCTGAGCAAATATGCCGTGCCGGTGAAGTTGGCGCGGGTGCCGTCGCCGGTGTAGCTGGCCACCTGGCTGCGGTAGAACGAGCCGTTAGCCGTGAGCTTCCACCACGCCGCCAGGGGCCGCGTCAGTGAGATTTCCAGCCCGTAGCTGGCCGTGCGGCCGAAGTTGGCGTAGCTGGTGCGGGCAATGAAATCGGGCTGGCCGCTGAGGCGGGTTGCCAGCGTGTCAATGGTGCGCAGGCTTTGAATGGCTTGGCTGGCGAAACGCCCGAAGAGGGTGGTGCTCAGTGTGGTGGCCTGCCACGCCACCTGGTGGCCCAGCTCCGCGACGTGCACGTACTCGGGGCGCAGGTCGGGGTTGCCCACCGCGTAATTACGGGCATCGAAATAGATGGGCAACGCAATGATTTGCAGGAAATTGGGCCGATTCAGCCGGCGCGAGTAGCTGAGTTGCAGGCGCTGCTCGTGGGGCAGTGTACGGGCCACCGTGGCCGAAGGGAATACGTTAAAAATGCGCTGGCTGGCCGATCCCGTGGGCAGTACCTGCGCTTGCAGTCCCGTGAATTCGGCCCGCAGGCCCGCCTGGTAGTCCCACGCACCGGCTTTCTGCTGGTAATTGCCATAGGCCTGGGGGATAACCTGTTGGTAGTGGTAGCGGTATGAGCCCGCCTCTTGCCGAATGAATTCGACCCCGGCGGCCGGCTGCACCGCGTAATCGGCCGAGCCAGGCGTCACCACAATGTCCGTTTTTACCCCCACCCCCCAGCGGCGCTTGTCGTCCAGCGGGTGCACGTAATCCAGCTGCGCGGAGGGCAGGTGAATGGTCACGTCGAGTAGCTGCTGGCGCGCCTGCCGCGCGTAGCTGGCCGGCCCGTCCAGCACGCGCTGCTCGGTGGTCACCGTGCCGCCGTCCAGGATATAAGTGGCGCTGGCCGTTAGCTCGCGGCCGGCGTGGGCGGCCCAGGTGCGCCGGTAATTACCCGAAATCCGGGCGTTGTAGAGGTTGTCAACCTCCAGGTTCTGGTTTAGGAGGGTAATGGCCGGGCCGGGGCCCCGCGTGAGCCGGGTGGTGAAGTCGCTGGTCTGGTGCAGGTCGTTCTTGTAAAACTCAGTGGCCAGGGTGAAGCGCTGCTGGTCGCTGGGGGCGTACTCCGCGCCCAGGCGCAGGCCCTCGTTGGCCTGGCGGCGGGTGTTCTGGCCAACCTGGTCGGTGCGGGCGGTACGGCCATCCACCGTGGCTACCTGCTGCAAAGCCGAGCTGCCGCGGAACTGATTATTGAGCCCGTCGGCGCTGCCAAAGAAGTTGAATTTGCCTACTTGCCGGTTGAGGTTGAGCGAGGTGCTGTACTTGGCGCGGGTGCCCACCGTGGCCAGGGCCGCACCGTTCCAGCCGGGCTGGGTTTGCTTTTTCTGCACGAGGTTGATGATGCCGCCCGTGCCCTGGGCCGAATACTGGGCCCCCGGGTTGGTGATGATCTCAATGGTTTCGAGGCGGCTGGCGGGCAGCTGGTCGAGGCGCAGGCTGCTGGGCGCGGGCTTGCCGTCGAGGTAAAGCATGACGCTGGAGCTGCCCCGCAGGCTCACCTGCCCGTTGTCGTCCACGGCCACGGCGGGTACTTTCTGGAGCACATCCGCCGCCGTACCGCCCGCGCTGTTCAGGTCCTTCGCTACGTTGAGAACGGTCTTACCCAACTCGTTGATCATTAACGCCCTTTCGCCCTGCACCACCACGCCGCCGAGCCGCACGGCCGCCGGCGCCACCAGCCACTCGCCCAGGCGCACCGCCGGGGCCCCGGCGGGCAGTGCAATGAGCCGGCACGCGGACTGATACCCCAGAGCCTCGGCCCGGAGCAGGTAGGTGTTCGGCGCAATGCCCGCCAGCGCAAACGTGCCGTTTTCAGCTGTTTGGGCGCTTCCCACCAAAGTGGAGTCGGGCAGCCGCAGCAGGATAACGTTGGCAAAAGGCAGCGGCTGGCGCGTGCGCTGGTCCAGCAGCGTGCCGGCTATCTGCCCGGGGCCCTGGGCTGCCGCGGGATGGGCTGACAAGCCAACTACCGCCAGCAAGAAAGCCACGGTCCTTCCCAGACTTACAAATGCCAAACGGCCGCGAATATGATACCGTAGCCAGGTAACTAAAGCCGTGGTGGTTGAAGTAAGTACTTGGTTGACAATTTTATTTGCAATGCAAGATACCAGGCAATACCTAGTAGATTGAGCTGAGTAGGCAGACGGATTCATAAGGGATTGGAAGATTAAGCGGGAGAAAAGCGCAGCGTCGTTGGCCGTGGCCGCGCCCTGGCGCTGGAGGCTTTCGAGGCCAGCGGGCGAATAGGCCCCACGGGGCAAGGCCGTTAGTTTCAGGCGGGTCGGCGTGAACCTCATGCCGACCCGCCTGAAGCTGATGGCCTCGGAAGGCAGGTTAGCAGGGGGGTGGAAAGACCTATTTTGCCTGGCGGTGCAAGTAGAGGTAGTAGGCCAAAAAGCCCAGTGCGGTGCTGAAAAGCAGAATGATAACGGAGTGAATGCCCACCGGCGGGTACCAGCTGCACAGCAGGAGCCCCCCGCCACTGCTCAGCAGCAGCGCAACCCACTTCACGATTTTATTCTGCTCGTCCTGCGGGCCGGGCAGCAGGCGCTCAACAATGCTTTCCGAAACGGCCGAGGCTATTATCTGCCGCTTCAGCAGGTAATTCAAGACCAGTTTGATAGCAGCCAACACGAAGTAACCGAGCAGAAAAAGCGCCAGTCCGGGCAGAAAGACGTGGCGCGCCAGGGATTCTAACGTATCGGAGCCTAGGGCCAGGGCCGGGGCATCCTGCGCCTGGGCCCCCCAGGTAGTCAGGCAGAAAAGTAAGAGCAGCCAGATACGTTTCATAGGTTGGGCCGGGTGGCGGTACCGGATGAGACCGGCCAGCGCCGGTCAGGTTGCAAAAAAAATTACGAAAAGGCGAGCAGGCGCATTTGCCGGCGGTGCCGGGCCAGCAGCTCCAGGCCCTGCCCGGCCACGAGGAAGCCGGCCACCACCGCAAGCCCGGCTCCCAGCCCGGTTGATAAGCCGTGGAACGCCTGCCCCAGCGCGCCCCCAAACAGGGCCATAAACGCGCCCACCACGCCCAGCACGAGCACGGCCACCAGTGCGAGCACCCAGGGGAAAGCCGGCTGCGGCCGGGGTAGCTGGGCCAGTACCGCCGCCGTGAGGTCAAACGCAAAAGCGGGCGGCGGCAGGCGGGCCGCGGCGGCAAACAGCTGCTGGTAAGCCGTTGCCCGGGCCTGGCAAAGGCGGCAGCCGGGCAGGTGGGCGGCGGCCGCGGCCGGCAGCGGGGCGGTGGCGGCGGCAAGTTGCAGGTCGTCGTCGGAAAGATGGGGCTGCGTCAGGGGCTGCGTCATAGGTCGTCGCGTTGGTAGGTGGCCAGCAGGCGTTGCTTTAAGAGTTTGCGCGCCCGAAACAGGTAGTTTTTTACCGTCCCGTCCGGCAGGGAAGTTATCTGCCCAATTTCCTCGTAGCTCAGCTCCTGCTGGTGGTAGAGGGCCACCAGCGTGCGGTAGAGCGGGGGCAGCTGCTCGATGGCCGCGCCCAGAATACCGGCCAGGTCCTGGTCGAAAAGGGCCGTTTCGGGGTCGTAGTCCGGCCCGGCTACCAACGTTGGGGGCCCCCGGCGGCCTTCTCCCGCCGCGTCGTCGGGCGCGGGTTCCGCCAGGTCCACCAGCACCAGCTGCTTCTTTTCCAGGTAGTGCAGGCACGTATTGTAGGCAATCTGGCCCACCCAGGTCGAGAGCTTTGCCTGAAACTTAAACCCGGCCAGATTCTTGAAAACCTTCAGGTACACCTCCTGCGCAATGTCCGGTCGGTCGGCGGGGTGGCGAATCATCTTAAATACCAGCTGCGTCACCAGGCCCTCCGTGCGCCGCACGAGCTGCCCAAACGCCGCGGTATTGCCCCCCAGCACCTGCGCCACTAGCTGCTGGTCTGTCACGGGAGGGGTGGGCAAGTGGCTCATCTGCGGATTGGACCGGCCAGCCGAAAAGATGTTGCACCGGCGCGTTTTTGGGGCCCCGGCCGGCGCGCATTTCTTTGAGGCGAGTTGAGTAAAGGCCGTTCAAAGGCGGTCATGCTGAGCTTGTCGAAGCATCTCTCCCGCTTCGTATGAGCCGTTCAACGAAGCGGGAGAGATGCTTCGACAAGCTCAGCATGACCGCCTTCAAAGTGCTCCTAAACCAATAGTATACCGCCGGCTAAAACGGGTAGCCGATGCCCAGGTTGAAGGCCGGCTCGTGCTCGGTGTCCTTGTAGAAGCGCTTGATAGCCCAGCGCGCGTCGGCCGGGGCGCTGGGGTCGTACACCTTGGCGGCCACGTCGAGGCGTAGGATGAGGAAGGTGAAATCGAGGCGCACGCCCACGCCCGAGCCCACGGCAAACTGCTGGAGGAACGTGCCGGGCTTGAACTGGGCCCCCGGCCGCTGCGGGTCGGCGGTAATCGTCCAGGTGTTGCCGTAGTCGGTGAACACGGCCCCCTTCACGAACGAGTACACCGGGAAGCGGTACTCCACGCTGCCTTCGAGCAGCAGCTCGCCGGGTTGCTCCGAGTTGTAGTCGCGCCGCAACGTGCCGTCGGCGTTTGTAATGGTGGGCGAGAAGCCGCCGATGCCCAGGCGGCGCGGCTTCCAGGCGCGCACGCTGTTGCTGCCCCCGGCAAACAGGTACTTGTCGTAGGCCACGGTGTAGCGGCCGTCGGTGGGCGTAAGGGCGTGCACCACGCCCCCGTTGAAGCGGTACACCAGGAACGTGTTGGGCGAGAGCTTGTGGTAGCGGCGGTAGTCGGCCGTGATTTTGGCGAAGTTGTACACCGCCACCGCCGTGTCGTACCAGGCCGCGTGGCGGTAGAGCTCGCGCGTGAGGCCGCCCACTTCCACGAACAGGCGGAAGTAGCGCGCGTCGCGGGTTTCGTTGAAGTCGTTGGAGTTGTAGAGCGACGAGGCGGCCATGCTGGGCTCGTAAATGCGCCGGAACGACTGGTACAGTGGCGAGCCGTAGAAACGGCGCAGCGAGTCGAGCCGGTACTGAAAATCGCCGCTGATGGCCGTGGTATTCACTACGTTCTGCACCACCGGCGAAATCACGAACTGGTGAAACGCCGAGCGCTGCCAGATGTAGTCGTAGGTCAGTTCCACGTTGGTGCGCGTGTACTCGGGCCGGCTCACGTAGGTGTCGGAGAGTGAGAAGCGCGTGCGCGGGCTGTAGCGCGAGAAGTCGCGGCCGATGCGGAACGGCACCAGGAACTGCGGCAGCACCAGCGCCGCCGTGGCCCCAAACAGCGTGGTGTACTCGGACTGGGCGGTGGCGCGGTTAAACTGGCCCTCGAAGCCCACGCGCACGCCCAGCTCCAGCACCTCGGCCCCGCCGAAGGGGTTGCGGGTTTTGAAGCGCACGTTCACGAAGGGCCCCACGAGGTTGGCCACGTAGGTGCCCCCAAACTCGGTGGTTTCCTGAAACTTGGGGGCCGGCGTGGCCGTCACCACCGCG